>JAGVME010000112.1 GCA_020053945.1 Gammaproteobacteria bacterium
ACCACTTCGCCTTGCGCTCCAAGCTCTACATCAAAGCCATCAAGCTGGCCTATGATGAGCTGCTGAGTATGCGGGCGGCTGCGTAACATCAGTTAATAAGGCATTCAGCCGTGGACTGGGCATGCCGCCTGGGGAGTTTCGGCGCAGTCGGGTGGATCAGTAGGTTCAGGCCCGGATGATTTTTAGATAAAGAACCCTATTGATTGTGCTGCTAGAAATTTTTATTCGGTGAGCGGCGCATCATATCCTTAACGCTGAGTCGGTCTTGTGCCCCGCATGTTTTCGTCTTCAGCGCATCAGCAACAATGCCTTGTGCTGCTCCATGAAGCATGCCAATAAACGCCATCTGTTTTTCTTTGAAGCCACTTTTTCGGGCAGTGGCGGTCATCGTCAAGAAGTTTGATTGCCAATCCAATCCACACCATTCCGCGTAACCCGATATTTCCCCAACATCAAAAACCTGGTTCACCACCGTGATGGAAACAGGTAGCGTGTTGCGCTCTTGTTCACTGTCGGGCTTAACAAATGAGCCGTCTGACAGCTTTGCACGACCCCAAAATTGCGAAAACACATCGTGTAATAATTTTTCTCTTGCGGAATCCGGCAGCACGCCACTCCAGACAGGCGTAGATATGAGAGCCAGCAAAACGATCAGGTAACGCATAGCTAAGGCGCACCGCTTTTTACTGGCGGTTATGGCGTTGTTACCGGTTTTCAGTCGATACCACTGAAGGAGAGCATCAAAGAGCGACGACTTGCCGCAGCCATTCGGACCCACAACTACGACAAGCTTTGCGGTCACCGGTATGTTGTGGATGAGGAGATCCGTGAATCGCGTGAAATTGCGGAGTCTTATACTCGTAATCCTCATGCCACCTCCCTTATGAAGAGCAACGCGCTTTGGCTAGTTTGGTCACAGAGCGAATCATCTACGCGCCAGTAATGACGCCCAACGAATGCGCTCAGCCGCGCGAGGTGCGAGCGTCGGCTGGCGCGCCTTGTTTGGCACTCTTAACTGAATCCAAATATAAAGTATCAGGGCAGATGTCCTGCTCATGTGGCCACACGACTGTTCCGTCCAATACTCGCGCCTGCTTGAAGTAATTCAAATCTTTTAACTCTCTAAATACGCCGAAGCCTAGAAACGGTGAGCAATCGTAGACACCGCGCTCTCTGTTTGTGAATTCAAGGTGGAGTTTGTGATCAGATGAAGCAGACACACATTTTACTCTTGGATTCATGATTGTTACCTCAACGGCTCGATCTTATAGGGTTGCTCCCCGGCTACGGCGAGTTCCCAATCAGCAACAAGTTCATCTTTGTGTAGTTCAATCCAGCCTGAAGCAACTTCATTTTCGACGGTGGAATCCCTCCGTCGAGAACTTGTCCTTCCGGGATGGACACAATCACTTCATCGTTTTGATATCTCACGTGGATATGTGGCAGTTTATGCTGCTTATTGTCCATGAAATACATATAGATGATCAGTCCGTAGAACATGGAAATTGCTGGCATGTTTCTTTCCTCACTTATTATGCCCAACCAGTATTAACCGAATAAAAATGATGCCTTATAAGACGACATTTTGCTCGGGGACTGCAAAATATTCAATTGCAAAGTAATGGCGCCACGTTTTGTTCTTGATGTTTTTGGGATATTGCACGCTTCCCTGCCTGCAATGAGATCGGGGAAAATTCGGCCTTAAATCCCTATCAGTTCCAGCGTGTTCCCGTCCGGGTCGCGCACAAACAGCGCCGCGCGGCCTGAACGTGAGCGCGTAAAATCAACCCCGGCCTGTTGCAGCGTGGCAGCGAGTTCATCCAGCCCCGCCACGGCCACCGCCACATGCCGGTCGCGTCCGCCATGCGCCACCCGACCCTCGGTTGGGTCGGGGTTGGGCAAGGCCATCAAATGGATTTGCTGGCTACCCGGCAACGTATACCATACCCCCGCAAATCCCAGGTCCGGGCGTGCGGGATCCGGTGCCAAACCTAAAATACCCTCGTAAAATGCCCGCGCCCGTGGCAGGTCAGCGACCAGCCAAGTGATATGCAGAATGTGTTGCAGGGCGGGCACGAGGTTAAGATTGATCGGTGCGTTTTTTGCTGTCTTCGAGGTGCTGCTTGCCACAATAAAACTGGTCGCCATCGCGCACCGCTTCGAGTTTCGGAACATGCAGACCGCATTGCTCGCAACGCACCATGTCGGGGGCGGATGTGGAATCCGCTTGAGGTGCAGGGGGTTTGGGACGACCCAGATAATGTTTGATGACGCGATAAGCCAGCCAAATGGCCAGTGCAAGAATGAGGAGGCGGAAGAAATTCATAAATCGCCGTTTTAGAGAATGGTCTGATGCTGGTCGGGATGAGAGGATTTGAACCTCTGGCCCCTTGCTCCCGAAGCAAGTGCTCTACCAGGCTGAGCTACACCCCGTAATTTATCAAGGGCACCCCTAAAGATTCGCTGAAATCACGATGGCGGCGTTGGAAATGCGCTCAAAATGCTCATGTACTCCGTGTACACTCCGCTTTTTCGCGTATTTCCGCCTTGCCCTCGTGCCTTGATCGAATTTTTAGGGATGCCCTCAAATCTAATAATTCCGGCTTACGGAAAACTCGGCCAGTGCATACAGCGCGTCACGGTAAGGCGAGTCGGGAATGACCGCAAGCGCCGCTACGGCCTTGCGCGCTTCCGCATGTGCCGCGCGCGCAGTGTACGCGATAGCGCCGGTGGATTCAATGGCCTCGGTCACCGCCGCAATGTTTTCACGCCCACCGTTTTCAATCGCATGGCGAATAACCGCCGCCTGTGCCGACGTGCCCACGCGCATCGCATGAATCAGCGGCAGGGTCGGCTTGCCCTCGGCCAGGTCATCGCCGACATTTTTGCCCATTTCCAGGGGCGACGCGCTGTAATCCAGCACATCGTCAATCAGTTGGAAAGCCGTGCCCAGATGCATGCCGTAACTGGCCATGGCCTGCTCTTCGAAGGCAGGGCGCGCGCTGATCACCGCCCCCAACTGCGCCGCCGCTTCAAATAGTTTAGCGGTTTTGCAATGGATGACATTAAGATAGCGTTCTTCAGTGGTGTCAGGATCATTGCAATTAAGCAATTGCATCACTTCGCCTTCGGCAATAGTATTGGTGGTGCTGGCCAGAATTTCCATGATGCGTATACTGCCCGCGTCCACCATCATTTCAAAGGCGCGCGAATACAGGAAGTCACCCACCAGCACGCTCGCCTCATTGCCCCACAGCGCATTGGCGGTGTCGCGCCCACGGCGCAGGTCGGAGCCATCCACCACGTCATCGTGCAGCAGCGTCGCCGTGTGGATGAACTCAATCACCGCCGCCAAATTAATATGCTGGGTGCCCGCATAGCCAAACGCGCGCGCGCTCAATACCAGCAGTTGTGGGCGCAGGCGCTTGCCGCCGCTATTTATAATATAGTGCCCCAATTGATTGATGAGCAGCACCTCAGAATGCAGCCGCTTACTGATCAGCGCATCAACCGCCCGCACCTCATCGGCAATCAGCGCACGCACGGCATCAATGCCCATCGGCGTTTGCAGAGCCGGTTGGGCAGGGGGACGAGACGGTGGGCAGATGAGTGTTTCAGCGAGCATGGTCTTTCCATTGTAGAAGCTAAATACCCTCCCGCCAAGAGCAGTTACAGTGAATTTTTGAATTTATTGGGATATTTAACCCCGGGCACGCCGCCGCGCGCCGCCTAATTTATTGTTTGACCTTTGTCTTTTCAAAGGGTAAAATTATCGGCCTTACAGAAAGGTTGCAATGGGTGAGCTGAATGCGCGCGCCGGGCGCCTTCAATAGTTTTGAGCAGTTTTGCTGGAGATAAAGAATTATGTACGCGGTGATTGTAAGCGGTGGCAAGCAGTATCGAGTTGCCGAAGGCGATGTGCTAAAAGTAGAAAAAATCGTGGCGGAAGAAGGCGCTACGATTAATATTGAGCACGTGCTGATGGTTGCCGATGGCGATCAAATCCAGGTCGGCGCCCCTTATCTTGCCAATGGCAATGTCACTGCCACCATTAAGTCGCATGGCCGGGGCGAGAAAATCAAGATCGTTAAAATGCGCCGCCGTAAGCATTACCGCAAGCGCACCGGGCATCGCCAGTCCTATACAGAATTACAGATCACTGGCATTAGCGGTTAATTTTAAAGATAACGTTTTAATAATCAAATATTTGCTGAGGTCATAGAAAAATGGCACATAAAAAAGCTGGCGGTTCTACACGTAATGGTCGCGATTCCCATTCAAAGCGTTTAGGTGTGAAGTGTTTTGGTGGCGAGCAGGTAATAGCGGGTAACATCATTATCCGGCAGCGTGGCACCCACTTTCATCCCGGGGTTAATGTCGGTTGTGGTCATGATCACACCTTGTTCGCCAAAGCGAACGGCACCGTGGTGTTTGCGGTGAAGGGCGCTAATAGCCGCCGGGTTGTGAGCGTTGTTCCCGCCGCTTAAGGTTGCTGTATGATTCACAGCCGCAAAAACCCCGCACGTGCGGGGTTTTTTGTTGGTAAATTAAAGAGAGTCCTCTGAAAAGCTTGATCAAACGGATGATGGCAAGGCGGAAATGGGCGAAAAAGCGGAGTGTACACGAAGTCTGCCGCTACCCGGCTCCGCATTTTGAATACATTTCCAGCGCGGCCAGCGCCGTTTCAGCGCGCTTTTCAGAGGACTCAAAATTATGAAATTCGTAGATGAAGCAACAATTGTAGTCATGGGTGGCGATGGCGGGAGCGGCTGCGTTGGCTTTCGCCGTGAAAAATGCCTGCCGTTTGGCGGCCCGGACGGCGGCGATGGCGGGAATGGCGGCAGCGTTTATCTGATCGCTACCGTGAACCTGAATACCTTGGCTGATTTTCGTTATTCGCGTCAATTTCGTGCCCCACGCGGCCAAAATGGCATGGGCGATGATTGCACAGGGCGGGGCGGTGAAGATTTATATGTGTCGGTGCCGGTGGGCACGACGGTTATTGATGCTGATACCGAAGAAGTGATGGGTGATCTGGTAAAGGCGGGGCAAACCCTGCTGGTGGCCAAGGGTGGTTGGCATGGCCTGGGCAATGCGCGTTTTAAAAGCAGTACCAACCGCGCGCCGCGCCAGTTTACGCCCGGTACGCCGGGTGAAATCCATAATTTGCGTCTGGAGCTGAAATTGCTGGCCGATGTGGGCTTGCTGGGCATGCCCAATGCCGGTAAATCAACGCTGATCCGCGCCATCTCTGCGGCGCGCCCCAAAGTGGCCGATTACCCTTTTACCACACTGTATCCCAATCTGGGCGTGGTCAGCGTGGCGCCGCACCGCAGCTTTGTGGTGGCGGATATCCCCGGCCTGATTGAGGGCGCCGCAGAAGGCGCCGGTCTGGGTATTCAATTCCTCAAGCATTTATCCCGCACTTCGTTGCTGTTGCACCTGGTTGATTGCGTGCCCTGGGGTGAGGCTCTTGATATGAGGGGGAATCCGGTGGAGGATGTGCGTATGCTGGAAGCCGAGCTGGAAAAATTCAGCGAAGATCTGGCGGCGCGTGAGCGTTGGCTGGTGTTGAACAAGGTCGATCTGTTGCCTGAAGATGAGCGCGACGCGCATTGTCAGGATATTGTGGCGCGTCTTGATTGGCAGGGGCCGGTGTTCCGCATCTCCGCGATTAACGGCTTGGGCACGCGTGAGTTGTCGTATGCGCTAATGGAACATCTGGAAGAAAAGCAGCGTCAGGCTCTAGCGCAAAGCCAAGTGGCGGCGCAGCCGCCTGCTTGAACGCCCCAGGTTGAGTTGATGCTGGCATCATCGCGGGAAAACTAAAGCAGTAGCCCGTTCGGTAGTGGCATCGACCAGCAAGACTTCACGAAAAGGAACGGCCGGCAACGGGTCTTCTATCTCCACGATCAACTGGCGCCATTCGTCAGGCATGTAAAGACCCCCCTGCGTTTATATGGGCACATGGAATCACGCGGTCGCGGCATCCTGTCTGAAAACGGGGTTGACGAGCATTGGCTCAATGAGCCGCGCTTCCAGCGGCTTGGCAAAATAATAACCCTGGCCGTATTCACATCCCAAGGCACGCAATTGCGTAAGTTGCACAGATGTTTCTATTCCTTCGGCAATCACGCTCATGCCCAGGTTGTGCGCCAGGAGCATAATGATTTTGACAATTTCCTGGCTCTCGGTAATTTCGGTGATGTTGTTGACAAAAGACCGGTCAATCTTGAGCGTGTCGAGCGGAAAGCGGTGCAGGTAGCTGAGCGAGGAGTATCCGGTGCCGAAGTCATCAATGGACAGGCGTACGCCCATGGCACGTAGCCGTGTCAATATCTCAATGGCGTGCGCGGCGTTGCCCATTACCACGCTTTCCGTAATTTCAAGCTTGAGATAACTGCTGGGGAGTCCCGTGTCTTCGAGTGCGCGCTGGATCTGCTCCAACAAATCGGGTTCGGTGAACTGCTTGCCGGAGAGGTTTACGCTGACGAACAGGGGGGGCAGCTCAGGATAACGGACACGCCATTCTTGCACCTGACGGCAAGCCTCGCGTAACACACCGCGGCCGATGGCACCTATCAATCCTCTTTCTTCGGCAAGGGAGATAAAGTCACCGGGAAAAACCAGGCCGCGTTGCGGATGCTGCCAGCGCACCAGGGCTTCAAACCCCACGAGCTGGCCACTGTCCAGCGCTACGATGGGCTGGTAGTAAACCAGAAATTCCTCATGTTCAATGGCGTGCCGCAAGTCGTTTCCCAGATGGAGCAAGGTGACGGCCCGGGTGTGCATGGCCGCATCGAAAATTTCATGGCGTGCCTTGCCTGCGGCTTTGGCGCGATACATGGCGGTATCGGCGTCGCGCAGCATGTCCTCAGGGTGATCATAGCCTGTGGAGCTGAGCGCGATGCCGATGCTGGTGGTGGTGAATATCTCTTGCACTTTTACCGTGAAAGGCAAGGATAGACTGTGCTGTATGCGTTCGGCCACAGTTACCGCGCCCGCGATGTCGTGGATATCTTCCAGCAAAATGCAGAATTCATCCCCGCCGAGCCGTGCGGCGCTGTCGGAGGTGCGCAGGCAATTGATGATCCGTAGGGATGTTGCGATTAAGACTTCATCCCCTGCGGGGTGGCCGAGGCTGTCATTGATGATCTTGAAACGGTCCAGGTCCAGGAACAAGACGGCAAAAATGTAATCCTTATGGCGTTTCGCGCGCGTAATTGTCTGTTGGAGGCGGTCGATGAACAACAGCCGGTTGGGTAATCCGGTCAACGTGTCATGGAAGGCCACATGCTGCAAACGCTCCTCCGCCTGTTTGCGCTCCGTGATATCCCGGGCGACAGCATAATAGAGTTGTTCATCAAGGAAAGCGGTGACTGCCCAGGAGATCCATTTGTAAGATCCGTCTTTACACAGGCAGCGATTTTCAAAATAAACTTTTTCGCTTCCCAGCAGGGTGATATCACCCAATTTCGATAAGGTAAAGGGCCGGTCTTCAGGGTAAACAATTTCGATGAGGTGGCGTGTTTTTATCTCATCGAGACTGTAGCCCAATATATTTTCCCATACCGGGTTCAGTTGTTTGAAATATCCGCCAAAGTGGATGATGCCCATCATGTCCAGCGACAGCGTAAAGAAACGTTCACGTGCCCGCAGGGCTTTTTTTAAGTCATCATTGAACAGTGCCTGGGAGGCCAACAACGAAAAACGCTGTACTGCCGTGATGTGTTGTTGGTTGAAAAAACCGTGTTCACCATGGATATAGATCAGTAAAGCGGTATGGGATTCTCCTTGTGCCGCGGGATTCAGCGGGATAAGTAACGCGGAACGTCCGCGGTTACGCAATGACGGGGGTTGCGCGCGCCACTCTTCTGCCTGTTCAATATCGGATAGGGCGATCGGTTGGCCGTGGAGAACGCGGTCAAAAATAGCTTTGGGTTCCCATAAGGAGTTGTCATAGAGAGGTGCCGTGGTGACGATGGGTCTCAAGCGCCCGCCGTCGCCGCGAATCAGGATGAAAGCGTCTTGAAAAGGAATGGCAGCGCGCGAAGTGGCGATGAGTTCCCCGAGCACGGATTCGGTGTCTTGATTGAGGTCGAGCGCCCGCAATCCGTCCAGCATCTTTAG
>JAGVME010000038.1 GCA_020053945.1 Gammaproteobacteria bacterium
CGCGCTGTGGTGGTAATTGATGAAAACGATAAAGTGGCCTACACCGAATTGGTTCCGGAAATCGTCAACGAACCGGACTATGAAAAAGCCTTGGCCGCGTTGAAATAACAACTGACATTTCGCATGTGCCCGGCTTCGCCCCCCTCGCTGCGCTCTCCCCGCAGGCGGGAGCGGGCTGGGGAGAGGGAGAAAATCACAGCGTGGATCCGGAAAAATTACACACCATCAATAATTTTCTTGCGCTGTCAGATAGCATGGCCACTGCCGGGCAACCCACAGCGGAGCAGTTTGCGTTGATCGCTGCCGCGGGATTTCAAACCGTCATTAACCTGGCCATGGGGGATTCAGATGGCGCATTGGAAGATGAAGCCCACATCGTGCGGTCATCAAACATGCAATATGAGCACATTCCCGTCACCTGGGAAGCGCCCCGCATCGCTGATATTGAAAAATTCTTTGCTGCTCTGGACAAACACCAGGGACAAAAGATTTTTGTGCATTGCGCGGCAAACAAGCGCACCGCGGTGTTTGTGTTCTTATATCGCGTCATAAAAATGCGGCAGCCCTGCACGGATGCCTTACCAGACGTCATAAAAATCTGGACGCCTGACGCCCGATGGACAAATTTTATTGAACAAGTATTACATCACCATAAGATCGGTAACCACTAATGTTAATTTTTGAATTGTCGCGTGCCCACCGGCGCAACCCATCGCAAGCACCGCTTAACAAGGTGGAAATAAAAGCGATTCCAGAAAAATTCCGGCGCAAAACACGCCCGTTGTTGCCGGAAGTTTCCGAGTTGCAGGCGGTACGCCATTACACCCGCCTGTCGCAAAAGAATTTTTCCATCGACACGCAATTTTATCCGTTGGGTTCATGCACCATGAAATACAACCCGCGTGCGTGTAACCGGTATGCGATGCTACCGGGGTTTCTGGCGCGCCATCCCTATGCGCCTGATACCTTGAGCCAGGGATACCTGGCCTGCATGTACGACTTGCAGGAAATGCTCCTTGAAGTCACTGGCATGAAGGGCGTATCGCTCACCCCCATGGCGGGCGCACAAGGTGAGTTTGCGGGTGTGGCGATGATACGCGCGTATCATGAATCGCGTAACGACACACAACGCACTGAAATCCTGGTGCCCAACACAGCCCATGGCACCAATCCCGCCACGGCGGTCATGTGCGGCTATACCGTGCGGGAGATACCCACCGATGAACGCGGCAATGTTGACCTGGCGGCGCTGCGCACGGCCGTGGGTCCGCAAACCGCAGGCATCATGCTCACCAACCCTTCCACATTAGGCGTGTTTGAACAAAACATCAAAGAGATGGCGGGCATCGTACATGATGCGGGCGGCCTGCTCTATTACGATGGCGCGAATCTTAATGCCATTCTCGGCAAGGTAAAACCGGGTGATATGGGCTTTGATGTCATCCACATGAATCTTCATAAAACATTTTCCACACCGCACGGCGGCGGCGGGCCCGGTGCCGGGCCGGTGGGCGTCAGCGAAAGGCTGCTGCCGTTTTTGCCGATTCCTATCGTAGCAACCGATGGTAAAACCTACCGTTGGCTCACCGAAAAAGACCGTCCACACTCCATAGGCCGGCTCTCAGCCTTCATGGGTAACGCTGGCGTGTTATTACGCGCGTATATTTACGCAAAATTACTGGGGCGTGAAGGCATGCAACGTGTTGCGGAGTTTGCCACATTGAACGCTAACTATTTGATGAAGCGCTTATCACAAAGCGGATTTGACTTGGCCTATCCTGAACGGCGAGCCACCCACGAGTTTATCGTCACACTGAAACGTCAGGCCAAAGAACCGGGCATTACTGCCATGGACGTAGCAAAACGCTTGCTGGATCTTGGCTACCATGCGCCTACCACTTACTTTCCATTGGTGGTGCCCGAATGCTTGCTGATTGAACCTACCGAAACCGAAACCAAAGAAGCGTTGGATGGCTTCATTGCTGCCATGACACAAATTCTGCATGAGGCCAATACCGATCTGGCTTTTGTAAAAGCGGCACCGCATACCTTACCAGTACGGCGGCTCGATGATGTCAAGGCGGCACGCGAACTGGATTTAACCTGGAAAGCTAACTAATCACCATGGCTGGAAAAGACACCGGACTCACCCGTCTTTTCCGCGCCATTGGCTATTCCATCAAAGGACTGAAAGCAGCCTTCACCCACGAAGCCGCATTTCGCCAGGAACTCGCGGCGTGTGTGATACTCGCACCGCTTGGTATCTGGCTAAGCAATAATGGTATAGAACGAGCATTGCTTATCGGCAGCTTGATGCTGGTGTTGATTGTCGAGCTAATCAATTCCGCCATAGAAGCGGTAGTGGATCGTCACGGCACAGGGCATCACCCCCTTTCAGGCCGAGCCAAAGACCTAGGGTCGGCGGCAGTGATGGTATCTATATTGAACGTCATCGTAATATGGGCGCTGGTTCTGCTCAATTGAGCCATCAAGAAGTTGGCAAAAACTCAATTGGAAATGTTGCCACTGTCACAGCCACATCTTTGGCGCCAAAATCAAACAACAAGACCCGCGCCACAATTTTCTGTATCAACTCCGGCACGCCCATCTCGCTGGACACCACCTCACACGCCGTCACGCCACCAGAAGGGTCAATGGTGATTTTCAATACCACCTTACCTTGCAACGTGGGGTCTTGGCGTA
>JAGVME010000110.1 GCA_020053945.1 Gammaproteobacteria bacterium
CCACGCTATTAGAGCGGCGCCCCAGCCTGCCGCAGGCTGCTGCCGCGTTGCATGTGCCCGCTGCCGCCATGCCGGATTTTGAGCGCAGTTATGTCGCGTCTTTTCTGGCGGTGCGGAGCTGGGTAATGGCGCTGAGTGGTGATGATAGCGGCCAGTCGCAACGGCTCATGCGCTTGGCGTATGAGGCCAACCCGCGTGACCGCTGGATTGGCTTTGACCTCGCCGATAAAATGCTTGCCACCTTACCCCAAGCCGTCGAGCGGGGCATGAATAAACGCACGGCCCTGCATACTATCTTGAAGATTCGTCCCGACCACGTCGAAGTGTTACGCGCCTTATGGCAGCTAGAGAAAGACTCTGGCAATTATCAGGCCGCTGCCGAATATCAGGCGCGTTTGAATATGATCAGTCCGTTGGGACGGTGATTCAGCCCCACATAAAAAGTAAATCATTTTGATAAAGTTGTCGATATTTCGCGTTAGCCCTTAACACACACCACCTGCCTGAGTGTGTGTATCACTTCTACCAAATCGTCTTGAGCCGCCATTACTGCGTCAATGCTCTTGTAAGCCGCTGGCGTTTCGTCAATCACATCTACATCCTTGCGGCATTCAACACCCATAGTAGCTGCGGCGTGATCTTCCAGCGTGAAACGCTTGCGTGCCTCTGCGCGTGACATTGATCGGCCTGCTCCATGCGAGCACGACATAAAAGACTCACGGTTTCCTTTGCCGCGCACGATGAATGATTTCGCGCCCATGCTCCCCGGAATAATCCCAAGCACTCCTTCGTGCGCGTCAACCGCCCCCTTCCTGGTCAGCATCACGTTATCACCAAAATGGCGCTCCCATGAAACATAATTATGGTGGCAATTAACAGCTTTCTGGTCGCACGAAAACGGTTTAGGCACGGCTTCGGCAAGCGCGGCAAGCGCCGCAGCCATCATCACGTCACGGTTAATTCGTGCGAAATTTTGCGCCCACTCAACAGCGCATAAATAGTCCTTGAACAAATCAGAACCTTGCGGGATATAAGCCAGGTCTTTATCTGGCAAATTGATGAACCAGCGCTCCATGTCCTTCTTAGCCTTTTCGATGAAGTAGGTGCCGATCCTGTTGCCAATACCGCGAGAGCCGGAATGCAGCATCACCCAAACTCGCTGTTCTTCGTCCAAGCAAATCTCTATAAAATGGTTCCCCGTGCCCAATGTACCCACATGGGACGGAGCGCGCCGCGCCGCCTGCTCCAGCTTTGGGTGCTTAGCCGTAATCTCTGTCAACGCAGTGAAAATCTCTGCTGGCACTTCTGGCGTCACATCGCCCCATGCGCCACGGTCTCCATGGGCGCCATCGTTTGTCCGACCGTGCGGGATGCGCGCCTCAATGCTTGACCTCAAGGCATGAAGATTATCGGGCAGGTCGGCGGCAGTTAGCGTAGTGCGCTGCGCGGCCATCCCACAGCCAATGTCAACACCGACCGCAGCGGGGATAATTGCGCCTTTCGTGGCAATCACACTGCCTACGGTGGCTCCGCATCCCCAATGAACGTCCGGCATTGCCGCAATGTGTGAATAGATAAACGGCATTGCAGCGAGGTTGCGAAGTTGTTGCTTCGCGGACTCTTCAACGGGCACACCGCGAATCCATGCCTTAATTGGTTTTCCAGTACTTTCGATAATTTCAAACATTGCATTCTCCTGCCCTTACTCTTAAAATTGGTCTGCGTGACAGGATTCGAACCTGCGACATCTTGGTTCCAAAGCAAGAGATCTGGTCAAGCTGAGCTACACGCAGATACTCAAGCAGGGCTAACAACACCATCAACGCGAACCTTCGCTGCCGCTCGGCCGGTTATGGCGAGCGATAGCCCTTGGCGCGTCTTTTGGCTAGTTGGGCGACCCATCACAAGCCACTCAAACTGGCTCTGATGCCTGTAGGATTGCGTCAAGTAGCCCGGGAAAACGGCTATCCAGATCTTCACGTCGAAGCGAATTGATGTGCTGCGTTCCTTCCGGCTTCATCCGTATGACGCCCGTCTCTCGCAACACCCTGAAGTGGTGTGACGCAGTGGACTTCGCTACAGACAAACCAAAAGCACCGCACGGCTGCTCACCTTGGGTGGCAAGACTCTTGACGATCGAAAGCCGCAACGGGTCGCTCAGCGCATACAACACCCCGGATAACGTCATGCTTTTTCTGGATGGATGAGTGGGCATACGCATGCTTGCATTATCGCATAAGCCCGTGTTATTCTCATAGTTCGATTATAATCGAACAATAGGATAATATAATGCGTGTATTTGAGATGCAAAACAAAATCAGCTTGGAGGCTTTGACCCTCACCGAACGAAACGACCCGTATCCTGGGCCTGAACAGGTCTTGATCCAAATGCGCGCGGCGGCACTAAATTATCGCGATGCTTGGGTGGTCAACGGCCTCTATAACCCTAATCTTCCGCTGCCCTTCGTTCCCCTGTCCGACGGCGTCGGAAGCGTTGTCGCGGTGGGGCATAATGTGACGCGGGTAAAGCCGGGTGACCGTGTAGCGGGAATCTTTGTTCAGAATTGGTTGTCAGGCGGAATGCCTGGGGGAATCCTGACGCTAGGCGCGGACATGGACGGAGTTTTAGCGCAGCGTGTTGTGCTACACCAAGACGGTGTAGTGCATGTACCTGTGCATCTTACTGATGAAGAAGCGGCGACCCTGCCCTGCGCCGCTGTGACAGCATGGAGTTCCTTAATGGTGCAGGGCGCGCTTAAGCCAGGTGAAACGGTGTTGGTACAAGGCACGGGGGGCGTATCGCTGTTCGCCTTGCAGTTCGCCCGTCTGGCGGGTGCCCAAGTTATAGTTATCTCCAGCAGTGATGAAAAGCTGGAGCAGGCTCGCCTGCTGGGCGCGACCGAGGGTATCAACTACAAGAAAATACCGGATTGGGATAAGGAGGTGCTCAAGCTGACGGGTGGCAAGGGTGTCGATTATGTCGTGGAAGTCGGTGGCGCCGGAACTTTGTCGCGTTCACTGAACGCCGTCCGCACAGGGGGTCAAGTGAGCTTGATCGGTATTTTGTCGGGCATCAGCGCAGAAATGTTCATGCCCCCGATACTTATGAAGCAGATCCGGGTGCAAGGTATCTATGTAGGAAGCCGGGCCACGTTTGAGCAGATGAACGACGCGATTGCTCTGCATAAACTAAAACCGGTGATCGATCGCGTGTTCCCCTTTGAAGAAGCGATCGGCGCGTTCAAGTATATGGAGAAGGGAGGACATGTTGGTAAAATCGTTATCCGTATTTAATCGCATGGCACCATGCCGCCCAATCTGGCGCGTCAGTTAGCTTGATTGAGGGAGGCACGATCGGCGCGCCTCCCTTTTTATTTACTGACAGGCCGTAAATCTAACCGCGCTTCATCGAATCAAAAAACTCAGCGTTGGTCTTGGTGGCTTTGAGCTTGTCCAGCAGGAATTCCATGGCCGCCAAATCTTCCATGGGGTGCAGCAGTTTGCGCAGAATCCACATCTTTTGCAGTTCATCGGCATCTGTGAGCAGTTCTTCACGGCGTGTGCCGGAACGGTTGATGTTGATGGCTGGGTAGATACGGCGTTCAGCAATCTTGCGTTCCATATGCACTTCCATATTGCCAGTGCCCTTGAACTCTTCATAGATCACGTCATCCATGCGCGAGCCGGTGTCGATCAGGGCAGTGGCGATGATGGTCAGGCTGCCGCCTTCTTCAATATTACGTGCCGCGCCGAAAAAGCGTTTGGGGCGATGCAGCGCATTGGCGTCCACGCCGCCGGTTAATACCTTGCCGGAGGATGGGATCACAGTGTTGTAAGCGCGCGCCAGACGTGTCACCGAGTCGAGCAAAATCACCACATCGCGTTTATGTTCGACTAGCCGCTTGGCTTTCTCGATGACCATTTCGGCCACTTGTACGTGGCGGCTGGCGGGTTCGTCGAAGGTGCTGGAAACCACTTCACCGCGCACTGAGCGTGCCATTTCGGTCACTTCTTCAGGGCGCTCGTCGATCAGCAGCACAATCAAATAGCATTCGGGATGATTGGCGGCGATGGACTGTGCAAGGTGCTGGAGCATCATGGTCTTACCGGCTTTGGGCGGTGACACGATCATGCCGCGCTGGCCTTTGCCGATGGGCGCCACCAGGTCGATAACGCGGGCCGTCAAGTCTTCAGTGCTGCCGTTGCCGATTTCCATGGTGAGGCGTTGGTTGGCGAACAGCGGCGTCAGGTTCTCGAACAACACCTTGTTCTTGGCGTTTTCCGGCAATTCAAAATTGATTTCGCTGACCTTGAGCAGGGCAAAGTAACGCTCGCCTTCTTTAGGTGGGCGGATCTTGCCGGAAATCGTGTCGCCGGTGCGCAAGTTAAAGCGCCGGATCTGGCTGGGCGACACATAAATATCGTCCGGGCCAGCCAGGTACGAGCTGTCGGCCGAGCGCAGAAAGCCGAAGCCGTCCTGCAGGATTTCCAGCACACCGTCGCCCGAAATGTCTTCGCCCTTGTGGGCGTGTGCCTTGAGTACGGCGAAGATCACATCTTGTTTGCGGGAGCGGGCCATGCCCTCAATGCCCATGGATTGGGCAAGGTCGATAAGTTCAGAAGGTGGTTTTTGCTTAAGTTCAGTCAGATTCATAATGGATGGTTGTCAACACATTGGATGGGTAGAGCGGATTAATAAAAAGAAACCGAAATGAGGCAGGGGCATGCTGTATTTACTACGGGTTCAACCGTATATACAAGCCCCCGCATGTCTTGCCAGGTGATTCTGGGAGAGATTCCGCAGCCGTTCAAAGCGGGCGTTGTTTAATGTTTAATATTTAATTCTTATTTAGACTGCGGATAACATTAACATACAATCCGGCGGCGCGTCTAGTCCCCGCGCGCCGCTTTTATAAAGTAAAGTATTACGTAAAGACGTGCCCTAGGGGGCGGTCCCTTAGAGGGCGCCATCAATAAAAGCAGTAAGCTGTGATTTGGAAACGGCGCCAACCTTGGTGGCGGACACGCTCCCATTTTTGAACAGCATCAGCGTAGGAATGCCACGTATGCCAAATTGTGGCGGGGTGCCCGGGTTGTCGTCGATGTTGAGTTTGGCGACTTTAACTTTGCCGTCGTATTCTGTGGCGATTTCATCCAGGATCGGCGCGATCATTTTGCAGGGACCGCACCATTCGGCCCAGAAGTCGACGAGCACAGGCAGGTCTCCTTTAAGTACATCGTTAGCGAAACTGGCATCGGTAACGTAGACAATGTTCTTACTCACGGCGGCGTTCTCCCTTGTGGAAATTGGTAAGGTGGGGGTGGGTGATAAGTTCCCGCTTAGAAATCAAAGTTAATCTTCGTCTAAATATAACATTCAAGCTTGAACTGTGCCATATTTCAAGTGCAATTAGCAATAATTCTGTTATTCTTAGCCACTTATGAATGAATCCACTGATAACATCCGCGAAATTCCATTTTCGAACTTTGATCTTCCCGATGTTTTGCGGCGCGGCGTTGCCGAAACCGGCTTTACGGCCTGCACCCCCATTCAGGCCGCGACCTTGCCGTTGATGCTGGCGGGTAAGGATGTCGCGGGCCAGGCGCAAACTGGCACGGGCAAAACCGCTGCCTTCCTGCTGGCGACCATGAACCATTTGATTAGGGCGCCCGCGCATCCCAAACGCCGCCTCAACCAGCCGCGTGCCGTTATCCTGGCTCCCACCCGCGAGCTGGCCATCCAGATTCATAAAGATGCCGTAAGTTTGGGCAAGTATGCCGATTTGCGGGTGGGTGTGGTGTATGGCGGCGCCGGTTATGAGTCACAGCGCGCGTTGTTTGAGATTGGCGTGGATATTTTGATCGGCACGCCCGGGCGTATCATTGACTATTTCAAACAGAACGTATTCGATCTGAAGGCCGTACAGGCCGTAGTGCTGGATGAGGCCGACCGCATGTTTGACTTGGGGTTCATCAAGGACATCCGCTATCTGTTGCGGCAAATGCCCAGCCCGGACAAGCGCCTCGGTTTGCTGTTCTCGGCCACCTTGTCGTTTCGTGTCACCGAGCTGGCTTACGAGCATATGAATAACCCGCAATTGGTGAAAATTGAAAGCGACAGGGTGACAGCCGACAATGTGTCGCAGATTGTTTACCATACCGCCAGTAACGAAAAAGCGGCCGCGCTGATTGGCCTGCTCAAGCACATGGATCCGACGCACAAGGATGTGCTAGTGTCGCGGGAGGCAGGATGCCGGGAGCGGCCGACGCGCACCATTGTGTTTGTCAATACCAAGCGTGCGGCGGATCAGGTGTGGGGTGCCCTGGAAGCCAATGGCTTCGAAACGGCTGTGTTATCGGGTGACGTGCCACAGGCTAAGCGCATGGCGTTGCTGGCGCGGTTTCAGGCCGGTGAATTGCCGGTGCTGGTGGCCACTGACGTGGCGGCGCGTGGCCTGCATATTCCGGCGGTTAGCCACGTTTTCAATTTTGACCTGCCGCAAGACGCCGAAGATTATGTGCACCGCATTGGCCGCACCGCACGGGCTGGGGCGAGTGGCGATGCCATCAGTTTTGCCTGCGAAGAATATGCTTTTTCATTGCCCGATATTGAAAAATATATCGGCCATAAAATACCGGTAGGCCGTATCGACGATGATTGGTTGAATGCGGTGCTGGTGCCCGCTGTGAGGCACGATTCGCGCCCGGCTAATCTCAAGGGTGATGCGCGGCGCGGTGCAGGGGGTTCCGGGGCAACCAAGCGTCGCAGCAGTGGGGCGCGACCCACCCACGGCAAAGGCGTTCGCAGAAACGCATCGTGATCTAACCCGCATACCAATATCCTGAAACTTTAAGGAGTGAACCATGGCACGCATTATTTTCCCTGACCAGACTGACACGCGCGACTTGTCCGCCATCCAGGAAACACTCACGCCGCTGGGCATTACCTTGCACAATTGGCCGGTACCTGCGTCCCAATACACCCATGAACTGCTGGAAAAAGCGGTGCTGGATGACGCTGAAAAACAGGCCTTGCTGAATGTGGTCGATGACCGTTTCGAAACATTGAAGCGTGAAGCAGGTTATACCACCCGCGACATGATTGTGCTTCATGAAAATATCCCGGGTCTTGCCGACATGCTCGCCAAGTTCGAGAAAATCCATTATCACACCGATGATGAAGTGCGTTATATCCTGGCGGGCAAGGGTTATTTTGGTTTTGTTGACGCCGCCGAAAATCAATTCATGCTGGAAGTGGTTGCCGGGGATTATATCAACGTGCCCGCCAATACTGAACACTGGTTTGTCTTGCGCGGGTCACCACGCATCAAGGCCGTGCGTTATTTTATAGATAGCAGCGGCTGGACGCCGGTGTATACCGGCCGCACCCTGCAATTCACCGCGGCGGCTACCGCTCTTCCCCTTGCGACGTAAATGAAAAAACCGTTGGATCAGTTGGCGCCGCGCGCCGCCCTGGTGGATATTGCGCGGGATTTTCATGCGCGTGGCTGGATGCCTGGCACGGCAGGGAACCTGAGCGTGCGGGTGCGTGATCCCCTCCCACCCGAGGCCGACCCGGCTGCCGTTGATACGGAAGATACTTTCTGGATCACCGCCAGTGGCTTGCCTAAGGGGCGCTTGGCGGCGACGGATTTTGTGCGTGTGGCGGTGAAGGATGGAGCGGTTGTTGAGCGGTTTGATGTGAATGCCCGGCCTTCTGCGGAAAGTGCCATCCACCAGGTTATTTATCGTCACTTTGCCGATGCCATGGCATGTCTGCATGTGCATACCGTGGATGCGTGCCTGGCGTGCGCTGACCTGCCGTCCACGGCGACCGACATGCCATTACCCCCGCTGGAAATGATCAAGGGATTGGGTGTGTGGCAACAGAACCCGCGTGTAGTATTGCCGTTGTTTGAAAATATCTTGGATGTTGCGGGGATTGCCGAAGCCATCAACTGGCGCTTTAAGGGCATGTTGCCCACTGTGCCCGCGCTGATGATACGCGGCCACGGTGTGACAGTGTGGGGCACGACAGTACAGGAAGCCTATAACCGTATCGAGGTGGTGGAGTTTTTGATGAGTTATCTTGCCCGTGCCCAAGCATGCAAATAATATCATTCCGTGCCCGGTGGTATTGCCTATGAGTTTTGCCCCCCTTCCCGGCGCTGACTGAAATTTACGCAGATTACTGCTTCACTTGTATACCCTTGCCACGCGCGCTCATGGAGCATTTGGGTTACACCTCCTGCAAAAACTTGACTGGAATAAAAGAAGGTGATTATATTTCTGTGTCCCGGTGTCAACTAGGGGTGTTGGTATAGTGGTTAATGGTATGTGATGTGAGTGGGTTCCCCAATCAAATATCTATGGAGGAAAACATGCATAGCGTAGAGATTTTACCCTCAGGATCGCCCGATATTGATATCTTTTGGGGAGAAATTTCTCCCTGTGAGCATCTCGTTCAAATCTATTATGACAATAGCGTGTTCCTTGACTCACTCGAGGGTTTTGTGGCGGGTGGGATTTCTGCGGGTGATGGAGTGGTTGTCATAGCCACCCCCGCCCATTTATTGGCTTTGGGGGATCGGTTGATGAAGCGCGGTATTAATGTGAGGGCTGCTTTACAGGCAGAGCAATACTTCGCTTTGGATGCGGAAGAAACCTTGTCCAAATTTATGATTAATGGATGGCCCGACCCCGTTCTTTTCAGGGATCTTGTGGCAAGTATACTGCAACGCGCAAAAGGTGGGAGTAATCGCCATGTCCGCGCCTTTGGTGAGATGGTTGCCGTGTTATGGTCCCAGGGGAACAACAATGCTACAGTCAGGTTGGAACATCTCTGGCATAGGCTATGCCAAGAGCAGTCATTCTCTCTTTTTTGCGCTTATCCAAGAAGTGGTTTTACGGTTGATGCCCATGAATCAATCCGGGAAATTTGCGCTACGCACTCACGCGTCGTATCGTAGTTTAGTGTATGCAACCCCTCAAATGCTTTGTAGGGGCAGTGAAGGCGTATTGAAATTTATTTTCTAGCGGCATAACAAAAAACAGCGCCCCTTACTGACAAGGAGGCGCTGTATCCGACGAGCAAGAATGATATTTTGAGTGAAAGAGCGAGCGTATTCCGGACAATGTTCGCTTTAATGATTATTCCTTAAATCGGCGCGCGCTTCGCTGCATCCGCCGCCCTTAAGTGGCGCACCGACTCTTTGGCGGTAAACCAGTCCACGGCTTCCGCTGTGAAATACACGCCGCGGAATTCACCGTCTATCGGCTTCAGCACAATGTAATACGTCGCACCCGCCGTAAATGACCACTTTTGGCTTTTGACCATTTCTTTAACGTGCCAGTCCGGGCCCACAGTCGTCAGTGACTTGAGCGTCATGGTGGTGGTCTCACGGGGTTTCATATGCACTAAACTGTATTCCCCTTTGGCCAGGGCGAGCAATTGATGGTTGTCGAACCCAATGTTGAGTGGGTTATCGGGGAAACCCATGGCGCGTTCCGTGAGGGGGCGGATAAAGTAGACTTTGGCATGTGCCGTCTGGCCATTTTTTTCAACCAAGGGGTGATCAGACACTATTTTGGTGGCCGTACACCCCCCCACCGCCACCATCAGGGCGCCCATCAATAGAGCATTTGAAAGACGCCGCACCCACCATATTTTCATTAAATCCGCCCCCCTTTATGCATAACAAGCCTACATTCTTGAATTTAGAATCATCGCACTCTTCCGTTAGCAACGCAATCCGGTAAAATACCAGCATTACCGATAATTTAAGGAGCACGCTACATCATGTCAAAACTCGTTAAACCTCACGGCGGCGGTCCGCTTAAACCCCTGCTATTACAGGGCGATGCGCGCGCCGCCGAACTGGCACGCGCACGCACGCTGCCGCAGGTGCGCATCACGTCACGCGAAGTGGGCGACCTGATCATGATGGGCATCGGCGGCTTCACGCCGCTGAACGGCTTTATGACTCAGGCCGACTGGCAAGGTGTGTGCGACAATTACCGCATGGCGGACGGCCTGTTCTGGCCGATCCCCATCACCCTGTCCACTGCGCCAGACGTCGCCAACGGCATCCAGATCGGCGCCGACATCGCGCTCGTCAACGATGAAGATGGCGAGATCATGGCGACGATGCGCGTTACTGAAAAATACCGCATCGACAAACGCCACGAATGCACTACCGTGTTTAAAACCACCGACATGGAACACCCCGGCGTACAAATGGTGATGGCGCAAGGTGACATCAACCTGGCTGGCCCGGTTAAAGTGCTGTCTGAAAGTGACTTCCCCACGCGTTTCCCCGACACCTACCTGACGCCCGCCGAAACCCGCGCGCTGTTTGAAGCCAAGGGCTGGAACACCGTGGCGGCATTCCAGACCCGCAACCCCATGCACCGCTCGCACGAATACCTGGTGAAAGTCGCCGTGGAAATCTGCGACGGCGTGCTGATTCACTCCCTGCTCGGCAAACTCAAACCCGGCGATATTCCCGCCGACGTGCGCAGCCAGGCCATTAAAACCCTTATCGACAAATATTTTGTAAAAGACACCGTCATTCAGGCTGGTTATCCGTTGGATATGCGCTACGCCGGGCCACGCGAAGCGCTGCTGCACGCGCTGTTCCGCCAGAACTACGGCTGCTCGCACCTGATCGTCGGGCGCGACCATGCTGGCGTGGGCGAATACTACGGCCCGTTTGACGCACAGCACATCTTTAACGACATCCCCATCAACGCCCTGGAGACGAAACCGCTCAAAATCGACTGGACGTTCTGGTGCTACCAATGCGGCGGGATGGCCTCAGCACGCACCTGCCCACATCAACCCGGCGACCGCCTGCTGCTATCCGGCACCAAACTGCGCAAAGCCTTATCCGAAAATGGCGACGTACCCGCCGAATTCAGTCGCGCGGAAGTTTTGGCGATCTTGCGTGATTACTACGCCACGATTAAAGATGAAGATCGGGTGGAAGTGAAATTGACCGGGCATTCGGCCAAATAAGGGCTTGTGAGGAAATAAGTGTTACATTTGAACGGCGCTCACGGGATGCGCTGCAAGGCGTTTGGCGCGAGGTGTAGCCGGGCTACATAAGCGCCAAACAACGCCGCAGGGCGCCCGTCAGTGACGTTCAAATGTAACACTTATTTATGAACAGGCCCTAAGCTGGGGGGCGCTTGCGGGGAAAGCGTCGCGATCCGCCTGGGTTGAACCTAAAAACCTCAGTTGGAACCTACTGCGAGCGCCTAATATGCCGAATCTGAACAAAATTTTTCTCAAATTTGCGCTCACCGTAGGGGTGGCTACGCCTTCGCAAAAATTTGAGAAAAATTTTGTCCATCTTCAATATCTTAGTCGCTCTCGCTACGGTTCCAATTGAGGTTTTTAGGTTGAACCAGGTTTACGCCAAAGTGCCCCCCGTTTTCTCATCCGCCAGCCAGTCCTGCGGCTTCAAAAATACCTCGTACAATTTCGCTTCCGGCGTGCCGGGTTCAGGCCGCCAATTGTAGCGCCACTTCACCAGCGGTGGCAGGGACATGAGAATGGATTCGGTGCGGCCACCGGATTGCAGGCCGAACAGGGTGCCGCGGTCGTACACCAGGTTGAACTCCACGTAGCGGCCGCGCCGGTAAAGCTGGAAGTCGCGCTCGCGTTCACCGTAGGGAGTATTTTTGCGGCGGGCGACAATCGGCAGGTAGGCTTTGATAAAGTGGTCGCCGACGCTGGTCATGAAGCCGAAGCAGCGGGCGAAGCCGCCTTCGTTGAGGTCGTCAAAGAATAGGCCGCCGATGCCGCGCGATTCGTTGCGGTGCTTGAGAAAGAAGTAGTCGTCGCACCATTTTTTGTAACGCGGGTAGACATCATCGCCAAACGCCTGGCAGGCTTCGCGCGCGACGCGGTGCCAGTGGATGGCGTCTTCTTCGAAGCCATAATAGGGCGTCATGTCAAAACCACCACCAAACCACCATACCGGCTCGGCGCCGTCTTTTTCTGCGACAAAAAAGCGTACGTTGGCGTGCGAAGTGGGAGCGTAGGGGTTGCGCGGGTGAATAACCAGCGACACGCCCACGGCCTGCCAGCGACGCCCGGCCAGTTCGGGGCGATGGGCTGTGGCGGAAGGTGGCATTTTGTCGCCGAACACATGGGAAAAGTTGACCCCGCCCTGCTCAAAGGCAGCGCCGTCTGTCAGCACCCGGCTGATGCCACCGCCGCCTTCGGGGCGCTCCCAGCGGTCTTCGAGGAAGCGCGCCTGGCCGTCTTCCTGTTCTACGGCTTTGCAGATGCGATCTTGCAGATTCAGTAAGTAGGCTTTTACGGCGTCGATATTGGGTGCGTTCATGGGTTCCTCTTTTGGATTAGGCGGTGCGAATGACCTTGCCAGTCAGTGCGTCACGAATTTCAGTAGGTTTTGTATGGGAATATACCGCGCCATGCAGGATGTAATCAAGGGGCTCATTGGAATAATGGTTGAAATAATGGCGCACCCGCAACGGCTGACGCGCTGGCGGCCGCCCCGCCGGGAGATC
>JAGVME010000066.1 GCA_020053945.1 Gammaproteobacteria bacterium
CATGCCCGGTGACAACGTACGCGTCACCGTCACATTAATCGCCCCCATCGCCATGGACGAAGGCCTGCGTTTCGCGATCCGCGAAGGCGGCCGCACCGTGGGTGCTGGGGTTGTATCCAAGGTAATTGAGTAGTAACAAAGATTGTTTTGAGCCGTGAGTTGCGGGGCAACTTGCCCGTAATTTTTTGACTTAAAACTGACAGGATATAGGCCAGTAGCTCAATTGGCAGAGCGTCGGTCTCCAAAACCGAAGGTTGGGGGTTCGATTCCCTCCTGGCCTGCCATATGTGGCAGGGTGCTTGGGTTGTGTACCCATCAGATGTATCGGCTTGTGAGTGTAATGTTTCGTGTGTGAAGCATTCTGCTGGGGCTCGATTGATGATCGGATTAAGGATCGCTAGAACGCATGGCAGACAAGATTAAATTGTTCGTGGCGGTACTGTTAATTGGTGCCTCGATAGGCGCATTTTATTATTACGGTGATCATTCTTTACTGGTACGTGTCATTGTTATTTTAGTGGCGATGGGTGTGGCTACCGCCATTTCATTGCAGACGGCAATTGGCCAGAAAACACTGGGATTTATGCGTGATTCCCAGGTTGAGGTGCGCAAGGTAGTATGGCCGACACGCAAGGAAACACTGCAGACCACCCTGGTTGTGATGGCAATGGTCGTGGTGATTGCGATTTTTATATGGCTGTTGGATATGATTTTGTTGTGGGCAGTCCGATTATTGACGGGTCAGGGAGGCTGAGCACATGACAATGCGGTGGTATGTGGTTCACGCCTATTCCGGCTTTGAAAACCACGTGGTGCGTTCGTTGAAAGATCGCATTGCACGCAGTTCGTTGCAGGACAAGTTCGGTGAAATTCTGGTGCCGACAGAAGAAGTCATTGAAATGCGTGCGGGGCAAAAGCGCAAGAGTGACCGCAAGTTCTTCCCCGGTTATGTGCTGGTGCAGATGGAAATGAATGACGACACCTGGCACCTGGTTAAAGAAGTGCCCAAGGTGATGGGTTTTGTCGGTGGCTCCAGTGACAAGCCCGCGCCCATTACTGACCGCGAAGCAGAAAAGATTCTACAGCGTGTGCAGGACGGTGTTGAGAAGCCACGGCCCAAAGTGTTGTTTGAGTCAGGCGAGGTGGTGCGTGTCACTGAAGGGCCTTTTGCCGACTTTAACGGTGTTGTTGAAGAAGTCAACTACGAAAAAAATCGCTTGCGTGTCGCTGTATTGATTTTTGGGCGTTCAACCCCGGTTGAACTGGAGTTTGGCCAAGTGGAAAAAGGCTGATCAAGAAATTGATCGCCAACTTCGTAAAGTAGTTTTGGTAAAGTAGTTATTTTTTGTAGTTATTAATGGGGAGCCGCGAGGCGCTTGCACCCGAGGAGTAAACATGGCAAAGAAAATTACAGCCTATATCAAGTTACAGGTGAAGGCCTGTCAGGCTAATCCAAGTCCGCCCGTCGGCCCTGCGCTGGGTCAGCGTGGTGTTAACATCATGGAATTCTGCAAAGCGTTTAACGCACAGACCCAAGGCGTAGAGCCGGGTACACCGTTGCCTGTGATCATCACAGTGTACAGTGACCGCAGCTTTACCTTCATCACCAAAACTCCTCCAGCCACCATTCTGTTGAAGAGAGCGGCGGGCATTACCAGCGGCAGCAAAACCCCCAACACCCAAAAGGTTGGTAAAGTCACGCGTGCCCAGTTGGAGCAGATTGCTAAAACCAAGATACCCGATTTGACTGCCGCCAGCATGGACGCCGCCGTGCGTACTATCGCAGGCAGCGCGCGCAGCATGGGTCTTGAGACGGAAGGGGTAGTATAAAATGGCAAAAATAACTAAACGTACCAAGACCGCGCAGGCAAAAATCCAGGCAGGCAAAGTGTATGCAATTGATGATGCCTTGAGCTTGATCAAGGAATGCGCCACTGCCAAGTTCAATGAATCTGTGGATGTCAGCATCAATCTAGGCATCGACACCCGCAAGTCCGATCAGGTAGTGCGCAGCTCCACCGTGTTGCCTCACGGCACCGGTAAAGTGGTGCGTGTTGCGGTGTTTACGCAGGGTGCCAATGCCGAACTCGCCCGTGCGGCGGGGGCTGATATTGTCGGGTTTGATGACCTTGCCGAATCTGTCAAGGCCGGCAATATGGATTTTGATGTGGTGATTGCCAGTCCCGATGCGATGCGCGTAGTAGGTCAATTGGGTCAGATTCTGGGTCCACGCGGTTTGATGCCAAACCCGAAAGTGGGCACCGTGACTCCCGATGTCGCCACGGCCGTCAGAAATGCCAAGGGCGGGCAAGTGCGTTACCGTGCTGACAAGGCCGGTATTGTGCATTGCACCATTGGCAAGGCGAGCTTTGAAGTTGCCGCGTTGCGGAATAATTTACAGGCGCTGCTGGCTGACTTAAATAAGGCCAAGCCCAGTACCTCTAAAGGCATTTACATGAGAAAGATCGCCGTCTCCAGCACCATGGGTCCGGGCATTCAGGTTGATCAATCTTCATTAGGTATGGGTGCCTAAACGATATTAGGGAAGCTCTAAATAAGTCCATCATGGACTTTCCGGAGCGGTGTATCCCTGCATCGTAGGAGCCCTGGATAAACCAGGGGTTTCTTAAGCTCAAAGAACTTTGGGTTGGCGGTTCGGCGTAGCCGCGCCGCTGGCCGTCAAAGACCGCAGGTGCTTTTGCTTGATTGGGTTGTAGCATGAAAACCCTGCCCGCGCAGACGGTATACCCTGAACAGGATACCTGGGGATTTCTGCGGATGTCCCTGGATCGCCTTGGGATGGTTGCCGTATAAGGGGGAGTGTGCCGCTTAATATCGCTTAAGATTAAGGGTGGAACGCTCTGTTTATACTAAGGTAAACGCCGGACAAGGCGCATAAATGCTTTGCCAGTTGTTTACATACAGGAGAGTAAGCTCTTGTTAACTCTAGAAGAGAAAAAGACAATCGTTGCCGAAATGGCCGTGGTTGCCAGTACTGCCCTCTCAGCTATTGCCGCCGAGTATCGTGGTTTGCAGGCTGCAGATATGGCTCGGTTACGCGTCGATGCGCGTAAGACGGGTGTTTATCTGCGCGTTGTCAAAAACACGCTGGCACGTCGTGCGGTTGAAGGAACAGGTTTTTCCTGCATGCAGTCCGCGTTGGTGGGTCCATTGGTTCTGGCCTTCTCCAAAGAAGACCCGGCCGCAGGCGCCCGTTTGATTCGGGATTTTGCCAAGGGTAATGATAAGCTGGTAGTCAAGGTTATCGCCATGAGCGGTAAGCTGATGGCGCCCGGTGATCTGGAATCGCTGGCCAAGATGCCGACACGTGACCAAGCTATCAGTTTGTTGATGGCGGTTATGAAGGCGCCTGTGGAGAAGCTGGCGCGTACCTTGGCTGCTGTGCGCGATCAAAAGCAATCGGCTGCGGGTTAGCCGGTTAACGCGTCCCCGTGGTTATTCCTAACTAAGCGGTTACGCTTACATTTACACGATTACACTTGATTTGAGGAGCATAAAATGGCTGTAAGCAAGCAAGAAATGTTGGATACCGTTGCCAATATGACGGTTTTGGAGATTGTTGACCTGATTTCCGCGATGGAAGAGAAGTTCGGTGTTTCTGCTGCGGTAGCCGTAGCGGCTGCCGGGCCTGCGGCTGCGGCGGTTGTAGAAGAGCAAACCGAGTTTAACGTGATCATGACTTCCTTTGGCGCAAACAAAGTGGGCGTGATTAAAGTTATCCGTGCCGTGACTGGTTTGGGCTTAAAAGAAGCCAAAGACATGGTAGAAGCTGTTCCCGCCGTTGTTAAAGAAGGTATTAGCAAGGACGATGCCGCTTCTATCAAGAAGCAGCTTGAAGAAGCCGGTGCGGCGGTTGAACTTAAGTAAAGGTTATACCCTCTAAATACATCACCTTCCACGCCAATCACTCGGTTTGGAAGGTGGTGTTTATGTGACCATTGATTAAACAACGGCAAGGGCGGTTACATCTGACGCAACAAAAAATGATTTGGTGGGTGATCGTAGTGCATCCACGTAATATTAGGCTGTAATAAATTTGTGTTGGCTGGTGGCAGCGTCACCGGCCTTTTTCTGTTTCCGCCGCACAGGGATGTGCAAGTGTCGTGGGAGGCAAGGATGCCGTGAACGACCGCCGCACAGGGAAGAGCGGAAGCGAAGGGTTCTGCAAGTGTCGTGGGAGGCAGGATGCCGTGAGCGACCGTAAGTATTGGGAAGGTGATGGGTCAGGGGTTCCCTGAATTCAGCCACTTTCTAGTAGATAAATTATTCATTTTATAGCATCCACGCGATTTGGTGTTGGCGATTCAACCTGAGGAACTCTGATGTCCTACTCTTTTACTGAGAAAAAATGCATCCGTAAGGATTTTGGTAAGCGGCCCAGTATTCTGGAAACGCCCTATTTGCTGGCGATTCAAGTGGAATCATACCGTGATTTTCTACAGGAAGATGTGGCAACCCAAAACCGTGCCGAGCGGGGGTTGCATGCGGCGTTCAAGTCCGTATTTCCGATTACCAGCTACACCGGAAATGCCGCCCTTGAATACGTAAGCTACCGTTTGGGCGTTCCAGGGTTTGATGTCAAGGAGTGCCAATCGCGGGGCATGACTTATGCCGCGCCGTTGCGTGTGAAAGTCCGGCTGGTCATTTACGATAAAGAAGCGCCGGCCGGCACCCTTGCCATTAAAGATGTCAAGGAGCAGGAAGTCTACATGGGTGAGTTGCCGTTAATGACGGGCAATGGCACCTTTGTCGTGAATGGCACCGAGCGTGTGGTGGTGTCGCAGTTGCATCGTTCACCGGGTGTTTTCTTTGAGCATGACAAGGGTAAGACCCATTCATCGGGCAAGTTGTTGTTCTCGGCGCGTATCATTCCTTATCGCGGTTCATGGCTGGATTTTGAGTTTGATCCGAATGACAGTGTGTTCGTGCGTATTGACCGGCGCCGCAAACTGCCCGCCACGATTATTTTACGTGCGTTGGGCTACAGCACGGAGCAGATCCTTGATCTGTTCTTTGAAACCAATACCTTCACCTTTGAAAAAGACCACATTGATTTGGATCTGGTGCCGGATCGTTTGCGCGGCGAGAGCGCGGCATTTGACATTAAAGACGCTAAGGGCAAGCTGATTGTTGAGGCGGGTCGCCGTATCATGGCGCGCCATATCACTGAGATGAAGAAAGCCGATTTAAAAACCTTGTCCGTGCCGCGTGAGTATGTGTTGGGTAAGGTGATGGCGCATGATGTGGTTGACCAATCCACCGGTGAAATATTGGCGAATGCCAATGATGAAATTACCGCTGAATTGCTTACCAAGCTGAACAAGGCTGGGATACGTTCGGTCAAGGTGTTGTTCATCAATGACCTGGATCGCGGACCGTTCATGTCCAATACCTTGCGTATTGACCATGCGCGTACCGAGTTGGATGCACAGGTGGAAATTTACCGCATGATGCGTCCGGGCGAACCGCCCACCAAGGATGCCGCGCAGGCGTTGTTTAATAACCTGTTCTTCAGCAGCGACCGGTATGACTTATCTGTGGTAGGCCGCATGAAGTTTAATCGCCGCGTGGGCCGTGAAGAAATTACCGGGTCCGGTGTGTTGTCCCGGGAAGATATCATTGCAGTAATGCGCGTGTTGATTGACATCAAGAATGGCAATGGCACCGTCGATGATATTGATCATTTGGGAAACCGCCGTATCCGCAGTGTGGGTGAAATGGTGGAAAACCAATTCCGCGCCGGCCTTGTGCGTGTTGAACGTGCTGTAAAAGAACGCTTGAGCCTCGCCGAGTCTGAAGGTTTGATGCCACAGGAGTTGATTAACGCTAAGCCGGTGTCGGCGGTGATCAAGGAGTTTTTCGGTTCCAGCCAATTGTCGCAGTTCATGGACCAAAATAATCCCCTTTCCGAAATTACGCATAAGCGCCGTATTTCGGCACTTGGGCCGGGCGGCTTGACGCGGGAACGCGCGGGCTTTGAAGTGCGTGACGTGCATCCTACGCATTATGGCCGTGTATGTCCGATTGAAACGCCGGAAGGTCCGAACATTGGTTTGATCAACTCCCTTGCCGTGTATGCACGTATCAATAATTATGGCTTTCTCGAAACCCCTTACCGCAAGGTTGTGGATGGCCGCGTCACAGACAAGATCGAATATTTGTCGGCGATTGAAGAAGGCCAGTATGTCATCGCGCAGGCGAGCGCCACGCTGGACCAAGAAGGCCGCTTGACGGATGAGCTGGTCTCATGCCGTCATCAAAATGAATTTACCTTATCCACGCCCGACCGTCCTGAATATATGGATGTTGCGCCCAAGCAGATCGTGTCTGTGGCGGCGTCGTTAATTCCATTCCTGGAACACGATGACGCGAACCGTGCATTGATGGGTTCGAACATGCAACGTCAGGCGGTACCGACACTGCGCGCTGAAAAGCCGTTGGTGGGTACCGGCATGGAGCGCATCGTGGCGATTGATTCCGGTGTTACCGTGGTGGCGACACGTGGCGGGGTAATCAATTCGGTGGATGCCGGACGTATGGTGGTGCGTGTCAACGATGATGAGACAGTGCCCGGGGAGCCTGGCGTAGATATTTATAACCTGACCAAGTACACCCGTTCCAACCAAAACACCTGTATCAACCAGCGGCCGCTGGTGAATGTAGGCGATGTAATTGCGCGTGGCGATGTATTGGCGGACGGTCCTTCGACTGACCTGGGCGAGCTGGCGTTGGGCCAGAACATGCTGATCGCATTCATGCCCTGGAATGGTTACAACTTCGAAGATTCGATCTTGATCTCGGAGCGTGTAGTGCATGAAGACCGGTTCACGACAATCCATATCGAAGAATTGACCTGCGTGTCCCGTGACACCAAGCTTGGGCCAGAGGAAATCAGCGCAGATATCCCCAACGTCAGCGAGACGGCGTTGGGCAAGCTCGATGAGTCCGGCATTATCCATATCGGCGCGGAAGTCGTTCCGGGTGATATTCTGGTGGGTAAGGCCACGCCTAAAGGCGAAACCCAATTGACCCCGGAAGAGAAACTGTTGCGCGCCATTTTTGGTGAAAAGGCGTCAGACGTCAAAGATACCTCCCTGCGCGTACCATCGGGCATGAGCGGTACCGTAATTGACGTGCAAGTGTTCACCCGGGATGGAGTGCAGAAAGACAAGCGTGCGCAGGACATTGAGCGTATGGCGCTGGACCGCGTCAAGAAAGATCTGCACGACCAATACCGCATTCTCGAAGACGATACCTACCAGCGTGTGGAGCAACTGTTGCTGGACAAGGTGGCTGAAGGCGGTCCGAAGGGATTGAAGGCAGGCGCCAAGGTTACGGCAGCTTACCTCGCCGAATTGGCACGCGAGAAATGGTTTGAGATCCGCCTGCGCAATGATGAGGCTAACCAGCAGTTGGAGATTCTGGGTGAGCAGCTCAAACAGCAACGCATTGATCTCGATGCCAGGCTGGAAGAAAAGCGCGCCAAGCTCACCGCCGGGGACGATCTGGCGCCTGGCGTGTTGAAGATGGTCAAGGTTTATCTGGCCGTGAAGCGTCGCATCCAGCCCGGCGACAAGATGGCTGGACGCCACGGTAACAAGGGTGTGATCTCGATGATTGTACCCGTCGAAGACATGCCGTATATGGCGGATGGTACACCCGTGGATATTTTGCTGAATCCCTTGGGCGTGCCGTCACGTATGAACGTGGGTCAGGTGCTTGAAACCCACTTGGGTTGGGCGGCTAAAGGCTTGGGCCTGAAGATTGGCCGTATGCTCGAAGCACAGCAAAAAGTGGCGGAAGTGCGCGGCTTCCTCGATAGCATCTACAACTCTACGGGCGGCAAGAAAGAAGACCTCAACTCGTTGACGGATGATGAAATCCTCAAGCTTGCGGGCAATCTGCGCAAGGGTGTGCCGATTGCTACACCGGTGTTTGATGGTGCGTCTGAAGAGGAAATCAAGGGTATGCTAGCGCTGGCTGATTTGCCCACGACCGGGCAAGCGACGCTGTTTGATGGCCGTACCGGTGTTGCCTTTGAACGGTCGATTACCGTGGGTTATATGTACATGCTCAAGTTGAACCACTTGGTGGATGACAAGATGCACGCACGTTCCACGGGCCCGTACAGCCTTGTGACACAACAACCTCTGGGCGGTAAGGCACAATTCGGTGGTCAGCGTTTTGGTGAAATGGAAGTGTGGGCGCTTGAAGCCTACGGCGCAGCGTATACATTGCAGGAAATGCTCACTGTGAAGTCAGATGACGTTGCCGGACGTACCAAAATGTATAAAAACATTGTGGACGGTGATCACCGTATGGAAGCCGGTATGCCGGAATCCTTTAACGTGTTGGTCAAAGAAATCCGCGCGTTGGCGATCGACATCGAGTTGGAACAGAGCGAGTAACGCGCCCCGTAGCCTACGCGGATAATGGCAGCGATGATAGCGGGTGAGTTTATGTTCACCCGCTATCCCATACAGCACACGAAACAGGAGAAACGGCATTGAAAGATCTAATCAATTTATTGAAGCAGCAAGGCCAGGTCGAAGAGTTTGATGCGATACGCATCGGGTTGGCTTCGCCAGCCAAAATCCGTTCGTGGTCATTTGGTGAGGTTAAAAAGCCGGAAACCATCAATTACCGCACCTTCAAGCCGGAACGTGACGGCTTGTTCTGCGCCAAGATTTTTGGGCCGATCAAGGACTATGAATGCTTGTGTGGCAAGTACAAACGCCTGAAGCACCGTGGTGTAATCTGTGAAAAATGCGGCGTGGAAGTCACGCTTGCCAAGGTGCGCCGTGACCGCATGGGGCACATTGAACTGGCCAGTCCGGTAGCGCATATCTGGTTTTTGCGCTCTTTGCCTTCCCGCATGGGTTTGTTGCTGGACATGACGTTGCGTGATATTGAGCGCGTACTTTATTTTGAAGCGTTTGTGGTGATTGATCCGGGCATGACGCGTCTGGAGCGTGGTCAGTTGTTGTCTGATGAAACCTACCTGGAAGCCATTGAAGAATACGGTGACGAGTTCGATGCGCGCATGGGCGCCGAAGCCATTTTCCAATTGCTCCATACCATGAATTTGAAAACAGAAGTAGTTAAGCTGCGTGAAGATATCCCCGGCACTACCTCTGAAACCAAATCCAAAAAGCTTACCAAGCGCCTCAAACTCATGGAAGCCTTCCTGGAGTCCGGCAACAATCCTGAATGGATGGTGATGACGGTGTTGCCGGTGTTGCCGCCTGAGTTGCGTCCGTTGGTGCCGCTGGACGGTGGACGTTTTGCAACGTCTGATTTGAATGACTTGTATCGTCGCGTGATCAACCGTAACAACCGCTTGAAGCGCCTGCTTGATTTGAGCGCGCCGGATATTATCGTGCGTAATGAAAAACGCATGCTGCAAGAGTCGGTGGATGCGCTGCTGGACAACGGACGTCGCGGCAAGGCGATCACCGGTTCCAACAAGCGTCCGTTGAAATCCTTGGCAGACATGATCAAAGGTAAGCAAGGCCGTTTCCGCCAGAACCTGCTCGGCAAGCGTGTTGATTACTCCGGCCGTTCCGTGATTGTGGTGGGGCCGACGTTGCGCCTGCACCAGTGTGGTTTACCGAAGAAAATGGCGCTGGAATTATTCAAGCCATTTATTTTCAGCAAGCTGGAGCGCCGTGGCCTGGCGACCACCATCAAGGCCGCCAAGAAATTGGTGGAACGTGAAGGCCCTGAAGTGTGGGATATTCTCGAAGAGGTGATCCGCGAGCATCCGGTGTTGCTGAACCGTGCGCCGACCTTGCACCGTCTTGGCATCCAGGCGTTCGAACCGGTGTTGATTGAAGGTAAAGCCATCCAGTTGCATCCGCTGGTGTGTACCGCATTTAACGCCGACTTTGACGGTGACCAGATGGCCGTGCATGTACCGTTATCGCTGGAAGCGCAGCTTGAAGCGCGCACCTTGATGATGTCGACCAATAACGTGCTGTCGCCCGCCAACGGCGAGCCGATTATTGTGCCGTCACAAGACGTGGTGTTGGGTCTTTATTACATGTCGCGCGAGAAAATCAATGGGCGTGGCGAGGGGATGGTTTTTGCCGACACTGCCGAAGTGCACCGCGCTTACGAAACCCGCACCGTTGAATTGCAGGCCAAGGTCACAGTGCGGATCCGCGAAGCGAGTATCGACGCGCAGGGCGTAAAACACCCCGTAATACGCCGTGTCGAGACCACGGTAGGCCGTGCCTTGCTGTCGGATATTTTGCCCGAGGGCATGCCGTTCGAATTGATCAACCAAAACATGACCAAAAAGGCCATCTCGCGTTTGCTCAACTCCTGCTACCGTTTGCTGGGCCTGAAAGAAGCGGTGATTTTCGCCGATCAATTGATGTATACCGGCTTTGCTTATGCAACGCGTTCCGGTGTGTCGATTGGCGTTGATGACATGGTGGTGCCGGATGAAAAAGAAGGCATCATTAACGCCGCTGAACAGGAAGTAAAAGAAATCGAAAATCAATACACCTCCGGTCTGGTGACCAATGGTGAACGCTACAACAAAGTTGTCGATATCTGGTCGCACACCAATGACCAGGTGGCCAAGGCGATGATGGACAAGCTGGGTTCGGATGTGGTTACCGATGCCAAGGGCAACCAGGTAAAACAGCCGTCCTTTAACTCCATTTACATGATGGCCGATTCCGGGGCACGCGGTAGCGCGGCGCAGATCCGCCAGTTGGCGGGTATGCGCGGCCTGATGGCCAAGCCCGACGGATCGATTATCGAAACACCGATTACCGCCAACTTCCGTGAAGGGTTGGACGTGTTGCAGTACTTTATTTCAACCCATGGTGCACGTAAAGGTTTGGCCGATACGGCGTTGAAGACCGCAAACTCGGGTTACTTGACGCGTCGTCTGGTGGATGTGGCGCAGGACTTGGTGATTTCTGAGCCGGATTGCGGCACTATCCACGGCTTGCTCATGTCGCCATTGATTGAAGGCGGTGACGTGGTTGAGCCGTTGCGTGAACGGGTGCTGGGTCGCGTCTTGGTGATAGACGTCATGCAGCCTGGCTCGGCTACTGAAGTGGCGGTGCCTGCCGGTACGCTGCTTGATGAAATGTGGGTGGACAAGCTTGAAGAGATGAGCATTGACCAGGTGAAGGTGCGTTCGCCGATTACCTGCGAAACCCGTTACGGTATCTGCGCGGCGTGTTACGGACGTGATCTGGCACGCGGTCATCGCATCAACATCGGCGAAGCAGTGGGTGTGATTGCGGCGCAGTCGATTGGTGAGCCGGGTACACAGCTCACCATGCGCACATTCCATATCGGTGGTGCGGCGTCACGTTCTGCGGCAGTCAATTGCGTTGAGCTGAAAACCAAAGGTAAGGTGCGCTTGCACAATATCAAACTGGTGCAACATGCCAGTGGTAACAACGTTGCCGTGTCGCGCTCGGGCGAACTGACCATGGTCGATGACTTTGGCCGTGAACGCGAGCGTTACAAAATCCCTTACGGCGCGGTATTGACCGTGAGCGATGGTGACATGGTACAAGCTGGCCAGAACGTCGCTAACTGGGATCCGCATACGCATCCCGTGGTCACCGAAGTGGCGGGGCGCATCAAGTTCAGTGATGTCATTGAAGGCGTCACCGTGCAGCGTCAAACCGACGAAATGACGGGTTTGACCAGTCAGGTCGTTATTGATCCGAAGCAACGCGGCGGTGCTTCCAAAGACTTGCGCCCCATGCTCAAATTGGTGGATGCGCAGGGTCATGATTTGCGTCTTGCGGGCACAGATATTCCGGCCATTTACTTCTTGCCAGCGGGTGCAATTATCAGTCTGGATGACGGTGCAGCGGTGGGTGTGGGTGACGTGATTGCACGTATTCCGCAGGAAACCACCAAAACCCGTGACATCACCGGCGGTCTGCCGCGCGTGGCGGATTTGTTTGAGGCACGTAAGCCGAAAGATCCGGCAGCCCTTGCCGAAATATCGGGTACCGTGAGCTTTGGCAAGGAAACCAAGGGCAAACGTCGCCTGGTCATCACACCGAAAGACGGTGACGTGCATGAAGAGCTGATTCCGAAATGGCGTCACGTCACCGTGTTTGAGGGCGAAAGCGTGGAACGTGGTGAAGTGATTGTGGATGGCGCCCCTGATCCGCATGACATCCTGCGTCTGTTGGGAATACCGCCGCTGGCTAACTATATCGTTAACGAAGTGCAGGACGTGTATCGTTTGCAGGGCGTAAAAATCAATGACAAGCATATCGAAGTGATTGTGCGTCAGATGTTACGCAAGGTGGAAATCCGTAATCCCGGCGAAACCAAGTTTATCCGGGGTGAGCAGATGGATCGCGCGCGCGTTCTTGAAGAAAACGAGCGGGTGCTGGCTGAAGGTAAAATGCCGGCCACCTGTGAGACGTTATTGCTCGGCATTACCAAGGCCTCCTTGGCAACCGAGTCGTTCATCTCTGCCGCATCCTTCCAGGAAACCACCCGCGTGCTTACCGAAGCGTCTGTCAGCGGCAAGTGCGACGATTTACGCGGCCTGAAAGAAAACGTCATTGTCGGCCGTTTGATTCCGGCCGGTACGGGCCTCGCCTATCACAATGAACGGCGTCGCGTGCGTAGCCTTGACAGGGCGGAATCATCGCAAGCGAAAGCCGCCCATGCCGCTACCGCAGAGCAAGCATTTAAAACGCCGGTGGGGGCATAGGAAAAGTAAGTTCCGTAACTTGCTGTTTTAGTGAAAAAGCTAGGGCGAGTAATCACCCTAGCTTTTTTTGTGCGCGCCCGCTACGGTTCTAACTGAGGTTTTTAGGATTATTTCTGGCGAAGCGGGGTGATCTCGGGCAAGAACAAAGCGGGATTGACCCGTACATTATTCAAGCTCACACCCCAGTGCAGGTGCGGCCCGGTGGTGCGCCCTGTCATACCGACATGGCCGACGACTGTGCCGCGTGTAATACGTGTGCCAGGTTGCACGGTGATGTCATCAAGATGGCAGTACATCGTCACTAACCCTTGTCCATGGTCGAGAAACACCGTGTTACCATTAAAAAAGAAATCGCCTACGCTGATCACGGTGGCGTCAGTGGGCGAGTATACGGGAGTGCCTTTCGGTGCGGCGATATCCAGGCCACTATGGGGGTTGCGTGGCTGACCGTTAAAGAAACGCCGTAAGCCGAACGGGCTGGAATATTCTCCTTTGGCTGGCTTGATAAAATCCAGCGGCACGTGCGGTTGTTCGCTCCATTGTGCCAGGGCGGCATGGATTTTTTGGGCTTCCTGTTCAATGCGTTTCAGGTCTCCTGCGTTAGGTTCAACCTTGCGTTGGTCTTTGATGGTGAGGCGTTGCACCGCATATTCCTTGCCGCTCACCACGAATGTAATGTTGAGTGACTGGCCAGGAGCGACTTGCACTTGCAGTGTTTGTTCACCCGGCAGGGTATCCAGAGGAATACCGACAATGGCCAGCCAACCCTGCGGAACGGGCGTTACCAGTACCCGTTGCCCATTGTAATGGGCGATGGGTGGGGCAGGTTTTTTAACTTCGGGGTCTGGGCTGACAGGCAACGGAACCACGGCGATGCCACCCGGGACAAGTTCAGCGCGGGGAAGGTGAGTGGGTTGGAAACTTGTTCCGGGTGGCTCACGCGCATCCATGGCGGTCGGTTTTGAGCTGGTATTGGGGTCGGCAAAGATCGGTGTGTGCCAAAGCAACATATGCAACAATACCATGCTAAAAAATTTATTCACGGCGTACCTCGTCGACATGGCACAGCAAACTACCCTGCGCCAAACGCACTTCTAATGTATCGCCCGGCCCCACATCATGGGCGGAACGCAACACGGTATATAGCGGCACGGCATGCACGATAGCATAGCCCCGCGCCAGCGTAGCGAGGGGGCTGACCGTGTCTAACGCGCGACTGGCAGAAGCCAGCCGTTGTTGGCGTCTTTGCAGTGACAGGCGCAATGCTTGGTGCATGCGTTGCACAAGATGTTGCTGTTTTATGCGCAGTTGATCCAGGCGATGCGAGGGAATATGGCGATACAAGCAAGATGAAAGTTCAGCAAGTGTTGAACGTTGCTGGCGCAATAAAACACGCTGGGCATGATGCAGGCGCTGTTCCAGTTCATCAAGGCGTTGCGCCTGGGTGCGTAAGCGTTGGCCGGGATGTTGTTGCCGCAAGCGTTGGGTCAGCCAATGCAGCCGATGTTGTTTGCCCATCATGCGGTCCTGCATAAGCGTCAGGAGGCGGTTGCGTTGACGCGCAAACTGTTGTAGCCATTCTGTTTGGTCGGGGCTGACCAGCTCGGCCGCGGCTGACGGTGTGGCGGCGCGTTGGTCTGCGACAAAATCCGCAATGGTAAAATCAACTTCATGGCCGATGCCGGAGACTACGGGTATTGTGCAGGCATGAATGGCGCGGGCCACGGCTTCATCATTAAATGCCCATAAATCTTCCAATGAACCGCCGCCCCGCGCCACGATTAATACATCACATTCGTTGCGTTGCGATGCCAGATGGATGGCCCGTGCAATTTGCGCAGGGGCGCCATTTCCCTGTACTTGGGTCTGATAAATAATTATGGGCAGCGCCGGAAAGCGCCGTTGCAAAATGCTAAGGATGTCATGAATGGCGGCGCCTGTCGGTGATGTGACGATACCAATGCGGCGGGGTAACGTGGGCAAGAGTTTCTTGTACGCCGCGTCAAACAGTCCTTCTGCCGCCAGGCGCTGTTTCAGTGCCTCAAATGCGCGGCGCAATGCGCCATCACCGGCGGCTTCCATATGTTCGGCGATCACCTGAAACTCGCCACGCCCTTCATATAAGCTCACCTGCGCACGGATCAATACGTGGGCGCCATTTTCCGGCGTAAAACTAAGGAGACGATTACGTTGGCGGAACATCGCGCAGCGTATGGACGCGGCTTCATCTTTGAGGGTGAAATACACATGGCCTGAAGACGGCTTGGCGAGATTGGAGATTTCGCCTTCAATCCAGATTAAAGGAAAGCTGCCTTCCAGAATGGAACGTGCTGCGCGATTAAGTTGCGACACGCTGTAGACTTCACGTTTCGGGCGGCCTTCCTGGGTGGGGGGGTGATCATATGGCAGAAAATTTTGCATGTCATGATCATAACCCAGCTTGCGCTTTAAGCCTAATGATCTGGATAAAAAAGCAGGAGCGGCGCTCGCCTTCCCGTGCCTGAGAGAGGGTGGGAGGGTTATCGCATCACGAGGAGGCGAGGGGGGTTGCCGCTCCTGCAAACTGGTTAATTACTAACTAATGATTTTTTACATGCGTACACGTCAAGAGTGGTTTCGCCGCGGGAGGTGCCGTAACTGCGTCAGCCTGCCCGAGTATTCTCAGCGCCACTTCAATAACATAACCGGCGGGATCCCATTTTATAATGGCTGTCAGGATCAGGTAGGCGGCTATCATCGGAAAAATACTGGGATGGACGCCGGGTATAGCGTCTGTGAGGGTGGACAGTAGCAGTGCCGTACCGGCAGAGATTCGCAATACTCTATCTATCGTGCTGATATTTTCAGTTAAATCAAAGTAGTTCATGATAAGTGCTCCTGTATTTAAGATGTATCTCAAACGTCCTGTGTAGTTGCATGCAGTGCATGAGCGACTACACGAGATAATTTACTCGCTAAGTGGTGACGCTGCCGTGTCATTACGATTACATTATCAGCTGTGTCATGTAATGAAACGGCTAAATGTGCCGCACAATCAACTTTGCAATCGATGTGCCATATTTATAATATTTATTATATATATTTGATTTTATGGTGTTTTAATATTTTTACCTGTTTCGTAGAAGCAAAATACCAGGTTCTTTTCCGCACTGAATTCATGCAATGGCCAGGAAGGTGTGCGCTATCATTGCCCTCTGGTAGATTGAAAACAGTTTCAAAGCTTTTAATTTCTGTAATTTATTTTAAAAAACAATCAATTACATATAAGTTGCCGGGTGTCGCCATTTGTCCCGTAATTTAAGTTTTATAATATAAAATATTGATTATTAATTATTTTTTATGTTTCTCTGAAGAGACGTTTAATTTTTGGTCATGGTTCGTCAGGTTTACCTGATGGCAAATAAAACTTATAATCAACAGATTTTTCACTACGGAAGTCTCTCATGCGAGTCTTACAGGAAGCCCTGACGTTTGATGATGTGCTGCTGGTACCAGACCATTCCACGGTGCTGCCCAAGCAGGTAGACCTGGGAAGTTGGCTGACGCGCGAAATCGCGCTGAATATCCCACTGGTTTCAGCCGCGATGGATACCGTGACCGAAGCGCGCCTGGCGATTACCGTGGCGCAAGAAGGTGGCATCGGCATCATCCACAAAAACATGACCATTGATGAGCAAGCCGAGCAGGTGCGCATCGTCAAGAAATTTGAGAGCGGCGTCATTAAAGACGCCATCACCGTTTCTCCGCGCACCAGTATCCGTGAGGTGCGCGCCTTAACGCGCGCGCACAATATCTCGGGCGTGCCAGTAGTGGACGGTGAAGATCTGGTGGGCATCGTCACTAATCGTGACCTGCGTTTTGAAACCAGCTACGACAACCCGGTGTCGAGCATCATGACACCCAAAGAGCGCCTGATTACGGTACGCGAGGGTGCGGGGCGTGATGAAGTGGTTGCCTTGTTGCATAAGCACCGCATTGAAAAAGTGCTGATGGTGAATGACAAGTTTCAGTTACGTGGATTGATCACCGTTAAAGACATTCAAAAAGCTAAGGAAAAACCTAACGCCTGCAAAGACCATTTGGCGCGGCTGCGCGTGGGCGCGGCAGTAGGCACCGGTGAAGGCACCGATGACCGCGTGGCGGCACTGGTTGCAGCCGGGGTGGATGTGCTGGTGGTCGATACCGCGCATGGCCACTCGCAAGGTGTGCTGGACCGTGTGCGTTGGGTAAAGCGTAACTTCCCCCATATGCAAGTGATCGGTGGCAACATCGCCACCGCCGAAGCCGCGCTGGCGTTGGTTGAAGCGGGTGCGGATGCGGTTAAGGTGGGCATCGGCCCCGGTTCTATTTGCACTACGCGTATCGTGACAGGCGTCGGCGTGCCGCAGATTACCGCCATATCCAATGTTGCCAATGCACTGGTCGGCACGGGCGTGCCGGTAATCGCCGACGGTGGTATCCGTTATTCCGGCGATCTCGCCAAGGCGATTGCCGCCGGTGCATCCTCCGTGATGATCGGCAGCATGTTTGCGGGCACCGAAGAATCACCGGGTGATGTCGAACTGTTTCAGGGCCGTTCCTATAAATCGTACCGGGGCATGGGTTCGATTGGCGCCATGCAGCAAGGTTCCAGCGACCGTTATTTCCAGGAGATGACTGCCGAGGCGGAAAAGCTGGTGCCAGAAGGCATCGAAGGGCGTGTGCCGTATAAAGGCAGCCTCGTGGCAATTGTGCATCAACTGATGGGCGGTGTGCGTGCCAGCATGGGCTACACTGGCTGCGCCAACATTGAAGAAATGCGCACCAAGCCTAAGTTTGTGCGTGTCACCAGCGCCGGTATGCGCGAAAGCCATGTGCATGATGTAACCATTACGCGCGAAGCGCCTAATTACCGCATGGAATGACACGGGAGATGAAGATCTTCTTCTTGTCATCCCGAACGAATGTGAGAGATCTTCGCTCCTGCCCGGCCAATGGATTATTTGAGTTAAAATGAGCGACACATTGACTACTATTCACGATCATCGCATCCTGATCCTTGATTTTGGCTCCCAATACACCCAGCTTATCGCGCGCCGTGTGCGTGAAGCGGGCGTGTATTGTGAATTGCATCCCTACGACATGACAGATGCCGCGCTGCGCGCATTTAATCCGCGTGGCATTATTCTTTCGGGTGGCCCCGAATCCGTGACGCTGGCGTCTGCGCCACGTGCGCCGCAGGCGGTGTTTGACCTGGGCGTACCGGTGTTGGGCATCTGCTACGGCATGCAAACCATGGCGGCGCAATTGGGCGGTGCTGTCCAGTCTGCGGCACACCGTGAATTTGGTTACGCACAAGTGCGCGCGCGTGGGCATTCGCAATTGCTGCGCGACATTGAAGATCACACTACGCCGGAAGGCTATGGCATGCTCGATGTGTGGATGAGCCACGGCGACCATGTGACACAACTGCCCGCAGGTTTTAAAACCATTGCCAGCACCGCCGCCGCGCCGATTGCTGGCATGGCGGATGAAGCGCGTGGTTTCTATGGTTTGCAGTTTCATCCTGAAGTCACGCATACCCATCAGGGCGCACGTATTTTACAGCGTTTTGTGCATGATATTTGTGGCTGTGCGTCCCTTTGGACCATGAGCAATGTCATGGACGAAAGCATTCGCCAGCTCCGCGAAAAAGTCGGCAGTGATGATGTATTGCTGGCGTTGTCCGGGGGCGTGGATTCCTCGGTGGTGGCTGCGTTGCTGCACAAGGCTATCGGTAAACAGCTCACCTGTGTATTTGTCGACAACGGCCTGCTGCGTTTGAATGAAGGTGACCAGGTCATGGGGACCTTCGCGCAGCATATGGGGGTACGCGTATTGCGCGTGAATGCCCAACAGCGTTTTATGGATGCGTTGGGCGGCGTGGCTGATCCAGAGAAAAAACGCAAAATCATCGGCAATTTATTTGTTGAAATATTCGAAGAGGAAGCCGCCAAACTCACCAATGTAAAGTGGCTGGCACAAGGCACAATATATCCTGATGTCATTGAGTCTGCTGGCTCTAAAAATGGCAAGGCGCATGTGATTAAAACCCATCACAACGTGGGTGGTTTGCCCGCGAACATGCGCCTGAAATTGATCGAGCCATTGCGTGAATTGTTTAAAGATGAAGTGCGCAAGCTGGGTGTGGAGCTGGGTCTACCGTCCGACATGGTGTATCGCCATCCGTTCCCTGGGCCGGGGTTGGGTGTGCGTATTCTTGGCGAAGTGAAAAAAGAGTACGCGGATATCTTACGCCGCGCCGACGCTATATTTATTGAAGAGCTGCGCAAAAATAACTTGTACGATAAAGTGAGTCAGGCATTTGCGGTGTTTTTGCCCGTGAAATCGGTGGGTGTGATGGGTGATGGGCGGCGTTATGATTACGTGATTGCGTTGCGCGCGGTGGAAACTATCGACTTCATGACGGCGCATTGGGCGCATCTGCCTTATGATGTATTGGGCACCATTTCAAACCGCATCATTAACGAAGTGCCGGGTATTTCGCGCATCACTTATGATATTTCGGGCAAGCCGCCCGCGACGATTGAGTGGGAGTAGGGTTGTTTGTAGCTTGATGACCCCTGGAAATGGCACTAGGGTCGTCAGAGAAGGATTTTGAACTTATGTACGTTAACGTATCATAAGGCCGCATCTAAATGTGCTTAGATACACTTCCTGCCCATCTCGGTGACCCAACGCTCGTTGCGCGGTGGTCTTCACCTCCTAGTCATGGAAGATTTATTTATGCTCACTATGCGTACCGCACTCAGTCTTATCGCTTTAGCAATCACTGGCAGTCTCAGCATGCCAGTTCTCGCACAATCATTGGCGGAGAATCCCCAACGCCTCCACCCGCGCATGAGCGGCAAGCCCCAATCGTCGAAAAAAACCTCAAGGTCTTCGATACCCTCGATTTCGAAGTATTCAGCAACCAGAAATGGGATCGCTTGCACGAGAGCCACGCCAAGGACATCGTCGTCACCTGGCCTGACGGCCACGAGACCAAAGGCATCGACAAGCACATCGAAGACCTGAAGGCGATGTTCGTCTTCGCGCCTGACATCACGATCAAGGTCCATCCGATCTGCTTCGGTTCCGGGAGCTGGACGGCGGTTACCGGTGTGATGACCGGCACATTCACCAAGCCGATGCCCACGGCGGACGGCAAGATGATCCAGCCAACCGGAAAACGCTTTGCCATCGGCATGGCAACCATCGGGCATTGGAAAGGCAAGACGATGGATCACGAATGGTTGTTCTGGGGCAACCAGGACTTCATGAAACAACTCGGCCTTGCACAGTAGGAGGAGCCATGACCAAGTCGAAAATTGCCATCATCGGAAACGGAAATGTAGGCACCGCCATCCAGCGCGGCGCCGAGAAGGCGGGCTACCAAGTGCGCACTACCGGCGCCGATCCTATAGAGGTCCGTAACGCGGCCGTCTGGGGAGATATTGTTATCCTTGCCGTCCCGGCCCCCGCTCGCCAGGAAGCGATCAAGAACCTGGGCGAGATCAAAGGAAAGACGATCGTCGATCCCACCAATCTCCTGAACGAGGACTGGAGCTATGCAGGTGACGTGAAGAAAAGCGGAGCCGAGCAGGTGCAAGACTGGGCTCAAGGTGCACGGGTCATCAAGGCGTTCAACACCGTCTTTGCTCAGAACATGGAGACGGGGAAGGTGAAGGGCGAATCCCTGAGCCTGCTGGTCGCTGGCGATGACATCGGCGCGAAAAAGGAGGTGCTTGATCTCGGCAAGGCCATTGGCTTCCAAGCCGTGGACGTGGGCTCCCTGCAGAATGCCCGCTACTTGGAGGCGCTGGGCTTTCTGAACATCCAGCTCGGGTATGGCCCGACTAAGTACGGGACCGAACTCGGCTTTAAGCTTGTCAATGCCCCAGCCTAATAGATGCCCAATGGCCACTACAATCCCTGCCGGCGGGGTGTGTGAACTACATCCTGGACCAACTGGCGTACCTCCGTCCTAGTGAGTCTGGCAAAGGCGCTCAGCATCCGCGGCAGGCTCCCTTGCCCTTGTCGGGGCTGCGGCATGGAAGCGCCCTTTGAGATCGGTGCTCGCTCGTGCGGGGGTGGATCTTCAAGACTATCGTTCAGTGTCGGCTGGTGACGGCTCCTGACCGATTTTAAAAACACAATTCGGAAGGAGAATTATATGACAATTGACGTGGCATTTTTAGAGGCATGGCGCCCACGTGCGCTGGCAGTCCTGCGCATCGTGACGGCGTATCTGTTTATTCCCCACGGGACGGCAAAGCTCTTTGGTGCCCCGCACGTGGCGATGTTCGACGGGTTGCAACGGATTTCGCTGATGGGTTTTGCCGGATTTCTCGAAGTCGTGGGTGGCACGCTGCTGCTGATCGGCCTGTTCACGCGGCCGGTAGCTTTTATCCTGTGCGGATTCATGGCCGCGGCCTACTTCATGGCGCACGCAAGCCAGGGGAACACGCTGCTGCCAATGCTGAATCAGGGAGAACCCGCAGTGCTCTACTGCTTTGTGTTTCTGTATTTGGTCTTTGCGGGTGCGGGCGCCTGGAGCGTGGATGCCGCGCGCCCCCGGGTGTGAGCGGCACGGCCAAGCGCTCTGCCTCAAAATCTGTAGGGTTGTGTAAAACGAAGCCTCGGATTTGAGCTATTTTTTCACGATGGCGGTCAAGACGTAAACCGCGATGGCGATCCATATTTGCGTCTTGACTGCATTCTCGGTAGTGCCGTAGAAGCGTTTGATCCGAAGATGCTGTTTGATCCACTTGAAGAATAGTTCGACCTGTCAGCGGCAACGATAAAGTTGGGCGATGGTCAGCGCAGGCAAGTCGACGTTGTTGGTTAGAAATACCAGATCCTTGTCGTGTTCGGCATGCGACGGGTAATCCTTGCTGGCCTTGGGAGCGCTCAATGCAATGGTCTGATCGCAACGCAGTCCCGTGGACTTGTCTACGGCACGAGAGTAGATGCGACGAAAGAGCAGATTGGATTTGGCTCGCGTTACAAAGAATGCCTGCGCTTGATGCATGACGAACCAGCGCG
>JAGVME010000141.1 GCA_020053945.1 Gammaproteobacteria bacterium
GAAGTGGCTCTGCGCACCTTTGAAGGGAATGCGCCCATGGTCAAGTCCATTGTCGCTTGGGAATGGATAATTAATGCTTTATTGAATTAGAAATAGAATCATTGATCCGTTTTCAAATTATGATGTGATGGTCACAAATTTCGAAACTGCGGCGTGGTTGTTGTATCCTAGCCGTACCTATCTACCGAATAAAGTACGGGTTATAGTCGACTTTCTTAAGCGCCATATGACCCATAGCGTGCAGGGTTAAAAATACCTTAAAAAAATCGGGCTTTTGGCCGATGACCATTATGAGCCTTTGGAGATTTTCAGGAGATTTTTCTGGCGCATCCGTGGCGCCCTGGTTTTATGCAAAATATTGAAAATAGGGTAAAAAAATTAATTTTTTGGCCAAGCGCAAGGTGCGGATGTTGAGTTTTCGGAATATGTCCCCATTAATTCACAGGGATGGATGCAGTTGATTAGGTTTTTTTGGTGAATTTTAGTTACAATCAAATCACCATGAAAGAAGGCTCACAGGATAATCATGACGATGGATTAGCGCTGGAGGAGGCCAAGCCTAAACTCAAGCGCCCGCCGTTATACAAGGTGTTGGTGTTGAATGATGATTACACGCCAATGGAATTTGTCGTCTATATTTTGCAGGCATTTTTTGGCATGAGCCCGGAGAAAGCGACCCAGGTGATGTTGCATGTGCATACGCGCGGGGTGGGGGTGTGTGGTATATACACCCGTGATATTGCCGAAACCAAGGTGGCGCAAGTGACACAGTGCGCACAGGAAAACCAGCACCCATTGAAGTGCACAATGGAAGAAGCGTAGGCATTTTTATGGTAATGTCAGGTTGAACGACGAAGAAATGGATAATTATTTATTATAGTTGGTTTGTTGAGGGGTTGAATCCATGTTAAGCAAAGACCTCGAGTTTACGCTTAACCTCGCTTTCCGCGAGGCGCGCGACAGGATGCACGAATTCATGACGGTTGAGCACTTGTTGCTCGCCTTGCTCGATAATCCGAGTGCAGTAGCGGTGTTGCGCGCCTGCGGTGCCGATATTGAAGCCTTAAAAAAAGATCTCGCCGCTTTCGTGGATGAAAATACCCCCTTGCTGAACGCGCAAGATAAGCGCGACACGCAGCCGACCCTCGGTTTTCAGCGCGTACTCCAGCGTGCCGTATTTCATGTGCAGTCTTCCGGTAAAAAAGAAGTCTTAGCCTCTAATGTGCTGGTCGCCATTTTTGGTGAGCAAGATTCACAGGCGGTGTATTTGCTCGGCAAACAAAATATTACGCGCCTTGATGCGGTGAATTATATCTCGCACGGCATTTCCAAGGTGCATGGCGATGGCGAGGGCACTTCACATGGCTCAGCCGATGATGAGGCTAGTGGCGATGCGCCCGCTAAAAGTCCGCTGGAAAGCTTTGCGGTCAACCTTAACCAGTTGGCGCGGCGCGGTAAGATTGACCCGTTGATTGGGCGCAAGCATGAGATCCAGCGCACCATCCAGATATTGTGCCGCCGCCGCAAGAACAATCCGTTATACGTTGGTGAAGCAGGCGTAGGTAAAACCGCGCTGGCTGAAGGCCTGGCGAAAATGATTGTGGATGGCGAGGTGCCTGAAGTGCTGGCGCATAGCACCGTCTATTCGCTGGATTTAGGCGCCTTATTGGCGGGCACAAAATATCGCGGTGATTTTGAGAAACGCCTGAAAGGCGTCATCAATCAATTGCAAAAAGAGCCGGGCGCTATTTTGTTTATTGATGAAATCCACACCATCATTGGCGCAGGCGCGGCATCGGGTGGCGTGATGGACGCCTCAAACCTGATCAAGCCCGTGCTGGCGTCAGGCGCGTTAAAGTGCATTGGCTCGACAACCTATCAGGAATACCGGGGCGTGTTTGAAAAAGACCGTGCCCTGGCGCGGCGCTTTCAGAAGATTGATGTCGTTGAGCCGAGCGTTGAAGAAACAATACAAATCCTCGAAGGCCTGAAATCGCGTTTTGAAGAGCATCACCACGTCAAATATTCCCGGCATGCCTTGCGCGCGGCGGCGGAGTTGGCGGCGCGTTACATCAACGACCGTTTTTTACCGGACAAGGCCATTGACGTGATCGACGAAGTCGGCGCGAACCAGCATTTATTACCGGCCAGCAAACGTAAAAAAGTGATTAATGTCCGTGAAATTGAAGATATTATCGCCAAGATTGCGCGCATCCCGCCAAAAAGCGTTTCCAGTTCCGACAAAGATGTGTTGCGGCATCTGGAACGCAACTTGAAAATGCTGGTGTTTGGTCAGGATCAGGCTATTTAAGCGTTAGCGTCGGCGATTAAAATGTCGCGTGCCGGGCTGGGCAATGTGCAAAAACCGATCGGTTCATTTTTGCTGGCGGGTCCTACGGGCGTGGGCAAAACTGAAGTCACGCGCCAGCTCGCGCATGTCATGGGCATCGAGCTGATCCGTTTTGATATGTCGGAATATATGGAGCGCCATACCGTGTCACGCCTGATCGGCGCGCCGCCGGGCTATGTTGGCTTTGATCAAGGCGGTTTGCTGACGGAGGCTGTCACCAAGCATCCGCACGCGGTATTGTTGCTTGACGAAATCGAAAAAGCGCATCCCGATGTGTTCAATATCCTGTTGCAGGTGATGGATCACGGCACGCTCACCGACAATAATGGGCGCAAGGCTGATTTTCGCAATGTGATCCTGGTGATGACCACCAATGCGGGCGCCGAACAGATGAGCCGCAGTTCGATGGGTTTTGTGCATCAGGATCATGTCAGTGATTCCGGCGAGGCCATCAAGCGGCTGTTCAGTCCGGAATTCCGTAATCGTCTTGATGCGACTGTCCAGTTCAAGTCATTGGACAGCGCGACCATCGCGTTTGTGGTCGACAAGTTCATCATTGAGCTTGAAGCCCAGCTTGAAGAAAAACGCGTTACCCTCGAAGTTGACAGCGCGGCACGCCAATGGTTGGCGCTGCATGGTTACGACGAAAAGATGGGTGCGCGCCCCATGGCGCGGGTGATCCAGGAAAATATCAAGCGCCCTCTGGCAGAAGAACTCCTTTTCGGCAAGTTGGCGCGGGGCGGACACCTCCGCATTTCGGTGCGCGACGACAAGCTGGCGTTTGAGCTGGAAGGCACTGAGGAGTTACAGGAAAGTTAAAAGCGGGGAGTGTCCCGCCCGTCTTTGCCTTTCGGGCGTAGCGGGAAACCCTGTCTCGAACCCCACCAAAGGTCTTGCAGAACGTTTCGCTACGCTTCCCTAAGTCCGGTAGGCTCCCTCCTAGCGTGCGCGGAAAATAATGCGGCCTTTACTTAAATCATAAGGCGTCATTTCTACAGTGACCCGGTCGCCCGTCAAAATACGAATATAGTTTTTGCGCATTTTTCCGGAAATGTGGGCGGTCACCACATGTCCATTATCGAGTTGTACACGAAACATGGTATTAGGCAGCGTATCCAATACCGCGCCTTCCATTTCAATATGATCTTCTTTTGCCATTCACAGAGTGCCTTGGAGATAAAAAGTGGGGTTATGTTTATAAGGTTTAACCCAGGGTGTAACCCACTATTATGCCCGAATTTTGGCGGGTTGGCAAAAAAGCTGCCCTAGAGAATTTTTGTCCATAAGATGTTCAAATAATATGTTAGTATTTTAATAGGTAGCTTGGATAGCTGTTCACGATAGTCTGCGATTCCCCATGGATTTAGCTTACATAATTGTGCTTTAAGGATGAGGAAAAATGCTTATGGTATGGGTTAATATTAGAGCAGCAATGGTAATTTTTACCCTCATTTTAGGGGGTGTATTGGGCGGTTGCGCGGGGGGAGGTGGGAGTAATGGCACTCCCGCGACGGTGTCTGCACCGGTAGTGTTGCTCACCAGCCCGGCCGACAATGCTACAGGAGTGCTGCTCACCAAACCGATCGCCGTGGCATTTTCCAAAGAAATGAAAGCCGATGCGTTTACCGCCACAACGTTTACCGCCACCTCAAGCAGTGGTACTGTCAGCGGCGCGATCACCTATATTAATGGCTACGCTACCCTTACACCTACTACATTGCTGGCGCCCAGTACACTCTACACGGTCACCGTGGCCGGGGGAGTTCAAGCTTCCGATGGAAGTATTTTGGCGGTTCCCTATTCGTGGAGTTTTACTACCGGGTTACTGGATCCTAATTTTGGCAATGGCGGCGTGGTGATTTCGCCCATCTCAATGACGCTTGGGGATGGCGCGCGTGCAGTTGCAGTACAAATGGATGGCAAGATTGTGGCCGTGGGGTATGTCGATAGCGGGAGCGGAAATTACGACTTTGCCGTGGCGCGTTACCATACCGATGGCAGCCTGGATACTACTTTTGACGGGGATGGTATTGTCATCACGGCGATATCCGCAGGCCGTGACGAAGCACGTGCCGTAGCAATTCAACCTGATGGCCAGATTGTGGTGGCTGGGGTAACGTCTAACAATACTACCGGCACAGATTTTGTGGTGGCGCGCTATAATTTATCTGATGGCAGCCTTGATACAAGCTTTAACAGTGGCGGCTATATTGTGACCGATTTTGGCGCTACTAATGACGAGGTTTTTGCGGTAGCCCTTCAGTCGACCGGTAACATCGTGGTGGTAGGACAAACCGGTTCGCTTACCGATGCAAATTTTGCCTTGGCGCGCTATACCACAACCGGTATGCTTGATGTTACTTTTGGCATAAGCGGCCTACAGGTTACGTCTTTTGGCGATGGATTTGATGCGGCTTATGCTGTCGCCATCCAGGCAAACGACAACAAGATTGTGGTGGCAGGCATTTCGGACAGTACTCCTGGTCTGGGGATTAATAACGATTTTGCCCTGGCACGTTATGACGCTAATGGTGTTTTGGATCCCACATTTGACAATGATGGAAAAGTGATGACCGCCATCGGTGTGGCTGATGAAGGCGCTTTTGCGGTGGGGATTCAATCTACGGGTAAGATTGTGGCGGCGGGCGCAGTGTTGAATGCCGCCGGCAATAACGATTTTGGCGTGGTGCGTTATAATGTCGATGGCTCATTGGATACGACTTTTGCGGCGGGCGGCTCGGTGCCCGGGACAACGCTTACCGATATGGCCGGCGGTAATGATGTGGCGCTGGCTTTGATGATCCAGCCCGATGACAAAATTATGGTGGGTGGCGCGGCGTTTGTAACGAACCAGGGCAACGATTTGGCGCTGGCACGATATGATGCCGAAGGCGGTGCGGATATGACGTTTGATGCCGATGGCAAAATCGTTACTAACATTAGCGCGGCGCATGATACTGCTTATGGGTTGGCATTACGCCCTGCTTCCGGTGGTAAGGTTGTGCTGGCGGGCAGCACGGGCACGGGATCTGCTGCGGACTTTTTGCTGGTAGGGTTTATTGCCCCCTGATCATCATCCTAAAAACCTCAGTTGGAACCTACTGCGAGCGCCTGATATGCCGAATCTGAACAAAATTTTTCTCAAGTTTCCGCTCACCGTAGGGGTGGCGACACCTTCGCAAAAATTTGAGAAAATTTTTGTCCATCTCCAACATCTCAGTCGCTCTCGCTACGGTTCCAACTGAGGTTTTTAGGATGATGCGTAAAAAAACTTACTCAATAGCGCTGGCCGCTACACTTTTTTTATGGTTGAGTGGCTGTAACTGGCAAGGAGAAAGCCAGCGCGACAATACCCAAGATGATCTAAAGGTAGTGCTTCAAATTCCTGCGCAACAGACGCGTGATCCCATCGCCACCATTCCTAAAGCACCGGTGGATGGGACGATTGCGGTGGCTTTTTCCCGGGCGATGGATCCCTGTTCATTTACTTTGGAGTCGTTTCTGGTGAGTACCGGCGGTAATCCGCTAAGCGGCGTTATTTTGCACCGCACCACATCATCTTATCCCAATGGATTTGTTGTTTTTCAGCCCGCCACCCTCTTGGCTTATGCGACCAGTTATACCGTGACAATAAAGGCAGGCGTGCGTGCCCTGAACGGCGCGTTGCTGTCGAGCGACTACACTTGGGATTTTACCACGGTACCGCAACCGGCCGCGAATCCTCCGGTGGGTAGCGCGGCGCTCAGTATTGCCCAGGCCGGGCCATTGGCGACGTCTTCCATTACTTGTGAAACACCGGCTGCCGCGATACAAAATGATGGTAAAGTTATTGCCGCGGGGCATATCAATGGCACAAATTTTACGGAGTTTACCGTGGTCCGGTATAACGCCAACGGTGGCCTGGATACGACGTTTGGGGGTGATGGCATCACCACGGCCGTGATCGGTGGGGGAAATTCCCGGGCATTGGCGGCCACGGTGCAGGCGGATGGCAAAGTCGTCGCTGTGGGTGTGAGTTCCAATGCCACGGATAAAGATTTTGCATTGGCGCGCTATCTGGCCGACGGTAGCTTTGATCCGACGTTCAGTGATGATGGCCGCCGCCATGCAGACTTGGGTACGGGGGATGAGCGTGCGCTGGCGGTGGCGGTGCAGGCCGATAATAAAATTATGGTGGCAGGTTCAGGGAATGATGGCACCGCGTTTATCCTGGCGCGCTACAACGTGGACGGCAGTGCTGACACTGCTTTTGGCGCCAATGGTATTGCGAGCGCTTCCGCCACGGTAAGCGGCGAGGCGAGTTATGCCATGGTGTTGCAGGGTAATCAAATAGTGGTGGCCAGCAAAGCGCTGGTGGGTGCGGCCCAGGCGACGGTGACGCGTTACAATGCCGATGGCAGCGTTGATCTTACATTTAATGGGGGGGTGCCATTGGCGTTGCCACTCGCCGTGCAGCAAGCCACTGCAACATTGGCAGCGCATGCCGATGGCCGGATCGCGCTGGTTCAACATACCGGCGCGGGTGCGACGGCGCAGTTTACGGTGCTGGGTTATCTGGTGTATTAACCCGTAACCACTGCCCGCCCTGATACATCTCCAAGGGCCGGTAGTGTTCTTTGTAATTCATTTTCGGCGACGCTTTAATCCAGTATCCCAGATAGAGCCAGGTTAAGCCCAATTGTTTGGCGTGTTCAATTTGCCAGAGCACGGCATACACACCCAAACTGCGGTGCGCCTGTTGTGGATCAAAAAACGTATATACCGCTGATAAACCCTGCTGTAGATGATCCACTACCGCCACGGCGAGTAACTGGCCGTGCAGGCGAAATTCATAAAATCCCGTGTCGATATGCGGGCTGGCAAGAAATGCGAGATAGCTGTCAGGATCAGGGTTATCCATGCCACCCCCGGCGTGACGCTGCGCGAGGTAACGCTGATATAGGGCAAAATGTTCGTCGCTGTGCAGCGGTGCAACGCGCTGTACATCCAGATCGTGATTGCGCCGCCACACGCGTTTCTGGATACGGTTGGGTTGAAAGGTGGCGACGGGCACGCGCACTGGAATACATGCTTGGCAATGTTCACAGCGCGGCCGGTAGACGCGTTCGCCGCTGCGGCGAAAACCATAATCAATGAGCGTGCTGTAGAGCGGCGTGTTGATTGCGGTTTGCGGATCTACCAGCAGCGTAGCGGCATTCTGCCCCGCCAGGTAGCTGCAGGTATGTGGCATGGTTGCATAAAAAGTCAGGGCGCTGATGCTGGTCATGGTTTTAAGTCTGTATCCAGTTGCCAGAAGCCAGGTTGACCACGTGGTTCAGCCGCATCGGTCGCTTCCTGTAATAATGTGATGAAAGCAGCGCGTGAAATATCTTCGGCGCCCAGCGTGTATAAATGCGGTGAGCTGACCTGGCCGTCGATGACAGTATACCCCCAACGCTCAAGTTGACGCACCAGATGCACCAGCGCGATTTTGGAGGCGTCCGTGACACGGCTGAACATGGACTCGCCGAAAAATACCCGGCCGAGGGCGAGTCCATACAGGCCACCTACCAGTTCATGCCCTTTCCATACTTCCACAGAATGCGCCATGCCCATCTCGTGTAGGCGGCAATAGGCGTCAATGATCTCGGTGCTGATCCATGTGCCCACGTCTGACTTGCGCGGCATGGCACAGGCTTCCATCACTTGCCTGAACTGTGTATCGAGGGTCACATGGAATTCGCCGCGCTTGAGGGTTCTGCGCAGGCTACGCGATACTTTAAGATGCGCGGGGAAGATCACGGTGCGCGGGTTGGGTGACCACCACAAGATCGGTTCACCAGCGCTATACCAAGGGAAAATGCCATTGCGATAAGCGTTAATCAGCCGTGCGGAGCTGAGATCGCCGCCGGCGGCTAGTAGGCCATTGGGTTCTTGCAACGCATCCTCCACTGGAGGGAACCGGTAGGTTTTATCGGTCGGAGGAATCCAGTAGATCGACAATTTACAATCCTGAAAAAGTATATCCCAGTCCCACCACCGCGCTTGCGCCGATCACCTGAATAACGCTGGCTTTATAACGGAACAGCGCCACACCTGCCGCCAGGCCGATCATCAGCGAAAACCATTCAAAATCGCCAGCAAAGCCTTTAGGCCACAGTACATGATATGCAAAAAACACCGCCAGATTAAAAATTACGCCGACAATCGCGGCGGTGATGCCGGTGAGTGGCGCGGTAAATTTTAATTCGCCGTGGGTCGCTTCGACCAGCGGTCCGCCCATCAGGATGAAGATGAAGGATGGCAGAAAAGTGAAAAATGTCGCAACGCAGGCACCCGCCGCCCCGGCCAGCAGCAGCGCCTCCGGGCCGAACAGTGAATGCGTCCACGCGCCGACAAAGCCCACAAACGCCACCACCATAATCAGCGGTCCTGGCGTGGTTTCACCCAGCGCCAGGCCATCAATCATTTGTGTGGCGGTGAGCCATTCATAATGTTCCACCGCGCCTTGGTAAACATAGGGCAACACCGCATACGCACCCCCAAAGGTCAGTAGCGCCGCCTTGGTGAAGAACCAGCCCATTTGTGTGAGCGTGTCTTGCCAGCCGAATAATGCCAGCAGCGTGCCCAGCGCGCCCACCCACAGCACCAGCCCGACCGCCACCAATTTGTAAAATTTATTCCACATGAACGTAGCGTGGGGCGGCGTGGGGGTGTCATCGTCAATCAGCGCTGCGCCAAAATGTTTGCCTGCTGCGCTATGACCGCTGCCGCCTGGCTTGAAGGTGTCAGGAGCCACACGGCTGCCAATATATCCGATGAGTCCGGCGGCCAACACAATCGCGGGGAAGGGTACATCAAAAGCAAAAATAGCAATGAATGCCGCTGCCGCCATTGTCCACAATACGCGGTTTTTCAACGCCCGTGAACCGATGCGATAGGCCGCGAAGACTACAATCGCCGTCACGGCGGGTTTGATGCCGTACAGCACCCCGGCCACCGCAGGCGTGCTGCCATAGGCCATGTATAGCCATGACAGTACAACAAGAATAAACAACGACGGCAACACAAACAACATCCCCGCCGCAATCCCACCTTTGGTACCGTGCATCAGCCAGCCGATATACGTCGCAAGCTGTTGTGCCTCAGGTCCTGGCAGCACCATGCAATAATTCAATGCATGCAAAAAACGCCGCTCTGAAATCCAGCGGCGTTTTTCCACCAATTCCTGATGCATGATGGCAATTTGCCCGGCGGGGCCGCCAAAACTGATAAAGCCCAGCTTGAGCCAGAATTTCAACGCTTCGGTAAAGGAGATGGGGGCAGGGGTGGTCATGTTGCTCGCCTGGAAGCGCGTTAGCGAAGGCATCCGCCTACTTCGGGTGCGCTGGAAACCCTTCGCTTCGCTCTTCCCTTGAGTGAGATTTGGAATGGGCTCTTAGCGTTTTTGCGCCTTGGATTAACCCCGACTTTCCATCAGGTTAATCTGTAACAGCACCTTTGCTGGCACTCGAAACCAGCTTGGCGTATTTCGCCAGCACGCCCGTAGTATAGCGTGGCTTGGGTGGCTGCCAGGCGGCGCGGCGGCGCGCAAGCTCTGCGTCAGATACATTGAGCTGGAGCAGGCGCGCTACGGCATCGATGGTAATTGAATCGCCCTCTTCTACCAGCGCAATGGCGCCGCCCACAGCGGCTTCCGGCGCAACATGGCCGACCACCATGCCGTAGGTGCCACCAGAGAAGCGTCCGTCGGTAATCAAGCCGACGCTGTCACCCAAACCTTCACCGATAATGGCTGAGGTAGGGGAAAGCATTTCGCGCATGCCAGGCCCACCTTTGGGGCCTTCGTAGCGGATTACCACCACATCACCCGCGACAATTTTGCGCGCCAGTATCGCCGCCATACACGCTTCCTCGGAATCAAATACGCGCGCAGGCCCGGTGATGCTGGATTTTTTAATGCCAGTGATTTTAGCGACGGCACCTTCAGTGGCGAGATTGCCTTTCAAAATGGCGAGATGGCCTTGCGCATACATCGGCTTGCTCCAAGGACGGATCACATCTTGGTCGCCACGCGGTTCGGCAGGAATATCTTTCAATACCTCAGCGATGGTCTGGCCGGTAATGGTGAGCGCATCACCATGCAACAGGCCGTGCGCCAGCAGAATTTTCATCACTTGCGGAATACCGCCAGCACGATGCAGATCGGTGGCGACGTATTTTCCGGAAGGTTTAAGATCACACAACACCGGCACGCGACCGCGCAGGGTTTCAAAGTCATCAATGCAAAGCTCCACGCCTGCATTATGTGCAATGGCCAGGAAATGCAGCACCGCATTGGTAGAGCCACCCACCGCCATGATCACCGCAATCGCGTTTTCGATGGACTTGCGGGTGATAATGTCGCGCGGTAAAATCTGTTTTTTAATGGCATTGACCAGCACCTTGGCAGACTCTGCCGTGCTATCGGCTTTTTCGGCATCTTCGGCCGCCATGGTGGAAGAATACATCAGGCTCATGCCCATCGCCTCAAACGCCGACGACATGGTGTTTGCCGTGAACATGCCCCCGCATGAACCTGCGCCCGGGCAGGCGTTACGCTCAATGCCGTTCAGCTCTTCTTCGTCAATTTTATGCGCATTAAATTGTCCCACCGCTTCAAAAGCGCTGACGACGGTAAGGTCACGGCCACGATAATGGCCGGGCTTGATGGTGCCGCCGTAAACGAAAATTGCCGGGATGTTGATGCGCGCCATGGCGATCATTGCGCCGGGCATATTTTTATCGCAGCCACCAATCGCCAGCACACCGTCCATGCTCTGGCCGCTGCACACGGTTTCAATCGAATCAGCAATCACTTCGCGGGACACCAGAGAATATTTCATGCCTTCGGTGCCCATCGAAATACCATCGGATATGGTAATCGTGCCAAACATCTGTGGCATCGCACCCGCCGCTTTCACCGCCTGTTCGGCACGCACTGCCAGACTGCCGATGCCCATATTACAGGGCGTAATAGTGCTGTGGCTGTTGGAAATACCGATGATGGGTTTGTCGAAATCTTCATTGGTAAATCCCACCGCGCGCAGCATGGCGCGATTGGGGGAACGCTGTACACCTTGTGTGACGACTTTGCTTTTACGATTGTCAGACATGCCTTGTTTCCGTGAAGTTAAATAATATTTTAAAATGCCATGGGAGATCTGGATGACGTGCCGTTAATCCACAGACGCCAGATCCAAACGCATAGAATCGTGATTATACGCCAATAACTGGCCTTGATTAATCAATTGCTGGAAAAGGCCAGGTTCTTTTTCAAATTAACGGCGCTTGAACCGGCCAAAGCCCCCGATAATACCTTCCAATAACCACAAATGGCATGAGTATTGCTAAATAATGTAGCATATAGTTAAGGCAATTATCAGCAAGGTGGTTAAGTAAGCCAGCAAAGATGTTTGAGCCGAATTTCTATTAACTTGCTGCTTCGGTATCGTGTGTGGCCGCCGCACAAAGCTAATGGAAAATCTCGGTTTAAGGTTCTCTTCAAAATAAGTGTGGCGTACAATGGTGTTTTACGCACGGAGGCATTCCTGCCGCTACTGTTGCTTGACCCACGTCAGGGATCCTGATCCCGCATTCCGTGGGGACACCCTTGCGGGCCATGCTTAATTATCCACTGGGTCTAAGGATTGGCAGGCAAATACCGATATAGCTGTAGCGGAAGGGAATTCCCTTTCATAGGCAGATAACAAGGGAGAAGCAATAATGAATCCATTGGTGGAGCTGCAAAATTTCGGGCAAAGTCCCTGGTATGACAACATTCAACGCAGCATGCTGCGATCCGGGGAGTTGGAGCGCATGATCCGTGAAGAAGGGTTGAAGGGCGTTACGTCCAACCCTACCATTTTCGAAAAAGCCATTAACGGCAGCAAAGATTATGATGGTGCGCTGGCGCATTTGCTGGAACATGACCCCAAGCAAAACAGCCGTGATTTATTTTTTAGCCTGGCGATAGAGGACATCCAGCAGGCGGCCGATTTACTGCGTCCTGTATATGACCAAACCGATGGCTGCGACGGTATGATCAGCCTTGAAGTGTCACCGGACCTTGCCCATGACACCCCCAGCACCGTTGCCGAAGCACGGCGTCTGGCGGCCCGCGTGAACCGCCCAAATTTGATGATCAAAGTCCCGGCGACCAAGGAAGGATTACCCGTCATTACTGCGCTGATTGCCGATGGCATTAATGTTAACGTGACGCTGCTATTTTCGGTGGCGCGTTATGAAGAAGTCATCGAAGCCTATATCGCTGGCCTCGAGTTGGCGCACAAAAATGGCAAACCTTTGCATAGGATCGCCTCCGTTGCCAGCTTCTTTGTGAGCCGCGTGGATACGTTGATTGATAAGTTGCTTGATGAAAAACTAAAGGCCGCGCCGCCCGCCCAGCAGGCGCGCATCAAGAGCGCGCAAGGCAAGGCCGCCATCGCTAACGCCAAACTCGCCTATCAATCGTATGAACGCTATTTTTCAACGCCGCGCTTTGGGCAATTGCGCAAAGCGGGCGCCCATGCGCAACGCTTGCTGTGGGCCAGTACGGGTGTAAAAAACCCAGCTTACAGCGATGTCCTGTACATCGAATCGCTCATTGGGCCTGACACGGTCAACACCATTCCTCCGGCTACTTACAACGCATTCAAGGAACACGGCAAAGTGCGTTCCACATTGAAAGGCGGCGTAGATGAAGCGCGCGCCAGCCTCGATCTGCTCCACAGTTTGGGCATTGACCTTGATGCCATCACCCTGCAACTCGAAAATGAAGGGGTGGACTCGTTCCTTGGCTCATTCAAAACGTTACTCACCGCCATTGACAATAAGGTGGCCGCACTAGCCCCGCAAAAACGCGTCAGCGCATGACCCCGAAAATGGCGATGGCGATTGCCGCTGACATCTCAGCGGCAATCGCTGCGCCATTCACACTCCAAACACAACTCCCCGTAAGTGGTGGCGGTCACTTCCGGCATCCTGCCTCTCGTGACACTAGCACATCCGTGTGCGGCGATATCAATACGGCGCATGTCATCACAGATCATAATGGCGTCCAATATTTCGTAAAATTAAACAATGCCGACCGAGCCACCATGTTTGAAGCCGAAGCGGCGGGATTACGTGAGCTCGCGCAAACCAATATTATTCGTGTCCCACAACCCGTGTGCCATGGCATAACCGCGGGCAGCGCCTATCTGGCGATGGAGTATATAGACCTTTCTGGCAACAACAGCGCACAAAATCAAGTGCGCCTCGGCCATCAGCTTGCGCAACTGCACCGTATCACCGCGCCGCGTTATGGCTGGCGGACCAATAACACCCTGGGCACTACGCCGCAAATCAATACCGGGCACGGCCACTGGCCACACTTCTGGCGCGAACAGCGTCTTGGCTTTCAATTATCATTAGCCGCGCATAACGGCTACAGCGGCGCGCTGCAACGTAAAGGTGAAAAATTGCTGGCTGATATGGCGGTATTTTTTACAAACTATGAACCTCCACCTTCGTTGCTGCACGGCGATTTATGGTCGGGAAATTATGGTATAGACCCAGGTGGCAACCCCGTCATTTTTGACCCGGCCGTATATTACGGCGACCGTGAAACTGATCTTGCCATGACTGGATTATTTGGCGGATTTTCAGAAAACTTTTATCTTGCCTACCAAGAGGCTTATCCGTTGGACGCAGGATTCAAAACACGCAAAATCCTTTACAACCTATACCATATCCTGAACCACCTGAATTTATTTGGCGGCAGTTACTTGCGCCAGGCGGAACATATGATGGATAACTTATTGGGCGAGATCCATTAAGCCCAAATAAATAACATTGCCCGTTTATAAGAGCCATGCTAATCCCGCATCCACGGCGCTGCCATAGTTTGTTATACTTGTTCTTTTCCACTAAGGAGCTGTTCACAATCCCGCTGAAATGCCGTGGGTGCGGGATGCGCGCGGGGTAGGATGCCCCAAGTGCTGGAAGTGCATGCGACCGCCACGGATGGTGGAAGATAGGTCAACGCATGAGCAGCCAGGAACGGTCGTTTTTTACCGTTTCCACCGCCCCATCCGCCGTATCATATTTTATGGTGGGCTGCGTCCCTTAAGCGGAACCGTGAACAGGTTCTAAAACTCCAAGAACATACCCTATGCGAAATAACCCGGAAAAACATTTGCTTTTGGCCGCACGCGTCCTTACGGTGGGCATCCCCCTCTTTTTGGTGGTGGGGCGTGCGGCGGCCGATGTAGCGTTAACGCTGGTGGCGTTATTGTTTCTGGCGCACAGCATCATCACTAAAGACTGGGCATGGGCACAGATAGCGTGGGTACGTATTGCGCTCGCACTTTGGTTATGGATGCTACTGATCAGTAATTTTGCCTTTGACGTGTCATTATCTTACAGCCAGGCAATCCCCTGGATACGGTTTATCCTGTTTGCGGTAGCCCTGGAAGTTTGGGTGTTGAACGCCACCTGGATACGCCGCTTGGTGATAAGCGCGGCGGTTATGGTAACGCTTGTGGCGGTGGATGCCTGGTGGCAATATTTCACTGGCGTGGATTTTTTAGGCCATCAACGGCCCTCAGAGCCCCGGCTTACCGGACCTTTCAACGATCAACGCGTGGGAATCTACCTTACCAAATTGCTGTTTCCCGCATTACTGGGTTTTGCGGGGTGGTGGGCGTGGAAACGGGGTGCGCTTGGAAGCAAATTGTTACTGGGCAGCATAACTTTGATGGTGATCGGCGCCATATTCGTCAGTGGTGAACGCATGGCGTTTTTGTTGGTGATATTCGGTTTGTTTTTGACCGTAGTGTTACAAAAGGACGCGTTGCGTGCCGCTGTGGCGGGCATATTTATCGTAAGCGTGGTGGGTGCCGGGGCGCTGGCCCTGGCGGATCGCACGATGATGACCCGGCAATTTACTTCTGTCACGCAAACCGTGGCTACATTTTATGACTCCGACTATGGTCAGCTTTGGCGTAGCGCCTTACACCTGGGGAGCGAGCGTCTTTTTACGGGCGTCGGAATGAAGAATTTTCGCGTGGCGTGCAGTAATGAAGAAGTTGGATTGCCACCCGAAGTTGAAGAGCGCTGCAGCACCCATCCCCATAACTTTTACATGGAATGGTTCGCTGAGTCTGGGTTGCCCGGATTGATGCTGTTTGTGTTAATGCTGGTGGCGCTGGCTACACGCCTGTGGCAAGCCTGGAGGGTGGCGGGGCAGGGTCGGGCATGGATGGCGGGGCCGGTAATCGCAGTGATTATCCAGCTCTGGCCAATCGCCACCACCGCCAGTTTTTTTTCCAATTGGAGCGGCGCGCTTGTATGGTTAGCGGTGGGATGGGCGCTGGCTGCCGCCAAAGTGCGGGACGCGTGATGACTGGTTGATTAAACCTAAAGACGGCGATTCACCGCAGAGGACGCAGAGGAAAAACAAGGCATTGGCGTGGGTGTCGAGTTCCCCCACTGGGTGAGGGCGCGTGGTACGCTAACCACCCGAATTTCTTTGTGTCCTCCGCGTCCTCTGTGGTTCAACTGCTTTTCTAGGTTAAACCTCGCTCCCACCTAACATTGGAAGCCATTTATGAATTACTGCTCCTTACAATGTCCGTCGCTCCAGGTGGAGGCATCGGCATAAGACGATCGTGACGCAGGGCGACTTGCACCAAGCCTGGCTCCGCGCCGAGACGCTTAAGTAGTTGGGATATTTTAGCTAAAGCCCGGCGTCGTGACACAAGAGCCACCGCGGTGAGGAACACGAGGGTAAGATCCAGGAAAATGTTCTGGTGCTTGATATAAAATAAACCCAATCGACTTTTCCAAGGCCTGATAAGCTGGTTGTACGCGAGATCTGGCGCGTCTTGTCCTTTCAGTATTTCCCCTTCATCGGCGAATACGATAGAGGCGAAATCCGTAATGCCGGGGCGCACGGACAGCAGGCGCATCTCATCTTCGGTATAAAGGTTTGTCCCCCAGGCGCGTGTATTCGGCCGCGGGCCGACCAGGCTCATATCGCCGATCAGCACATTCCACATCTGGGCAAGCTCATCCAATTTGCATCGTCGAATAAAATGGCCAACGGGAGTAATGCGCTTATCCGCCGAACTTGTGGAGCTTACGCCAGTACGGTCAGCATCCACTACCATCGAGCGTAACTTTACCATACGGAAATCTTTGCCTCCCCGGCCCACACGAGGGGCGAAATAGAAGGGGGAATGGTAGTCATAGAGCCAAATCATCAAACAGACCACGGCCAATAGTGGTCCGGTGATAAGAAGCATCAGGCCCGCGGCAATAATGTCAAAAAGACGTTTCAACCTAAAAACCTCAGTTGGAACCGTAGCGAGAGTGACTCAGCCGTTGAAGATGGACAAAATTTTTATCAAATTTTTGTGAAGGCGTAGCCACCCCTACGGTGAGCATAAATTCGAGAATTGTTTGTTCAGATTCGGCATATCAGGCGCTCGCAGTAGGTTCCCACTGAGGTTTTTAGGGTGATGGTTTACTGTTGTGGTTTAACAGGTCCATGACGCTTGCAACAATGGCGGCGGCATCAAGATGATAGATCTGCCGGAGATACCCTTGATCGCCGACCACTGACGAATACGTATCCTGGAGGCCAATGCGGCGGAACGCTAGACCCGTCACTCCCGCTTCAAGCAGGGTCTCTGCAACTGCCCCGCCCAGCCCGCCGATGACATTATGCTCCTCGATGGTCACCACGGCGCGCGTCCGGCGCGCCACCGCCACAATACCATCCTTGTCGAGGGGTTTAATCGTGTGTACGTCGATGACGCTCGCGCCGATACCTTGTGCCACCAGCAAATCAGCGGCCTGTAACGCCTCGCTTACGATGCTCCCCGTAGCGAACAGGGCGACATCGTTTCCATCCCGCAACGGCCGGATTTTTCCCAAGGTAAAGGTTTCGCCGGTTCTTTGTCCTACCTGGGACGACGACTTATCCAGCCGCAAGTACGCCGGCCCTGGCGTAGATGCCAATGCCGCTACCGCTTCCGCCGCGCACCATTCGTCTGACGGCACTACGACTGTAATGTTGGGTAAAGCGCGTAAAATCGCGATATCTTCCGTGGCATGATGCGACATGCCAAGTTGGCCATATGAAAAACCCCCACCGACGGCTATTATCTTCACATCCGCATCATGGTAACAGACGTCATTCCGTATCTGTTCCAGGCAACGCAGGATGGGAAAATTAGCGATGGAATAAGTGAACACGCAGCGCCCTTCCAAGGCCAGGCCACACGCCACCGCCGTCATATTTTGCTCCGCGACACCCGCATTGATATATTGGCGCGGAAAGTTTTGCGCAAAACTGGTAAGCACGAGATCGGAAGAGCGTC
>JAGVME010000123.1 GCA_020053945.1 Gammaproteobacteria bacterium
AATTCACGTTCAAGTCGGCGACACCCCTAGACATGCTATTTCCTATTCCCGATCAATCTGTTATATAAACACCTTGGCAAAATTGCCGGACACTACTGGAATTTAATATAAAGCCAATCATTTCTACGCAGCTAAAAGATAAAGTATGGGCGCATCACAATGGTTATAGCTTGCCCAAATCCGGCGTAAAGTTTTCCGACAAACCGGGGCCTAGAATTTTATATTTATATAAATCAATTATTTATGTAAATATAGGGTTTGGATACGCCAGACACTCAGCAGACGATCCTAAAAATAAAAACCCTCCCATCTCGCCTGCGGGGGGTTTCTATGTCATTCCGCGCACCAGAAGTAGGTGCCTTTAGGCACCACGAGGAATCTTAAGCAAGATCCCCCACTTCGCCTGATAACGATAATGGCGATGGCAATAAACGGTGTGAGCTGCGGGGAGAGCCAAATCCGAAGAGAAGAATGCCATGCCCAGTCTGAATATTGATATAACTGCCATTTTTTGTGGCGCCTAAGTCTCCAGAAAGGAGCGAAAATGGCAACACAATCGACTACAACAGCGCCGGTATTTCCTTCGCCAACGCAGTTTTCTCACTCACCACGCTACCGGTAACAACAAAGCCACGTAACGTGTTTTGCGCATCGAAAAACAAGGCACGTACTCCACCTTCAGGCGTTTCAATGCGCCATTCGCCATCAATGCCCGGTGGTGGCGGTGACACCACCACCGGATGCGCCGGTGTTTTTATGGCGACCGGCATGGCAGGATACACCACGGGCGTAGCCTGGCCAGCCAAGGTTTTAGCCAGCGCGCGCGCCGCGTTCATCAGCGGCATCACGTACAATAACACCCGTCCTTCTACTTCGGCGCAATCACCCAGCGCATACACATCCGGCGCGCTGGTGGCGAGCAGGCGGTTAACTGCAATGCCCTGGTGTACTTGCAGGCCTGCGGCGTGTGCAAGTGCAGTGCGCGAGCGCAAGCCCACACACGACAGCACGGCATCGGCTTCCAGTGTTGAGCCGTCGGAAAGTGTCAGGTTATAGCCGTTATCCGCATGGGTTACCGCCTTTACCGTTTTACCCAGATGCCAGTTCACGCCCAAATCCGTCAGCCCTTGTTGCAGTGCTTGCCCGGCGGTTTCAGGCAGCAAGCGATCCAGCGGTGCTTTGCTCGGGGCGATAACATCCACCGCCATGCCCGCGTTGCGCAAGTCATTGGCGAACTCGCAACCGATCAGGCCCGCGCCGATGATCGCTATCTGTTTGGCGTTAGCAGTAGCCTGGCGAAAGCGCGTGTAATCAGCGAGGTCGTTGACAGACATCACCGCGCTGGCCGCATCGCCTGCCATCGGTAGCCGGATCACATCCGCGCCCAGCGCCAACACCAGCTTGGCGTAGTGGATGTCTGTGCCGTCCACCGTAACAGTGTGTTGCGCGGTGTCGATGGCGCTGACGCGGGCATGAATATCAATGGTGGCATTTAACTGGGCGGACATCTGCACCGCATCGGCGGTGGCCAATTGCTCGGGTGTTTTGCCGCTGGTGAGCGCATTGGACAGCATGGGTTTGGAGTAGGCGCGCCCATCGTCCGCCGTAATGATGCGCAGCGGTGTGTCCTTGTCGAGTTTGCGAAATTCACGCGCCAGTGAATAGCCCGCTAAGCCGCTGCCAATGATGACGATGGGGTTCATGGTCTCTCCAATCCAATTGCCGTTTTTAACTACGCGATTTGTACCATTTCGAAATCAGATTTTTCTACGCCACAGTCCGGGCAGGCCCAGTTGTCGGGAATATCTGCCCAGCGGGTGCCAGCGGCAATGCCATCTTCTGGCATGCCGACACTTTCGTTATAGATAAAACCGCATACGATACATTGCCATTTTTGCATAAATTACTCCTTAAGATGTCAGGTTCTGTGGTTATTTTGAATTTACTGCGGCCAATGTTGCACGATAATGGTTCGCGTGGCGCTCTTCAACCTTGGCCAATGCGGCGAAGCGTTTCGCGGCTTTTTCCAAGGTGGCCTTGAAGCGTTGCGCGTGGTCAATGGATTCGGCGATCTGCCCATCAAATTCGCGCACCGCCGCCGTGTTGTTTTCCTGCATGGCCAAGTGCCGGAACGTCGGATACATTTCGGTGTATTCATAAGTTTCACCGGCAATCGCCATTTCCAGGCAGCGCGCGGCGTTCATCTGGTCTTTGGGGTAAAGCAAGTCAAGGTGGCCGAAGGCGTGCTGCACTTCTTGCGCGGCGGTGTCTTCAAAGACCTTGGCGCTGGTTTCGTCGCCCTGGGCGCGGCAGATGCTGGCGAAGTACAAATATTTGATATGTGCCATCGACTCGCCGGCAAAGGCGGATTCGAGGTTTTTAATGGTGGTGGAACCGCTATTTTTCATGGTCTATGCTCTCCTTGGTAATGATGTTTTTAATACGTGGTATGTGAACCACATGGATGCATCATAGAGGCAAAGGGTGGATAGGTCTAATTGATTGTAAATATAATACCAATAGATTTTAGCTATTACGATGCTTGGTTAAGTGCGTAATCCCTGCGCTATCAAATTCGAGAATCGCCTGCCGCAGTACTTCCACGGCTTCAGGCCGCGTATAGCTCTTGCGCCACGCCAGTGCCACGCGGCGCCTTGGGGTGGGCTTTATAAGCGGGCGTATGGCCAGCATCTTGTCGTGTTGTTTGGCGCCCACTGAGGTGCTGGGCAATACCGTAATGCCCGCGCCGGACGCCACCATCAGGCGAATGGTTTCCAGTGAGCTGCCTTCGAGCGTTTTTTGCAGGGTGTCGCTGCTGCGGTTACACGCCGGGCAGGCGCGCAACACCTGGTCACGAAAGCAGTGCCCGGCGCCCAATAGCAGCACTGTTTCATTGGCGATATCGGCAGGCTGGAGAGCGGTTTTTTTGCTTAATGGGTGACCCTTGGGCAGGGCCACCACGAAGGACTCATCGTACAATGGCTGCGTGACAATGCCGGGTTCCTCAAACGGCAACGCAATAATAATCACATCCAGATCGCCCTGTTGCAAGCGTTGCGATAGCACGGCCGTGTAATTTTCATCAATCAACAAGGGCATGTGCGGCGCGCGTTTACGCAGCAACGGAATCAACTGCGGCAGTAAATAAGGCGCGATGGTATAGATAGCCCCCAAGCGCAACGGCCCCACCAGCGGGTCTTGCCCATGTTTGGCAAGTTGTTTGATCGCCCCTGCCTCGTCCAATACCCGCATCGCCTGCGCGATGATGCGCTCGCCGCTTGCGGTAACCGTTACCTCATTTGAGCCACGTTCAAACAATGTCACGCCCAGCTCGTCTTCCAGTTTGCGCACGGCGACACTCAAGGTGGGCTGGCTCACAAAACAGGCTTCCGCCGCACGCCCAAAATGGCGCTCACGGGCCACGGCAACGATGTAACGCAATTCGCTAAGGGTCATGAATCAACCTGGTTTTATACACAAGATAATGATTTATATAGCTAAAGAAAAAAATCCAGACGCCGATAATGTTAGTGGGAAATGGCGGAAACGGCCATTTCTAGTGGAACAGTATAGGCGTATAGAAGAGGTTTTAAAATGGAAACAACCACTGCATCCACCGCGCTGGCTGAAACTAAACAGCCGCGTTTATTTGCGGCCAAATTGCGTGCCGCGTTAATCCATGTTGGCATTAGCAGCGCCATTTTTTTGATTTTTCTCTATCTGATTTTAGTGGAGTGGTACCCGCCACCCTTTTTCACCACCGATGGCGGGTGGAATGGTATCCAGATCATGGTGCTGGTCGACATCGTACTCGGGCCAGCCCTCACCTTCATCATTTTCAACCCACGCAAATCCCGCAAAGAGATCCTCTTTGACCTGTCAATGGTTGCCCTAGTTCAGCTTGGCGCGCTCGCCTGGGGCGGATATACGGTATACAACCAGCGTCCGGTCGCGGTGGTGGAGTGGGAAGGAACACTCAAGCCGCTCACCGCAGCGCCTTTATATGCGCAAGAAAAGAGCCTGGCGGATTTACAGCAATTTGGCGTCGGGCCAAGGCCGTTGATCCGCGCCGAGCCGCCCAAAAATTCAGATGAGATAGGCACAATGATGGAACTTGCTCTTAACAAGGATATTGGCGAAACCCAGCAGTTCTGGATGTTCCGTCCATTCAAGAAATCCCTTGTCGAAATCAGGAAAAGAGCGCTGGACATCACCGCAATAGCAAAAGACCATGCCGGAATCGGTGCGGAGTTGGATAAATTTTTGCAGAAAAACCATGGCAAAAAAGCTGAAGATTTTTTCTATCTCAAATTTGCCGGGCGCTACAAAGATGCCATCTTTGTGTTTGATGCCGCCGGTGATCAAGTGGGTGCGATGACGTGGAGTGCGCCCGAGCGGTTGCTGTAGGCGGATCATTTCATATATTGTATGGATGGCAAGCAGAAAGGCCATGGCAGAAGAAGGTGGTTCTAGTCATCTCCGTACCCTGCTGCACCCATCTGATGACGGTGCAGCTTTGGGTCAACGATCTCGACTTCTCCATGTTTGGGGGCGTCGGTTTTGGCAGCGAAAAAATTGCCTAAAGGGAAGAAATCGGGCCATAATGAACATTATGAACCTAACAAAACTAGCGATTAATATAGATGAGTCGTTTCAATATCTTCCGCGTGCGTCGATCGTGGAGGCGGTGATCGACATTCAAGCCCGTCCGGGGGTGATACTTGAAGAGGCGACGTTAAAGCTACAATTGGAATCCAGGCTCAGCGGGTATCAATTTCTAGACTCGATGAAAAATCTCCAAATTCAGCACGAAGTGAATCTTCAGGGCGGCGCATCGATCAGTCCAATTATCCGCGAGTTGGCTTGGAAAGGATCGCGCTTTCAATCCGGCGACAAGAAACACATCACACAATTCAATCAAGACGGATTTGTTTTTAGCCGCCTGGAACCCTACGAGAATTGGGAGCAGCTTTACGAAGAAGGTATGCGGCTGTGGTCTGTGTATGTTGAACTGGCGCAGCCTGTCGAGGTGCATCGGATCGGGTTGCGCTACATCAACCGCATACAATTGCCGCCTGATGAGCTGCGCTTCGAGGACTACTTGGAGTCGGCTCCGATGCCGCCGAGGGGGCTGGATGTGCCGTTTCATGGTTTCGTGCACCAGGACACGCTCGCTATCCCGGGTCAGTCTTATGCGGTCAATGTCGTCAGGACGATACAGCCACCTGGCACTCTGGACAACCAAGGCATGCGTCTGATCCTTGATATCGACGCATTTACTACACAGGGATTCGAGTTGAATGAGATGGCGCTAAAGCAGCGCTTGCTAGAAATGCGTTGGTTGAAAAACAAAGTATTCTTTGGCAGTGTTACACCAAATGCCATAAAATTGCTTCAGTAAATTTTAGAGGTTCGAGAAATGACTGCGATAGCACTTCGTCAATATACTACTGTGACCTCAGGCGGTGCGAGCGAGACGGCGGGATTTGTCGCTAGTAAGATTGGACAATCGCTTCGGCAATTACAGGATTCCTATGCCCTTGGTCAGCATGCGAAGGGGTCACTCAATGAGCTTTATCAGGTCTTTGAGGAATGCCGCCAAGCAAATTGGGATGGTTATGGAGCTGCGCCGGTTTCCATGCGCGCAGTTCGCTCAGCGCATGGATTCCTGGAGGCGTTGCCGCTGGGTGCGCCTGCCCCCTCTATTGGCGCTGAGCCGGATGGGCATATCACATTGGAGTGGCATCACTCCCTTCGACGTACCTTGTCGATCAGTGTCAGCCCGGAAGGCGATCTGCACTATGCCGCGCTTGTGGGCGCCAGCAAGGCTTGCGGAACCGAGCCATTCTTTGGTGAGGTGCCCAAGGAGATTATGGGTTTGATGCGCCGGGTCACATCCGCATGACGGACGAGGAATCGAGCAAGTCTGTCACGTCCGACGAGCAGCTCGCTCGATTTATATTCTTCAGAAATCGCTTGCGGCAGGATTGGACGGTGAAACCGGATGAGTTCATTCCTCACCCATATCCAGACCTGTCGGTCACGCGCCACATCAATCTCACCGAGACCGAACTCTGGAATATCGGTCGACGAGTTGGTCAGCAAAGAGAAAAGCCCCTGCTTGGCCGTGCGGATGTGCAAGCTTTCAGTTTTGAGCGGCATAGATTGCGGGTGGTTGCGGCGCCTGTTGCGGGAAATCCCAATCACGCCAATGTCACGGATTGGCCGACGGAAAAGTCTGCTCAGAAAGCTATAGCGCAAGAGATAGCCGCTGCGGTCGGCACAGCTCGAAAAGCCCCAACTGAACCTGATTGAACCGAGTGGGCGGCAGTGCACAGAATGCCGCCCATTCCCTCGTTTTATCCCCAGCAGTATTTTGAGGCGGCACGAAAAATCCAGAGGCCGTGGCAAAAAGTGCGCCAGCAATCTGGTAGTTAACGCCACAAAGGCGGGGTGATGAGGATAGCCCGAACCCTAGATATAACGGGCGTCCCAATTTGGGGCAATGGACACGCCTATATGCCCAACATGGTGCGCGCGCCCCTTAATCTTCTTTGCAACATTCATGCGTCAGGCTTACCCTGCCGTCTTCATAAACGGTTTCCAGGCGCACGGTAAAACCCCATAACCGCATCAGGTGTTTCAATACCTGATCGGTGCCTTCATGCAAGGGAAGCCTGTTATGTTGGATATGGCGCAAGGTGAGGGAACGGTCGCCGCGCCGGTTGACATTGTATACTTGAATATTCGGTTCACGGTTCCCCAGATTATAATGATTGGCCAGTGTCTGGCGAATGTGTTGATAACCGCGGTCATCATGGATCGCGGAAATTTCCAGCTCATTGTCCGCATCATCATCAAGCACCGCAAATAACTTGAGATCCCGGATCAGTTTGGGTGACAGGTATTGCGCGACAAAACTCTCGTCTTTGAAATTACGCATGGCGAAATCCAGGGACTTTATCCAATCCGTATTGGCCAGCCCGGGGAACCAGCGCTGGTCTTCCTCGGTAGGCTTTTCGCAGATGCGGCGGATATCACTCATCATGGCGAAGCCCAGCGCATAAGGATTGATGCCGCTATAATATTTACTGGTGTACGCGGGCTGGTAGATGACGTTGGTGTGGGATTGCAAAAATTCCACCATGAAACCATCGGTTAACAGGCCTTCGTCGTACAGCGTATTGATCAATGTGTAATGCCAGAAAGTCGCCCAGCCTTCGTTCATGACCTGGGTCTGGCGTTGCGGATAAAAATATTGGGCCATTTTGCGCGCGATGCGCACCAGCTCGCGTTGCCAAGGCTCCAGCAAGGGGGCGTTTTTTTCAATGAAATACAGCAGGTTTTCCTGGGGTTCAACGGGGAAGCGCGCCTCTTCTTGCGCTCCTGGGGGACGGTCTTTAACAGGTAGCGTACGCCATAAATCATTAATGCGCGATTGCAAATAATCTTCACGCTCTTTATGGCGCTCCTGTTCCTGGTGGAGTGAAATGCGGCTAGGCCGTTTATAACGGTCTACCCCGTAATTCATCAGCGCATGGCAGGAGTCGAGAATTTCTTCCACGGCATCCGCGCCATAACGTTGTTCACATTCGGCCACATAGTTTTTCGCAAACAATAAATAATCAATGATGGATTCGGCGTCTGTCCAGGTGCGGAACAGGTAGTTGCCCTTGAAAAAAGAGTTGTGCCCGTAAGCGGCGTGGGCAATCACCAGCGCTTGCATCATCATGGTGTTTTCTTCCATGAGATAAGCGATGCAAGGGTTGGAGTTGATGACAATTTCGTAAGCGAGCCCCATTTGGCCGCGGCGGTAGCGCTGCTCGACGCTGAGGAACTGTTTGCCGAAAGACCAATGGCCATAGCCTACCGGCATGCCCACATAGGAATACGCATCCATCATTTGTTCGGCGGTAATGATTTCAATTTGGTTCGGATAGGTGTCAAGGTGGTAACTTGCGGCGACCCGCGCGATTTCAGCGTTATATTTCTGGATCAGCTCAAACGTCCATTCCGACGTTTTGGATAGCGGTCTCTTTTTCATGCCCATTCCTTTTTCACAGTGGGCCGTCTCAAGCCAATTTTTTCTGGAAAAGTTTACGGAATACCGGATAAATATCCGCCGGGCTGGTGATGTGCTGCATCGCAAAATTCGCGCAGGCACGTTTCACGGCAAGGTATTCGCGCCATAGCCCTTGATGCCCCTCTTCGGTGATCTCAACATACGCATAGTATTGCGCATGGGGCATGATGGCGTTAATCAGTACATCACGGCAAATCGGCGAGTCGTCGGTCCAGTTGTCGCCGTCAGAAGCTTGCGCGCCGTAAATATTCCAGTCAGAAGATGGGTAACGCTCCTTGATGATTTCATACATCATTTGCAGTGCGCTGGAAACTACCGTGCCGCCGGTTTCGCGGGAATAAAAAAACTCTTCTTCATCAACTTCTTTGGCCACCGTATGGTGGCGGATGAACACCAGGTCGATCTTTTCATAAGAACGCGTCAAAAATAAATAGAGCAGCGTAAAGAAACGCTTCGCCATATCTTTTTTGCCTTCATCCATTGATCCGGACACATCCATCAGGCAAAACATCACGGCCTGGGTAGTGGGCTTGGGTTGTTTGATGCGGTTGTTGTATTTCAGGTCAAACGTGTCGATGAACGGTATGGTGCGTATCCGGCTTTTGAGTTTGCGGATTTCTTCCTGCAACGCCATCACGCGCGGGGAGGGCATAGCGGGGGACTCAGGGCTTTCCAGCAGTAAAACGGCCGCCAACTCCTCTTCAGCTTCACGTAGCTTGCGGGCATACGGTGTGCGCGTCGCGATACGCCGTCCCAGCGAACTTTTCATCGAACGGATAACATTCAGGTTGCTGGGCGTGCCCGTGGCGGTGTATCCCGCGCGTATGGTCTTGTATTGCACCTGTTTGGCCAGTTGTGTTTTGATCAAGTCTGGCAATTCCAAATCTTCAAAAAAGATATCGAGGAATTCATCACGGGAAAGTTCGAAAGAAAAATCATCGTCACCTTCGCCACTTTTGCTGGCTTTGCCGCCACTGCCACCCCCTCCGGGAGGACGGGCAACCCTATCTCCACTTACAAAGTCAGTGTTGCCCGGATGGATACCTTCGCGTTTCCCTCCGGATCCGTGGCCGAACACGGGTTCGCTGATGTCCTTGGCCGGAATGTTGATCTTTTCGCCACGGTTAAGGTCCGTAATGCTACGGCCTGACATCGCTTCAGTCACCGCTTTTTTTATCTGCCCCTTAAAGCGCTGGATAAATTTTTGGCGATTAACCGCGCTTTTGTTTTTGCCGTTTAGGCGACGGTCAATAATCTGTTCGCCGACCCGATTAGTACGCGCTAATTTCATAGGGCGCCAATTTTATGAAGACTTACGGGTACGTAAGTGCCATTCACACAGCAATCGGACCTGTTTTGCCGTGTAGCCTTTTTGGACCATGCGCGCGACAAAGTCTTCGTGCTTTTTTTTGTCTTCGGTGGAAGATTTGGCGCTAAAGGAAATAACCGGCAATAAATCTTCGGTGCTGGAGAACATTTTTTTCTCGATGACGACCCGTAATTTTTCATAGCTGGTCCACGTGGGGTTTTTGCCGCCGTGTGACGCGCGTGCGCGCAACGTGAAGTTTACGATTTCGTTACGGAAATCTTTAGGGTTGCTGATGCCTGCCGGCTTCTCAATTTTCTCCAGCTCACCATTCAATGCCGCGCGGTCAAAGCTTTCACCGGTATCCGGGTCGCGGTATTCGTTGTCCTGGATCCAGTAGTCGGCATACGTTACATAGCGGTCGAAAATGTTCTGGCCAAACTCCGAATAAGACTCCAGGTAGGCCGTTTGGATTTCTTTGCCGATGAACTCCGCGTAATGGGGCGCCAGATAGCCTTTGAGATGGGCAAGATAACGCTCTTTCACTTCCGGCGAATATTGCTCCTGCTCAATTTGTTGCTCGACGATATAGAGTAAATGCACCGGATTGGCCGCGACTTCAGCCGTATCATAATTAAATACCCGGGAAAGGATCTTGAAGGCGAACCGCGTTGATAGGCCGGACATGCCTTCATCCACCCCCGCATAGTCGCGGTATTCCTGATACGACTTGGCCTTGGGGTCGATGTCTTTCAGGTTTTCGCCATCATACACGCGCATCTTGGAATAGATGTTGGAATTTTCGGGTTCTTTCAGGCGGGACAGCACGGCGAATTGCGCCATCATCTCCAATGTGCCCGGGGCGCAAAACGCGGCGGATAGCGAGCTATTCCTTAACAGCTTCTGGTAAATTTTCACTTCTTCGGACGTGCGCAGGCAGTAAGGCACCTTGACGATATAAATACGGTCGAGGAAAGCTTCGTTATTCTTGTTGTTTTTGAATGACGTCCACTCAGATTCATTGGAGTGCGCAAGCACAATGCCGTTAAAGGGAATCGCGGCAAAGCCTTCAGTGCCTTTGTAATTACCTTCCTGGGTGGCGGTAAGCAACGGGTGCAGCACCTTGATGGGTGCCTTGAACATTTCGACAAATTCCAGCAAGCCCTGGTTGGCCAGGCACAGGCCACCGGAGTAACTGTAGGCGTCGGGATCATCCTGCGAATATTCTTCCAGTTTGCGGATATCAACCTTGCCTACTAATGCGGAAATATCCTGGTTGTTTTCATCGCCCGGTTCAGTTTTGGCGATACCGGTTTGTTCCAACACCGAGGGGCGCAGTTTCACTACGCGGAACTTGGTAATGTCGCCATTAAACTCGCGCAGGCGTTTCACCGCCCAGGGTGACATGATGCCCGGCAAATAGCGGCGTGGGATACGGTAATCTTCTTCAAGAATACGCGCGTCTTCGATAGGCGAAAACAGCCCGAGCGGTGACTCATTGACAGGCGAGCCCTTGATCGCATAGAACGGCACACGCTCCATTAATGATTTTAATTTTTCGGCCAGTGAGGATTTGCCGCCACCGGGTGGGCCGAGCAGATAGATGATTTGTTTTTTCTCTTCGAGGCCTTGGGCAGCATGGCGGAAATAAGACACGATCTGCTCAATAGCTTCCTCCATGCCATAAAATTCCTTAAAAGCCGGATAAATCTTAATCATTTTGTTGGAGAAAAGGCGGCTTAGACGGGCATCTTTCTGGGTATCAACAAACTCGGGTTCACCTATCGCCATCAAGATTCTTTCTGAAGCAGTGGCGTAAGCGGAAGCGTCCCGTTTGCACAGTTCCAGGTATTCCTGCAAGGACATCTCTTCGTCCTTGCTTTCTTCATAACGAGATTGGTAGTTGTTGAAAATATTCATAAACATCTCCTCATTGTGATCTATCGGGTGCGTCTGCAAATTCCCTGAAGCCATTTCGGCGCCACAATCTCCAGGCGAGGCCGCAATGAATTTATAGTAAGCACCGTATTGCCATACTCTCTTGCCGCCTGCTCTCAGGTGGCAGCGTATGACGCCAATCCCTTTGCCAGAAACGAAGCAAAATGTAGGCCATGTATCGAAATCGCTAGCCAGTCTATATCAGAAAGGTAAGCGCCTAATTCTTAAAACCTCTGGGCTTGCCTTAATTATCGGTTGCTTGGCATTATGGGTTAGTTCCCGCCAGGTACGCCAGTTAATATAGCGTAGCAGCGTTTTTTCGCTAAAGCCCCATTGTGCGGTACGCCGTATCCAATGCAAAGTCCACAGTGATTATTTTACGCCGTCAAACGGCGCTCCGGAAAGTTTTTTAACTCCTGAATCTACCTATGTAATATTAGGATCTGGCACGTAACGGATATATTTCATGCCCTTTATATTATTATCGGCACGATTAATCCCGCCTATTACCATTATTTTGACGCGCGTGCGCCAGAATCATGTCTTTGGGTCCGCTCCATATTTCGATCAAGAGAGGCTGGCATTTTAAAGTATAATACGGTGGATGATGAAGCAAAAGTGGCCGAAAAAACGACGCACATACGGATTCACAAACATTTTTTAGGGGATTATTAATCCCAGATGAGTTTTGCGGCGCGACCCCTTTTCTGATGCGTTGACCCCGCCGCCTGCCGTGCGCTGCCCAAGGATAACGCATAGCGTCCTGTCATGTTAATCATATAGAATTAGGCCAATCCCATTTTAATGCCACGCTGTGCGGTGGCGCATTGAGGTTTTCATGGATAGCATGTTGTTACTGAAGGCCGTGTTGTTGGGTATTTTGGAGGGATTAACCGAATTTTTGCCCGTATCATCCACAGGACATCTTATTATCGCTGAAGATTTGCTGGACTTTACCGGCGAACGGGCAAAAACCTTTGCGATTTTCATTCAACTCGGAGCCGTGCTGGGCATTGCCTGGTTATACCGCGCCAAAATATTCAACGTACTTGGCACTTTGAACCAGTCGGCCTCGCAGCGTTTCGTGCTGAATTTGCTGATCGCTTTCATGCCGGCGGCAATAGTGGGCCTGTTCCTGCATAAAACCATCAAGGCCTATTTGTTTAATCCCATCAGTGTCGCCTGCGCCTTGATCGTCGGCGGCATCCTGATCTTGATTATTGAGCGCAAATTATATAAACCGCGCATCATGAGCGTAGAGGAATTGCGTCCCCTGGATGCTTTTAAAGTGGGGATGGCACAGATGTTAGCGCTGTTTCCCGGTGTGTCCCGTTCCGGCGCGACGATTATGGGCGGGCTGGTCAGCGGCTTGTCACGCACCACCGCCACAGAGTTTTCTTTTTTTCTGGCCATGCCCACCATGTTTGCGGCCACACTGTATGAACTCTACAAAAGCCGCGATATATTGCAGGTGGAAGATAGCGGGTTGTTCGCCGCCGGTTTTTTGTCTGCGTTTATTACTGCGTTGGTGGTTGTGAAATTGTTCCTGGGGTATGTCGGGCGCCACGACTTCACAGTTTTTGCCTATTACCGCATCGCATTGGGCGCGTTGGTGCTGCTTTATTTTTGGTGATGCGCCGTGATTGAAAAAATCATTACTGTTCTGGCGGGTTTCGTCATCGCCACCATATCCAGCCTGGGTTACGGCGGTATTGTGTTGCTGATGGCGATAGAAAGCGCCTGCATCCCCTTGCCTTCCGAAATTATCATGCCCTTTGCCGGATATCTGGTGTTCAAGGGTGAAATGCAACTCTGGGCGGTCGCCCTGGCGGGCGCGGTGGGCTGTGTGCTGGGTTCGTTTGTGGCTTATTATGCCGGGGCGTGGGGTGGGCGGCCTTTTGTCGAGAAATATGGCAAGTACATGCTTGTTTCCCATCATGACTTGGCGATGGCCGACCGCTGGTTCCAGCGCCATGGCGATATCACCATCTTTGTCGGGCGCCTGCTGCCGGTGATCCGCACTTTTATTGCTTTTCCGGCCGGGATTAGCCGCATGGCGATGGGCCGTTTTGTCATTTATACCTTCGTCGGTTCCTATATCTGGTGTTGGGGCTTGGCCTGGGTGGGCCTGACGCTGGGCCAAAACTGGAATACTCTGGGTGTTTATTTCCACCGCTTTGACGCTGCCATTGGCGTTATTTTATTGATTGGCGTTATCTGGTATGTGCGGCGCCACTTAAATCACATGAAACGTCCCTAACAGGATGTTGAAAAAGCCCTTCCATGGCCTTTTCAACAAGGAAAGCGAAAATATCATTTTCGCTTTCCTCCATTTTTCAAACACATACGGCGTGTTTGAAAAATGGTAGCCATCCGTGGGCTGCATAGCAGGCTGTTTTTCAACAGCCTGCTATGCGCGTGGATAGTTTCCGCCCGACTTTATAATCCCTCGCCCTTTTATCACGCCATCATGCAGATGGCGTCGAATAATTCACTTCCCCATTAAAGTTTTAGTGCCTTTGGCCGTTGATTAGCACGGGGTGTTTGCCTGCCGTACTGTCTACTTGCCGAGAAAAAGGACATTTCATTATGTTATCGCTGATTAACCGTATTCCCATGCTCAACCGTTTGCCCGTGTTGGCGAAAGTCAATTTGACCGTGGCCCTGGTGTTTATTGTAGTGGTGGGATCCGTTACATTTTATTCGGGCGTGAGGGAAAAAGAGAATATCCTTGCGCTTGCCACCACCCAAACCAAGGATATGACCAATTCCTATTTTGATGCCCTTAACACCCTAATGCTGACCGGCACGATGAACCAGCGTGATATTTTGCGCAAAAAAGCCTTGCGTCGGCATGGTGTGTTGGATGCGCGCGTAGTCCGGGGCGAACCGGTATCTAAACAGTTTGGTCCGGGTTTTGCGGATGAGCAACCCATGGATGAACTTGATTTTCGGGCATTGCGCGGCGAAGAAATTGTGCAAGTGGAACGCCGCCCCGCCGGACGCGCATTAACCGTAATTACCCCCTTCAAGGCCACGGAAAATACTGGTGATGTAAATTGCCTGGCGTGCCACAATGTACCGACGGGCACGGTCAATGGTGCAGTGCGCGTGAGTTATTCATTGGCGGATCTGGACAATAGGGTAGAGGAAGATATATGGATAGGCGCAACCGCCAACGTGATATTGATGGCGCTGGGTTTGCTTGTAGCGAGCATGGTGCTGCGTGGTTGGATTACGCGCCCCCTGGAAAAGCTCATGGAGGTGATATCGAAGCGCGGCAAAGGCGATCTTGGCGTGCGGTATACCGTCACAAGCTCCGATGAAATTGGCCGCCTGGGGAAAGCATTCAATGACATGGCCGATATGGCTGACGACAATGAGGCGCGTGAACGTGCCGCGACGCAAGAGCTGCGGCATAAGGTGGATGTATTGCTCGAAGTTGTCAGTAAGGCCGCTAAAGGCGACCTGACAGGAAAGATCACGTTTTCCGGCAATGATGCAGTCGGGGAATTGGGCGCAGGATTACAGGTGATGATTGACAGCTTGCGCCTTTCACTTGAAGAAAAGCGCGTCGCCATGGAAGATCTCAGGCACAAGGTAGACAGTATACTCGGCGTGGTGAGCAAGGCGGCCGAAGGGGATCTTACCGGTAAAATCACGGTGGGTGGGGAAGATACCATTGGCCAGTTGGCGATGGCGGTGCAGCGCATGATGGATAACTTGAATGTGCTGGTGTCACAGGTGCAACGCTCCGGCATCCAGGTGACTTCATCTTCCACGGAAATCGCGGCCACGTCACGCCAGCAGGAAGCCACCATGACGGAGCAGGCTGTCACCGTCAATGAGGTGGTTGCCACGGCAACGGAAATTTCCGCGACCACCAAGGAGCTGGTAAATACCATGGATGCGGTATCCCGGGTCTCGGAAAGCACCGCAAGTTCAGCCGCTGACGGCCAGTCCGCCCTGGAAAAGATGGAGGATACCATGCGCCACATGGTGGATGCTTCCTCGTCCATCGCCGCCAAGCTTGAAGTGTTGA
>JAGVME010000147.1 GCA_020053945.1 Gammaproteobacteria bacterium
CATCCAGAAGTCGCCCGCCAAGGTCAGGGCGTACTTCAATGCTAAAGAAACAAAATACGCCGCATGAAATGTCTACTAATATTATGCGGTATTAGTAACACCCTCTTTCCCCTTCAGGGGAGCGGGTATCATTTAAAAAACTACAATTATTAATTAATGGGCGCATAAGCGCCCATTTTTTTGGACACCACCCCAGAAAACACGGCATCTGGCAATTGCGTTGCTAGCGGGAACGGGTTGGGTCTTGATCTGCCCCCACCCTACGTATCAAACCGGAAAGAAGAGCGTTTGCATCTTTCCATGACTTGAGCCGGTGAATCCCGGCGGTACGGTACGGGGTACTTACAGCGGGTTTGCTGGCGATAACTTTATTGATTTTGCCGTCAACCACACCCCGCAAAACCTCGCTCGGGCGGTGGGCTTATCATGACGGCGCAGTAATCCACGCCGTTTTTCGTATGGTGATGGCCTCACCCGCATACCGCCGTTCAGCTAATTATTTTCCAGAAATGTTGCCGTCCCCCATGTTGCGCCAACGGTATAACGGTTTACCCGAATGCTGCTGCGCGCGGCGTCCTGTTGGCTCCACACCACCAACGCATTGCCCGCCGCATCCACGGCCACTTGGGGATTAACGGCATCGCCGGTATTGTCTGTTTCGATCAGCGCCGCTGTATCCCATTGTCCGCTCGCCCTGAAATAACGGTTGCTCCATACGCTGTAACGCGTCACATCCCATTGGCGCCACACCACGGTAGCATTACCAAAACCATCCACTGCCACTTGGGGTGTTTGGGCATGGCCAGTATTATTGGTTTCAATCAATGTGGGGCTTTGCCAGCCTAAGCTCGGCACATAACGATTCACCATGATATTTTTGAACGGTGGCGTGGCGTCACCCAACACGCCATCAGCGTATTGTTCCCACACGGCATAGGCATTGCCATTCGCCGCCATGGCGATACGCGGTGCCGCGGCTGACCAATTCACATCGTTCTCTATCAGTTGTGCCGTCCCCCACCCCGCGCCCACGGTATAACGGTTAGCGTAGATGCTGTTGTCTTGCGCCCATACCGCCAAGGCATTGCCGGCGGCATCCATTGCGACATGGGGCGTATCCACGTTTTTCGACACCAGCGCATCTGAAATCGCTCCGGGATCTGTAATATTATTGCTGATCAATTCTGCGCTGCCCCACCCTACTCCTAGCACATAACGATTTGCCCATAAATTATAACGTTGATGCACTACGCCATCGTAACCACGCCATACCGCAATGAACACACCATTGGCATCGACGGCGACCTGCGGGGTATTGGCGTCTTCCGCCCTGGTTTCGATAACACGGGCCACCTCCCATTGACCACTTGCCCCATCATAACGGCGCGCCCAGATATTTTTGCGGACACCGTCGGATTGTTCCCACACCACCATGCCATTACCGTTAGTGTCGAGTGCGAGCTGCGGCGCATTGGCGAAGCTGGTATCGTCAGTTTCCAGTAATTGGGCCGTACCCCAACCCTGGCTCGCCGCCGTATAACGATTCGTCCAAATATTGCGGCGCGTACTGTCAGACTGTTCCCATACCACCAGCGCATTCCCCGCACTGTCGAGCGCAAGCTGTGGGAAGTCGGCGTCACCGGTATTATTGGTTTCAATCAAGACCGGTGTGCTCCAGGTTGTGGTACTGGCGGTATAGCGGCTCGCCCACACATTCTTGCGCAGCCCATCAAACTGGCTCCACACCGCCGCGCCATTTCCCGCCGCATCAAATGCAACTTGCGGATCATACGCATGGTGCTGTAACACGGCATGTGGCGTCGTCGGCAAACTGTCGCTTCCCCCACCGCCGCACCCTGCCAGCACTGCCACACCGATCCCCACCAGCCACCCACCCAGACTTTGAATTCGCATATAATCCTTTGAATATATTAGAATGTATTATCCTAAAAACCTCAGTAGGTTCCATTTGGGATTTTCAGGTTTAACGATCAATGGAAATATACCACTACTATTGGGAATTGTGAAAATTCTGGAAACAGAAAAATCCAGGGATCCATTGTTCCGACGGCGCACGGGGAATGAATCCCCATGCTTGCCCATCGCCTTGTCCCCCGTGGCAAGCCGCAGAAAATTTCCAAATTAACCCCTGCGGCGCCCAAAGTAGACACCTCACCGGAGCCACTTTATCCTGAGCAGCGGAATGATCGCAATAATCCCAATAAAGTATAAATTACGGATATTTTTTTAGCTTTGCTGACTTTATCCCAGATTTTCCATGAGCGCCCGTCGCGAGGACTAATGGAAAATATGGGTTTATTATAGGGTGGATTTATCAGCCAACCCTACGCGACTATTTTCCGCCCCAAAAAATTTCTGCACATTTTCCATTTTTCGGGTGCGGCGCATGGGGGGAAGGCTGTTGATAAACGTTTGCCCGTAGGGTTTTGAAAACAGGCGGGGGTCGCAGATCATCATGACGCCGCAATCATTCACATCGCGGATCAAGCGTCCCACGCCTTGTTTGAGCATAATCACTGCGGCGGGCAGTTGATAATCCATAAACGGATTGCCACCTTGCCGGCGCAGCGTGTCGAGCCGCGCTTGTAATACCGGGTCACCCAGCGCGGCAAACGGGAGCTTGTCGATGATGACGCATGACAAGGCCGGGCCGCGTACATCAACCCCTTCCCAGAAACTGCTGGTGCCTAACAAAATGGCGTTACCGAGCGCGCGAAAGCGTTCCAGCAGTTCGCCGCGCGGTGAGCTGCCTTGCATTAAGAGGGGATAATCGACGCGGCCTTGCAGGGCTGTCCAGGCTTCCTGCAGGGCACGGTGACTGGTGAACAACATGAATGCGCGGCCACGGCTGGCCTCTAGCACCGGCACCGCAGCTTCCACTACAGCGGCGGTATAGGCGGGGCTATTGGGATCGGGCAGATCCGGCGGCGCATAAAAAACCGCGTTACGCGCAAAATTAAAGGGGCTGTCCCAACGTTTGGTGATGGCGCCGTGCAAGGCTAAACGTTGCGAGAAATGTTCGAAGCTATCGCCCACGGCCAGCGTGGCGGAAGTGAACACCCAGGCACACAGACGCGCCTGCATGTGCGCCTGAAAAATCGGGGCGATGTCCAGCGGTGTGCGGTTGAGCGTAAAACTGCGCGTATAGGTCTCCAGCCACTGCACATGATTTTCTTGCGCGGTACTGGTGAATGCATCCAGACGTTGCAGTAATTCTTCGGCACGCTGTGTGCAACTTTCCAGGCCTTTTCCACGCACGGCGGCGGGCTTTAATGCAGTATGCAGCGCGGTGATGGCAGCGTGCAATTGTTGCAGCGTCGCCATCACCTCGGGCAGGCTGGATACTTCGCTCCACGGCAAGCGCCGCGTCTGTAAGCCAAACGCCAAACGCAAATCCAGCGCGGCCTTTTTCAGCGCGTCCGCTGCTTCGGGCAATTCGCTCATATCGCCCGCTTCGCGTATATGCTCCGTAATGGTATCGTCCGCCAGTTCCAGCATCTGGCGGCTGCTCAATGAGGTGCCGAAGAAATTCGATGCCACCTCGGGGAGCTGGTGCGCTTCATCAATAATAAATGCGTTCGCGCCCGGCAACAGCTCGCCAAAGCCTTCATCCTTGAGCGCCATGTCGGCAAACAGCAGATGATGATTGATAACTACCAG
>JAGVME010000072.1 GCA_020053945.1 Gammaproteobacteria bacterium
CCAGGCGATCCCGGCGGGCGGTTTGGTGGCGGGGGGGAGCGGCCTTGGGACGACTGTAGCGATGGCCGGCACGGCAGACTCCTCCGGCACTTTATTTTTGCCGGGAATGGGCGGCGCAGGGTGCGACTCCTGTAACGGTGGCGCTACCCGCAACCACTGGCCAGGAGCCAGCGCATACGGGGACTTGAGGTTATTCCAGGTCGCCACTTGCCGGTAGTCCTGATCATATTGCAAACCGATGGAGTACAAGCTGTCGCCGCGTTCAACGCGATGATAGACATGCTGACCGCAGGCAGCGAGCAACCACGCCACGAGGCTAAAAACTGCGGCGCATTGGGCTGTCTTCACACGACCACCATGGATGGCGGAAGTGTCGAAAATGCAGGAGCATTTTTCGACCTCATCATAGCAATACTTATACGCGTGAGTAATCCCTGCCTGCGACCAGTGGCACAAAGCTCACAGCGTCGAGCCGCTCTTTCTGATAGCCTTCCGGGGTACGCGTGATGCGCAACAGCGTCTGGGCATGCCCGCTGGGTTCCACTGGCGCACCCACCGGAATAATCAGCCGTCCGCCCATGGCGAGTTGCTCCAGCAGTGCCATGGGCACTTCCGACGGCGCGGCGGTGACGACAATGCCATCATAAGGCGCATACTCCGGCCAGCCCAGGGTGCCGTCTGCATGCTTAAGGCGAATGTTCCGCAGCCCCAATTCAGAAAAGCGCTGCCGCGCCAGCTTGATCAGCGGGTCAATGCGCTCCACGCTGTACACCTGCTCCACCAGCCGCGCAAGAATGGCAGTCTGATAGCCAGAACCGGTTCCGATTTCCAGCACATTGGCCAGCGGCGGCGCGCCGGGATTGGCGCCGATCAACGCTTCGGTCATGCGCGCCACAATGTAGGGCTGTGAGATGGTCTGGCCATGCCCGATAGGCAGCGCGGTATCTTCATAGGCGCGGCTCGCCAGCGCTTCATCAACAAAAATATGGCGCGGCGTGCTGCGCATGATTTCCAGCAGCGCCATATTGCGTATGCCTTCTTCCTGCAAACGCTGGATCAGCCGTTCACGGGTGCGTTGCGAGGTCATGCCTATGCCTACGTGATGGGACTTCATGGCTGATTTAATCCCCCCTGATTCAATCTCGCCAGGTTTAATCCCAGCAGCCAGCTTGCCACTTTATCCAGCGCGGAATAACGCGTTAAATCCACCTGGATCGGCGTGATCGAAACACGCCGGTTTTTAATCGCATGAAAATCGGTGCCCGGCCCGGCATCCTGCTCGGGACCCGCGGGGCCAACCCAATAAATTTCGCGGCCGCGCGGATCGAGGCTTTTGATCACTGGTTCCGACTTATGCCGATGCCCCAAACGGGTCGCCTCGAAACCTTGCAACTGTTCCCACGGCACGTCCGGCACATTTACATTCAAAATGGTATCCGCCGGCAATGGATCCGCACGCAACTGGCCCAACAGATGTTTTACCACGCACGCCGCGGTTTCGTAATGACGTAGCTCCTGCCCCACCAGCGATACGGCAAGCGCCGGAAAACCCAGGAAACGCCCTTCCATCGCCGCCGCCACAGTGCCGGAATACAGCACGTCATCGCCCAGATTGGCGCCTGCGTTAATGCCCGACACCACCATATCCGGCTCGTAATCGAGCAGGCCGGTGATCGCCAGATGCACGCAATCCGTGGGCGTGCCATCCACCCGGAAAAATCCGTTTTCAGAGGGTGTAGCACGTATCGGCCGCGACAGCGTCAGGGAATTGCTGGCGCCGCTGCGGTCACGATCCGGGGCAATGACCGTAATCTCTGCAATTTCACGCAAGGTATCCGCCAGACAGATCAAACCCGGCGCAAGATAGCCATCGTCATTACTTATTAGAATTTTCATTTTCACTGTCATTTTTTATGTAACCGCGCGCTTTTAGGTTAAACTGCAAAACTATATTTGAATCTTAACATTGGAGCGCCGCAACTTCATGCTCTCATTGGAATTCATCCCGGGCTGGGCAATATCACTGACCCTTGCGCTGATCATCGGCCTGCTCATTGGCCTAGAGCAAGACAACCCGCCACATGCAGGCCATCGCAATTTCAGCGGCGTCAGCACCCTCCCCCTGATTTCCATGGGTGGCTACATCACCCTGCACTGGTGGCCGAACCAACCCGTATTCCTGCTCGGGCTGGCGGTGATGGGTCTACTCATCACCGCCATGTTCGTGCGCAACAGTATGCTCAGCGGCAAGACCGGCATCACCCAGGAAATCTCCATTTTGCTATGTTGGCTGCTGGGTGGCCTTATTGCCACTGGCGAATGGATCGCGCCGCTGGTGATCGCTGTTGTCACCACCCTGGTGCTGGGGAGACGCGCCGCCAGCACCAACAAGGGCAACGCAGGCATCAATAAGAACCAACCCGGTACAACCGCCGACGATATGGCCATCCTCGGCAAGTTTGTGCTGCTGGCAATGGTAGCTTATCTGGTGTTGCCGAACCAGGAATTCACCCAACTTAATATTAATCCCCGGCAAATCTGGTCCATGATGCTGCTGGTGACAGGCATCGCCTGCATTGGCTATTTCGGCATGCGCGCTGTGCAGGGTTCTGCAAGTGTCGGTCGCTTCCAGCATCCTGCTTCTGGCGACACTAGTACGCCGGGCAGGATGCCGGGAACGACCGCCGCAGGGGAACGCCGGTATCTTCTGCTCACGGCCTTGTTTAGCGGACTCATCAGCTCCACCGCGCTCACTCTGGCATTATCGCGCCTCAGCCACACGCGACCCGAACTGTCCGCCAGCATCGCCACCGCCATTATTGCCGCATCCACTGTCATGTTTGTGCGTTTGCTGCTGGAAGTCGCGATTGTGCAACCTGCCTTGCTGCCTATTACTACCGTGCTGTTTTTACCTACCCTGATCGCCGGGGCGTGGCTAACGTGGCGCAACTATTCTAACATGTCTCACATGGCGCACGCCGCACATGAAGATGACGGCGCTTCCGCCAATCAAATTCACATCCCCTTCAGCAACCCGCTGGACCTCATAACAGTATTACAGTTTGGTGCGCTCTATGGCCTGTTATTTGCCTTGGTGCAACTTGCATTCAACGAAGCCGGAGCCATGGGGGTATACGCCCTGTCCTTAGCCGCAGGCATCGTCAGCGTAGATGCGGTAACATTGTCCATGGCTCAGTTGCATGCTGGAAGCGGCGGCAGCCTGCCCGCGGCTGTGGTGGTACTGGGCATTACACTCGCCGCCGTAGGTAATTTGCTGGTAAAACTCGGCATGGTGTGGGGACTCGCCAACCGCAGCACCGCGACTCCCGCGGCCACCGGGCTGGGCGTTATCATCACCCTTGCGGCCGTTTCGGTAGGTATTATCCTACTTTTGGCGTGGCGCGCCGCATGACGCCCGCCACCCACCGGAAACACAAAATAACCACCTGAATTTCCAATGATTCCCCATTTGCGTAGCGAGGGAAATTGTGAAACAATGCCTTATAATATAAAAATCTACAAAGCCTATTTTTAGATGGCACAAATGATTGATACGGACGGTTACAGGGCAAATGTCGGGATCATCCTAAGCAACCATGCAGGCCGGTTATTATGGGCGCGGCGTATTGGCCAGGAAGCATGGCAATTCCCCCAAGGGGGTATCCAGAAATCCGAGACCCCCATGGAAGCCATGCACCGCGAACTGCATGAAGAAGTTGGACTAAAGATTTCCGACATAAAAATTATCGGCCGCACCCGCGGTTGGCTGCGCTATCGCTTGCCTGAAAAATTGATACGGCGCGGCAGTGGATCCGTATGCATTGGCCAAAAACAAGTGTGGTTCCTGCTCCGGCTCATGTGCGATGAAAGCCACGTATGCCTGGATCTTACTGACAAACCTGAATTTGACTCATGGCGCTGGGTAACATACTGGCACCCACTGCGCGAAGTTGTACCGTTCAAGCGCCGCGTTTATCAGCGTGCCTTGCATGAATTAGCCCCTTTGTTACGGGATAATGCTTCACGGTTAAAACCCCCAGCACCCGCGCTTACGCGGGCCTTGGCAAGTGAAGAATGTGGTCAGCCCGTGGTGATTGATGAGCGTGACCAGTTCGCAACCCTTGGGGCGGGCGCCTATACCGTGCCCGAAGAACGCCGTCACCACCATGACAAAAGCGCAGGCGCCGCACGCGAAGAGTACGGGCAAGTGATCACGTTCAAAAAACCTGGCCAACACAATACGAAAACCTAAGAGCCTGTTCACGATCTTGATCAAGGGATGTGCGCGTGCCACCCGCAGTGGGCGTCCCCAAGCAATCGGCATTAACGCGTCCCTGCCCAACAATATCAACTATACCTATGGGCATTACCGTCTTGGCCAAGATCATGAACAACCCCCAATGCTGATTTTACGCCAACGCCAACGCACAGAATTCCGCTCCTTATGCTGAACATCTTACGCCGCATTATCCAGGAAGTGAACGCCGCGCAGGATCTTGAGCAGGCGTTGTCCCTTATCGTCAAACGCGTCAAGCAGTCCATGGCGGTGGAAGTCTGCTCCGTCTACCTCGCCGACCCCAACACCCAGCACTACGTGCTCATGGCCAGTGACGGGCTCAACCCCCAATCCATTGGCCACGTGCGGCTCGCGCCAGGCGAAGGCGTCATCAGCGTTGTCGCGGAAACCGCAGAGCCCTTGAACCTGGATAACGCCACCGACCATCCGCGTTACCGCTTCATCGCGGAAACCGGCGAAGACCGCTACCACGCTTTTCTCGGCGTGCCCATCATCCACCATCGCAAAGTACTCGGCGTAGTCGTGGTGCGTCAGCACACCCAGCGGCGATTTAAGGAAAATGAGGTGGCCTTCCTCGTCACCGTGGCCGCGCAGCTTTCGGGCGCTATTGCCCACGCCGAAGTAGTTGGCGACATCCGTGGACTACAAGACAACCGCCACGATGGACGCCCACTGGAAGGTTTGCCCGGCGCGCCGGGTGTCGCCATCGGCACCGCCATGGTCGTGTATCCCCCGGCGGACCTGGATGCGATTCCCGACCGCAAAATTACCAATATCGACGCTGAAATTGCCACATTCATGGCCGCCGTACAAAACGTGCAGGACGACATGGCCGCATTGGGCGAGCGCCTTAGCCCCAAACTCAACACCGAAGACCGCGCTTTGTTTGACGCTTACCGGTTAATGCTCGGCAGTGACACCCTCATCAACAATACGCTGGAGCGCATTCGCGCCGGTAGTTGGGCGTCCGGCGCCTTGCGTGAAACCGTCAACGAGCATGCGCGCATTTTTGATGAAATGGATGATCCCTATATCCGTGAACGTGCCGAAGACGTGCGTGATCTGGGGCGGCGTATCCTGGTGCGGCTGCAAAGCGGCAAACGTAACCTGCCGCCTTATCCCGATAACACCATCTTGGTCGGCGAAGAAATCACCGCGACCATGCTTGCCGAAGTACCCAGCGAGAAATTAAAAGGGGTTATTTCCGCGCGCGGCTCCAGCTCATCCCATGTGGCCATTCTGGCGCGGGCGTTAGGCGTGCCAGCAGTCGTCGGCGCGGGTGACCTGCCCGTGGCGCGCATGGACGGGCGCGAACTGATAGTCGATGGCTATCTGGGGAAGGTGTATGTGCAACCTTCCACCACGTTGCTCACCGAATACAGCCGCCTGCTGCACGAAGAAAAACAACTCGTCGCCGGCCTTGCCGAATTGCGTGACTTACCCGCCGTCACCCAGGACGGCCTGCGCATACCGCTGTACGCTAATACGGGATTATTATCTGATGTTGCCTCGTCACTCAGCAGCGGCGCCGAAGGCATTGGCCTGTACCGCACTGAAGTGCCTTTCATGATACGCCAACGCTTCCCCAGTGAAGAAGAGCAGCGCCGCGTCTACCGGCAGGTGCTGGAATCCTACGCGCCGCGTCCCGTTACCTTGCGCACCTTGGATATCGGCGGCGATAAAGAACTGCCCTACTTTCCGATCCACGAAGACAACCCCTTTCTCGGCTGGCGCGGCATACGCGTCACCCTGGACCACCCGGAAATTTTCATCACGCAACTGCGCGCCATGCTGCGCGCCAGTGCCGGATTGGGTAATTTGCATATCCTGTTGCCCATGATCAGCAGCGTCACGGAAGTTGATGAAGCTATCGTCCTGCTGAACCGCGCCTGGCAGGAATTATGCGATGCCGGCGAAACCATCGAGCGCCCCCGTATTGGCGCCATGATCGAAGTACCTTCTGCGGTGTATCAAACCGAAGCGCTGGCAAAGCGCGTCGACTTTCTTTCCGTGGGCACCAACGACCTCACCCAATACCTGCTCGCGGTAGACCGCAACAATGCGCAAGTGGCCAACTTGTATGATGCGCTGCATCCCGCCGTACTCCACGCCCTGGTGCAAGTGGCGGAAGGCGCGCGCCGCCAAAACACTCCCGTGAGCGTATGCGGCGAAATGGCCGGGGATCCGGCGGCGGCGTTGCTGCTGATGGGCATGGGCATCGACAGCCTCAGCATGAGCGCCGCCAGCCTGCCCCGCGTCAAATGGGTAATACGCAACTTCACCCGCACCCAAGCGCAAGCCATGCTCGCGCAAGCACTCACCCTGGAAAGCGCCGGCGCGATTCGTACTTACCTTAACACCACGCTCGAAAACGCTGGCCTAGGGCATATGATCCGGGGGGGCGCCCTCCCGGGCAAACCATCACCCATTAATTGATATTGGGACCATGGCAGGGAAAGTGATGCATTTAGGACGGGGGCAAAGGTTACCCGCCGCACTCCGGGTACGGCGATGGTAGCAATCACGCAGGGTGGGAAAAAACGCTGTGTTATGTCCGCTATTGATGATTCACGGTACTAGATATATTTGACCGCGGAAATTTCATATTCAATTTCGCCACCGGGCGCGCGCACCACGGCAATGTCGCCTTCTTCCTTGCCGATAAGGGCACGGGCGATGGGTGAGGTGATGGAAATCCTGCCTTCTTTGACATTGGCTTCCTGGTCGCCGACGATTTGATAAGTGACGGTATCATTACTTTTGATATTGAGCAATTCAACCGTCGTGCCGAATACAATTCGACCGTTCGCATTGAGCATGGTGACGTCAATGATCTGGGCATTTGACAGCATGCCATCAATTTCCTTAATACGGCCTTCAATGAAACTTTGCTGTTCTTTGGCCGCGTGGTATTCGGCATTTTCTTTCAGGTCACCGTGGGCACGCGCTTCGGCAATCGCCACAATGACGCGGGGACGCGCGACGGATTTCAGCTCCTGCAACTCATCGCGCAGCAGTTGTGCGCCACGCGCGGTCATGGGTACTTTGCTCATACCGCTAGTACCGTGAATCATAAATATCGGAACAGGATAAAACGGATGGATTTTTCCGCCAGGCTAGGCGCAGACCCGCCGTCGCACTCATTGTGCGGCAAGGGGTTGCAACGACGCATCGCGGAAAAAGACGCCGATTTATGTTTCGATATTTATGATTCACGGTACTAGCTCCTTGTGTAAATCTTGCAAACTGTTTACGCCAAACTCCTGCCGCTGCTGCAACGCCAGACAGGTGGCGCGCGCACCCGCGAGCGTCGTGCTATAGGTTACTTTGTGGTGTAACGCAGCACGACGAATTTCATATGAGTCCGCAATAGCCTGCTTGCCTTCGGTAGTGTTAATCACCAACGTGATTTCATCATTTTTAATCATGTCGACAATGTGCGGGCGGCCTTCCGCAACTTTATTGATGCGCGCCACTTTCACGCCAGCGTCTTCCAGCACTTTGGCGGTGCCCCGCGTAGCGTAAAGCTCAAAGCCCAATTCTGCCAGATCGCGCGCCACCACGGCAACACGCGCCTTATCGGTTTCGCGCACGCTGATAAAGGCACGGCCACCGCGCGGCAAGACAATGCTGGCGGCCTGCTGTGATTTGGCAAACGCTTCGGCAAACGTGCGGCCGATGCCCATCACTTCACCGGTTGATTTCATCTCTGGCCCCAAGATCGGATCGACACCGGGGAATTTGCTGAAGGGGAACACCGCCTCTTTCACTGAATAATACGCGGGAATGATCTCTTTGGTAACCCCCTGTTGCGCCAGACTGCGCCCGGTCATGCAACGCGCGGCGATTTTGGCCAGTTGCCGACCCGTGGCTTTGGATACATACGGCACGGTGCGCGACGCGCGCGGATTAACCTCCAGCACAAAAATCGTCTCACCCTGAATGGCGAATTGCGCGTTCATCAAGCCGATCACACCCAGGCCGGACGCCATCATGCACATTTGTTCGCGCAACTGATTCTGGATAGATTCACTGAGACTGTACGGTGGCAATGAGCACGCCGAGTCGCCGGAATGCACACCCGCTTGTTCGATATGCTCCATGATGCCGCCGATCAATACGTCCTTGCCATCGCAAATCGCGTCCACATCCACTTCGGTGGCATCATCAAGAAAACGGTCGAGCAATACCG
>JAGVME010000120.1 GCA_020053945.1 Gammaproteobacteria bacterium
GTCGTTTTTGTTGGTTTTGACATAGGGTTTGACGAACTGCGGCGCCATGAGTTTGACCGTGTGGCCGAACCCTTGAAGCTTCCTTGCCCAGTGGTGGGCACTGCCACAGGCTTCCATGCCGATCAGACACGGGGGCAGGTGTGCGAAGTAAGGCAACATCTCGCTACGCTTCAATGCCTTGTGTACGGCCACTTCGCCATGTTGATCCACACCATGAATCTGGAAAATATTCTTTGCCAAGTCGATGCCTATTGTCGTAATCTTCATTTCGGATGCCCCTTCCTATGTTGAGTGGTCAGTTAAACTACCACTACTTTGGCACGTTGATGCCGTAGTGGGAAGTGGGCGTCCATCCCATTACATCAGCTTGAATCGCACCCGGGTAAAGGTGAAGGATTACTTCAGCAACTGCTCCAGCAACGCATGTAACCGCACTGTCTGCGCCTTAATGCCCAGGCGCCGCGCGCGGATGATTGCCTGCATGTCTTTGCGTGCGGTATCAAAATCATCGTTCACTATCAGATAATCAAAATCAGCGTAGTGGCCCATTTCATTCACCGCGTCGCGCATGCGCCGCGCGATCACGTCTTCGCCATCCTGGCCGCGTGCGCGCAAGCGCTGGTCGAGCGTGGCGCGTGATGGGGGCAGGATAAAAATTCCGACGCAATCGGGCATTTGTGATTTAACCTGGCGGGCGCCTTGCCAGTCTATCTCAAGAATCACATCCACACCGTGGCGCAAGGTATCCTGCACAGCAGATATTGAGGTGCCGTAGTAATTATCAAATACTTTGGCATGTTCCAGAAACACTCCGGCAGCAATCATGCTTTGAAAGGTGGGCTGATCAACGAAATGATAATGCACGTCTTGCTGCTCTCCCGGCCGCATCGGCCGTGTCGTGTGCGACACGGACACCATCAGCCCCGGCGTGGCGTCCACCACCGCCTTGACAAGACTGGTCTTCCCCGCACCCGACGGGGCTGCGATGATATACAGCGTTGCAGGCACGGCGGACGCCGCTGTATTTTTGGGCCGTGATGCGTCTAACATGATTATCCCCGGGTTTATCCTAAAAACATTAGTTGGAACCTACTCGGCAACTGCTCCTGCGTTGCTCTACGGTTCCAACTAATGTTTTTAGGATTATTCAATATTCTGAATTTGTTCGCGCATTTGTTCAATCAATACTTTCATTTCCACTGACGCGCGGGTGGTTTCAATATCTACGGATTTTGATCCCAGCGTATTCGCTTCACGGTTCAGCTCCTGCATCAAAAAATCCAGCCGCCGACCCACGGGTTCTTTCTGATTCAGGGTACGCTGTATTTCCTGAATGTGTCCGCTGAGGCGTTCCAACTCTTCGTCCACGTCCATTTTTTGCGCCAGCACCACCAACTCCTGCTCGAAGCGTGATGCTTCCATATCCAGCCGGGCCTCAGCAACGCGGTTCAGCAAGCGTTCTTTCCAGCGACTTTTCACTTCGGGCAAACGCAGCCGTACCTGAGCCAGCCAACCTTCCAGGGCGATGCCGCGTTGTTCGATGACATCTTTTAGTCGTGCGCCTTCACGGGCACGTGCCTGAATCAAATCGCTTACCGTGTCGTCCATCAACACCAGCGCGGCTTGGCGCAGCGGCTCAAGATTGGTTTCAACTATCTGCGACACGCCCGGCCAGCGCAAAATGTCCAGCGCGTTGACATGTGAACCGATCTGGGCAGGGCGGCCCATCATGCCCTCCACCTCACGGCAAGCGCTGACCAGGCGATGCACCAGTTCCTTGTTCACCACCACTTCTATCGGCATCGTGGGCGATGGGCGAAAGCGCAAATTACATTCTACTTTACCCCGCCCCAGTTTAGCGGCCAGTTTTTCACGCACCACAGGCTCCAGGCTACGCAGATCATCGGGCAGGCGCGTTGAAACCTCCAGAAAACGGTGATTAACCGAGCGCATCTCCCAAGTCAATGCGCCCCATTGCGTATCCCGATCACCGCGCGCGAACGCCGTCATGCTATGTAACATTTATACTTTATCCTGCAAAAAGCTTTTGAACCTAAAAAACAGCAAGCAATGTCTAAAAAACCGTCCACCCCCACATCCTTGACGTATAATAGCGTTTTTTTCATTGCAAAAGGTATCACATGCGACCCAGCGGCAGAGCACAAAACGAATTACGCCCAATTAAACTTACCCGGTCCTATACCAAACACGCCGAAGGCTCGGTGCTGGTGGAGTTTGGCGATACCAAAGTCATCTGTAACGCCACCATTGAAGACAAAGTGCCACGCTTTCTCAAGGGCACCGGCAAAGGCTGGGTCACCGCCGAATACGGTATGCTGCCGCGTTCCACTGGTCAGCGCATGGGGCGTGAAGCCGCACAGGGCAAACAGGGAGGGCGCACCATGGAAATCCAGCGCTTGATCGGCCGATCCCTGCGCGCCGTGGTGGACATGCAGGCGCTGGGTGAACGCAGCATCACTATTGACTGCGATGTCATCCAGGCCGACGGTGGCACCCGTACCGCCTCTATCACGGGCGGTTATGTGGCCCTGGTGGATGCGATTGCCCACTTACGTAAAAACAAAATCATCAAAACCAACCCGATTCACGGCTACATCGCCTCGGTGTCAGTAGGCATTTATCAAGGCTTGCCAGTGCTGGATCTTGATTACAGCGAAGACTCCGACGCCGAAACCGATATGAACGTGGTCATGAACGAAGCGGGCGCCTTTATTGAAGTGCAGGGCACCGCCGAAGGCCATGCATTTCGCATGGACGAGCTGCAAGCCATGCTGGAGCTTGCCAAAGGCGGTATTGCTGAATTGATCGGAAAGCAGCAGGCGGCGTTGCAGGGTTAACTACGGCATGAAGCGCATCGTATTAGCCAGCGGCAACGCCGGTAAAGCCCAAGAAATCAGCCAGATGTTGGCCAATCATCGCATTGAGGTGCTGCCGCAATCAGCATTCAATGTCATGGAAGTGGAAGAGACTGGCCTGACCTTCGTTGAAAATGCCCTCCTTAAGGCACGTAATGCCGCGGCTCACAGCGGACTGCCCGCCATTGCCGATGACTCCGGCCTGGAAGTGGACGCGCTGGATGGGGATGGCGCGCCGGGAATTTATTCGGCGCGCTATGCGGGCAGCAATGCGTCGGACAGCGATAACATGGCAAAATTGCTGGGGGCGCTGACAGGCGTGGAAGGGGCGCAACGCACGGCGCGGTTTCAATGCTTGATGGTGTATATGGAACACGCCCACGACCCGACGCCCATCATTTGCCAAGGCACCTGGGAAGGCCGCATTCTGTTTGAACCGCGTGGCACGCAGGGTTTTGGCTATGACCCGGTATTTTTTGTGCGCACCCATAACTGCTCGGCGGCAGAACTACCGGCGATTGTTAAAAATAACCTCAGCCACCGTGGGCAGGCCTTGCGCCAATTGCTCACGGCACTGGGTGCGCACCAATAAAAAAAGGCGCGGGATGTATATTCCAGCGCCTTTTAACTACAAAATCCTTAATGGCTAATTACAGCTTGGCCAGTTTATTACCATTAGCACGTAACAGCTTAGCTTCCATCCATTGCTTAAGGCGATTGGCGTCACCCAGGCGGCTGCGCATACCCTGCGAATCAAGCAGCACGATAATCACGGCCTGCTGCGCAATGCGCGCCTGCATCACCAAGCAACGGCCCGCTTCGCTGATGTAACCGGTTTTGCTCAGGCCAATATCCCACGACTCATTCTTAACCAGGGCATTGGTGTTACCAAAATGGATGGGGCGGCGGTAGTCATCCAACACCACTTCATAGGACTGTGAAGTGCTGAACTGGCGGATCATGGAGTATTCATAGGATGCATTCACCATTTTGGCCAGGTCTTCGGCCGTAGAAAGATTGCCGGCATTCAGCCCAGTCGAGTCAAGAAAATGGGTTTGGGTCATGCCCAGATCACGGGCTTTTTTGTTCATGGCAGCGACAAAAGCCGGGGCGCCTCCTGGGTAGGCGCGCGCCAAGGCGGATGCCGCGCGGTTTTCCGAGGCCATCAGCGCGAGATGCAACATGGCCTGGCGGCTTAATGTGGCGCCCACTTTGAGCCTGGAACTGGTGCCTTTCAGGGTATCAACGTCATCTTCAGTTACTGCAATCAGATCATCCGGCGGCAAGTTCGCATCCATTGCCACCATGGCGGTCATCAGCTTGGTGAGGGACGCGATCGGGCTTTTAACGGACGAGCGTTTGGCGTAGATTACGCTGCCATCTTCCTGGTTGATCACCAGCGCCATGGACGAACGTAAAATGGGCAGGCCGTCGCGCGTCATCAAAGACCCGGAACTGCGGCGCTTTTTTACCACCAATTTTTTTTGATTCAACACGCGATGGGTAGCCTTCTTAGCCTTACGCACCATAGACTTGGAAACGGGAGCCTTGGCCTCGGCCGCAATGGACGCGCTTGTGAAAGTCACAGCCGTCGCCGCGATGGCGGGTCTTGCAGGGATCAGGGACAGGCCGACTATTAAACTGGTTACCAATAATTTTATTAACACCGTTGATGCCTCCACTGGCAAAACGCCCAAAACCCCCGAATTGACGGATCCCGCGACGTGAAAAGCAACTCAAAAACCGCTCTTTTCCTTTATTTTCCAATTATTTGAAATAATCTGAAAAATAGAGGCATTTCCGTATACCCTATCCGATTGTGCAAATATCACCCATTATACCAGAATAATATCCGCCCTGCCGGATCATAGTACGCACTTTACCTTGATTTACAACAAAAAAACAATTCCCATGTAGTATTGCCCAATGTCACAATGCAACACTTTACGACACATCTTGATGAAATATTATGTTTAACTTCACCGCACTGCCGCCCCTGTCGCTGTACATCCATATTCCGTGGTGCGTGCGTAAATGTCCCTATTGCGACTTCAACTCCCATGAAGCCCGCCAACCGCTTCCGGAAGCCGACTACATTACGGCGCTGATCGCCGATCTGGAACAGGATCTACCCTCGGTATGGGGGCGATCCATTGACAGCATTTTTATCGGCGGCGGTACACCCAGCCTGTTTTCCCCGGCCAGCATTGATCGGCTGTTGTCAGAAGTGCGCGCCCGTTTGCCCTGCCGGCCCACTGCCGAAATCACTATGGAAGCCAATCCCGGTACCTGGGAATATGGCAAATTCCGTGAATTTCGCGCCCTCGGCGTCAATCGTTTGTCGCTCGGCATCCAAAGCTTTGACGGCGAAATGCTGAAACGCCTGGGGCGTATCCATGGCCCACATGAAGCTTTTAGTGCTGCCGAAACCGCGCATGCCGTCGGTTTTGAAAATTTTAATCTTGATCTGATGTACGGCCTGCCGGGGCAGTCGGAGGCTAAAGCCTTACTGGACATCGACCATGCCATCGCCCTGAAACCGACCCATATTTCCCTGTACCAGCTCACCCTCGAGCCAAATACAGCGTTTTATGCCAATCCGCCCACCTTGCCCGAGGACGACACACTCTGGGAAATGCAGGAACAGTGCCAAGCTAGGCTCGCCGCCCATCATTATGGGCAGTATGAAATTTCCGCCTACGCCCAACCGGGGCGGGAAAGCCGCCACAACCTTAATTACTGGCGTTTTGGCGACTACCTGGGCATCGGCGCGGGCGCCCACGCCAAAATCAGTGATGCGCAATACCAGTGCATTACGCGCACCTGGAAAGTCAAAAACCCCCGTGATTACATGGCCAAGGCCGCCACGGCGGAACGGCTCGGCGGCACCCAGCGTTTAACGCGGGCTGACGCGGGCATGGAGTTCATGATGAACGCCCTACGCCTGACCGACGGCTTTTCCACCGCCCTGTTTACCGAACATACCGGCCTGCCGATTTCCACAGTAGCGGCGGCACTCACCCAAGCCGAGCAAAAAAAGCTCATTACCTGGGACATTCACCACATTCGCCCCACAGATCTGGGCAAACGTTTCCTGAATGATTTAATCGCGTTGTTTTTGCCTAATTAAAAGTGCCCCTTACTTCACTGTATCGGCGCCGCGCCGATTTCTTGAGAAGATTTTGCGCGATGTGTGATGTAGCGCCCAACTTTTATTTCTATTACGTGGGATCTCCGGAATGACAGGTTCTTTAACCTAAAATCTGAAGCCGCATCAAAATAGTATATGATTATGAACCAACCATTTGGATACACACAAAACCCCCATGCCTACCCTGATACTTCAAGGCGCCGCACTCACCCGCGAGGCCGCGCATACCATTGCCCATGAACTCAACGCCGCCATTATAAAACGTGGCGACCACTACACCCTGCGTACCGACACACCTGTGGCGCCAGCAACCTTGGCCACTTTGCGCCACGCGGCTAATTTCGACATTAATCTGCTGCCGGAAAACTTTGATCCGGCACAGGTGCGGTTGCTGGTCACCGACATGGATTCCACCTTCATCAATATCGAGTGCATTGATGAAATCGCTGATTTTATTGGCGTCAAACCTCAGGTTGCGGCGATTACGGCCGCTACCATGCGAGGTGAAATTAATTTTGAAACGTCACTGACACAGCGTGTGGCATTGCTGGCCGGGCTGGACGCCAGCGCCCTGGAGCACGTATATAAGGAACGGCTTAAGCCCAATCCCGGCGCCGCAGAAATAGTGCGCGGGCTGCATGCGGCAGGCATCAAGATAGGCCTGGTGTCAGGCGGATTCACTTTTTTTACTAACCGTCTCAAGCAACGCTTCAACCTCGATTATGCGCGCGCCAACGTGCTGGAGATTGCCGATGGACGGCTCACCGGCCGCGTTCTGGGCAAGATTACTGGTGCGGTGGGTAAAGCAGAGTTTTTGCTGGAACTATGCCAGCAACTCGGCATATCGCCGCAACAAGTGGTGGCGATGGGTGATGGCGCAAACGACCTGGAAATGATGAAAATCGCCGGGCTGAGTATCGCGTATCACGCCAAACCCACGGTGCAGGCGCAGGCACATGCGGTGATTAATCATGGCGGGCTGGAGTGTGTGTTGGGGTTGTTGGATATTGGTGGTTAGCCAACAGATCATGAAAACATATTTACTGTTGTTAGCTGGGATATTAGTCGGGGGAGTAGTTGCCTTTTGGACGTTTACCATGTTGTTCAATGCTTCCCTAGCCACAATTTCCCCTACAGTAGCACTGCCTGTTGGTCTGGCGGCTGTGGTCTCTTTCGTTTTAGCTTGGATAGAACCGAAAAAATGGAAGTTACTGGCAGCTTCAGTAGCTCTGCCGACTCTACTCATGTCGGCGTTGCTACTTATCATGCTATGGACAGAAAGTCGTAATGACTGGGGGTGGGTTCTAGTCGCGGCTATAACCCTGTGCGTCTGCGTCATTCCTGCTTGGTTTGCGCCCGCTCTAAAAGTGAGATGGCCTAATTCATCATTCCAGCGGACGCGCTAACGCGCGCCGCTGAATTCAATCGTTAGCTTTAACCAAGGAGAAAAGCACATGCGTACCACATTACACACCCTTTTGCGAAGCATTGCCATCCTATGGCTACTGGCAATTTTAGCACCTCACGCCAACGCCGAACAAAAATCCTTTATATGGCAAATCACCTCTAAACACAATGTAGTTTATGTGTTGGGGTCAGTGCATGTGGGAAACAGCGCGCTTTACCCTCTCAATAAAACCATCGAAGATGCTTTCACCCAATCCAGCGTACTGGCGGTTGAAGCGGATGCGACCGATGAACAGGCGATGATGGCGACCATGGCGACGGCGCTCTATACGCCGCCGGATAACATCAGCAGTCATCTGCCCAAAGATTTGATTGTACGCATGCAGAAAATCCTGCCCAACTACAGCCTGCCCATGGAGGCGGTGCAGATGATGAAACCCTATATGGCGGCGATGGTATTAACGCTGTCTGAAAGCGCGCGGCTGGGCTATGCGCCAGAACACGGTATTGATTTGCACTTTCTCAACCGGGCCAAGGCCGACCAAAAGAAAATCATTGAACTGGAATCTGCCGACAGTCAAATGCGCATGATGGATTCACTGACTGCCAAAGAACAAACCGCGATGCTCAAGCACACGCTGGTCAGTATCGAAAAAAACAAGGTGGGCGATGAATTAAAGGCAATGTTCAGCGCCTGGAAACAAGGCGATCCGGTGCAATTGGCAAAAGTCGCCGACGCCTCACTTGCTGAAGTGCCGGAACTTCAAACCACGTTTAATGAAAAAATGATTATCGCAAGAAATAAAACCATGGCAACAAAAGTTGAAGCTTTCCTGCAAAACAAGGAAACGTATTTTGTGGTGGTGGGCGCCATGCACCTGACCGGTGAGCAAGGTATGATTAATCTGCTGCGCAAGAAAAATTTTCAGGTGAAACAGCTGTAATTTACTTCATCACAACCAAAGGATTCATATATCCCCTCCCCCCACCTTGTGGGGGGAGGGCTAGGGAGAGGGGCTGCATGATACTTGCTTTATCTTTGTTGTTACCCTCTCCCCAACCCTCTCCCGCAAAGCGGGAGAGGGAGTAAGAATGTACTATTGAGTTAGCGGCATTCTTTAACCCCCTATTCCTTCACAAAAATTAAATCCCAAATCCCATGCCCCAGCCGTTGGCCGCGCTGCTCAAATTTGGTGAGCGGACGGTATACGGGGCGTGGCACGTATTGCCCCGCGCCCGCAATGTTGACAAACCCCTGCGCAGCGCCCATGACATCCATCATGTGCCGGGCATATTCTTCCTAATCCGTCGCCATATGAAAATGCCCGCCCGGCTTCAACACCCGGCGTATGGATTCCGCAAACGCGGCATTAACGATGCGGCGTTTGTGGTGGCGGCGTTTAGGCCAGGGATCGGGGAAAAACAGGTATACGGCATCAAGTGACGCATCCGGCAGATTTTTCTGCAACACCGTAATCGCATCAGCGCTCATCACGCGCAGGTTTTTTAATTCACGGGCATGCGCCTTTTGCATGACGCTGCCCAAGCCGGGGCGATGCACATCAATACCAAGGTAATTGTTTTCAGGATCAGCCTGTGCCATCTCCACTAACGCATCGCCCATGCCAATGCCGATCTCCAGATGCTGAGGGGCGTGGCGGCCGCCGAACAGGGACGTAAAATCCAGTGGTTCTTCGCTTGGCTCTACGCCGTAATCTGCCCACAACGATTCCAGGGCATGGCGCTGCGCGTCGGTGAAGCGTCCGTCGCGGCGCACGAAGCTGCGGATATGGGGGTTTTCGGGGGATTTATTCACGGACAGGCTCTAAGAAAAAGCGGAAGCATAGTATACTTTAAAAATGACATCTTTTGACCATGGCAATCTCATCGGTAAAGTCGCGCTGGTTACCGGCGCGTCGCATCGTATAGGCGCGACGATCGCGCGGGCGCTGCATGCGCAAGACATGAATCTGGTGCTGCACTACCGCCACTCTGGCGCGGCCGCGCAGCGCTTACAGGCCGAGCTGCATGCGATCCGCGCCGATTCTGTGGCCCTGGTGCAGGCCGACTTGCTCGATACTCCCGCTTTGCCCACGCTGATAGACGCGGCAGTGGATACCTGGCAGCGCCTTGATGTACTGGTGAACAACGCCTCGAGCTTTTACTCGACGCCAGTGGGCAGCGTTACCGAAACGCAGTGGGACGACCTGATGGGCAGCAATCTCAAAGCGCCGTTTTTTCTGGCGCAGGCCGCCGCGCCTTATCTCGCGCAACACCACGGTTGCATCGTGAACATTGTAGACATCCACGCCGACCGGCCACTGAAAGCCCACCCTGTCTACAGCATCGCCAAAGCCGGACTTGTGATGCTCACCAAGGCGCTGGCACGTGAACTCGGCCCGGCGGTGCGCGTTAACGCCGTTGCGCCCGGCGCGATATTATGGCCGGAACATGCTATTGAGGCGCCAGCAAAGGAATATATTATTTCACGCACCGCCCTCAAACGCGCCGGTGCGCCGCACGATATCGCCCAGGCTGTGCTATTTTTAATCCGCGACGCGGGCTACATCAGCGGCCATGTGTTGACAGTGGATGGTGGACGTTCACTCAGTAATTGACCTTCAGTAATTAAAATCGACGAGAGCCTATATTAATGACGCCTGCAAATTTAACATCACCCGACAGCACTGCAATTTCACACGGCTTAGCTGCAATTTCACACGACTTTTCCGTGGTCTACTACATCGGTAACCGCAAAACTGGAACACTGCATATCATCACCCGCAAAAATGGCGCAACCACCATGGAGCATTTTCCCACGGCACCTGACACCGGCCTGGAAAAAATGCTCAAGCCGATATTGGTGGGCATGACGCCCGAGCGCCAGGTGGTATTGCTCAATCCCAGCACCAAAGAAACACATATCCAAACCACATTTCCCGTCGACGGTTTCCCCGCACACCTCTATGCTGACCCGTATTCCAACCGCGACTGGTTCATGAACGACGGCGACAAAGGTTCATCCGTCACCGTCATTGCCAACACCACCAGCCGTCTGGATGTGCAATACCTCAAAACCATCTGCGTCGGCCGCGGCCATCACCAGGCGGCATTTACCACGCCCTCTCCTGCCGCACCTGGCATGCCACGCCGCGCCTACATCAGTAATCTTAACGATGGCACGGTCTCCGTGATTGGTAACGATGAGAAAGATGTGGAACATTACCTGAAACTGCTTACCACCATTAACCTATGTGAGCCTGAACATGAAGATGGCGTTGCCGACGAAGGCGCAACTTTCCAGCCCAATCGCGCCTTTCCACACGGCCTGGCCTATTCGTCCGTCACTGGCAAGCTATACAACCTCAATAGTGGTTACGGCACACTCGCCACCATTGACCCACTCACCAACACCATTGAATCGCGTATGCCCCTCAAGGGTTACAGCAACCTGTTCGCTGTACCGGACAACAAACAAAGCGGCCGCTATCTCATCGCACGTGGCGCAGATCGAAAAACAGATCTCAACCACGTCATCGCCAAAATCGCCGTGTTCGATACCCTCACCCAAACTATAGTGGATCATCTTGACCTGCCAGACATTTACTTCAGTAAATATTACTTCAACGCCGAAAGCACCAAACTCTACATGACCACCGGCAACTCCGGCAGTCCCGAGCAACAAGCCAACATCAAGCCCGACGTGCTGCTGGTATTTGACCTTGCCGCCTTACCCAAGCTGCGCCTGATACAACAGCTAAAAACCGGCCCCGCCGGATCAGTGGCTTTTTTGGCGCAAGATGGCAACACAGACTTGGTATTCTCATCGAATGCCGAAGCAGGATCGCTGGTCGTCATCGACGGCAAGAACGATGAAATAGTGGAAACCATCGCCGTCACCGAAGGGGCGACGCATGCGCGGATTTGGATGCTGGGCAACCGGGCATAAAAATCGTTCCGCTCCCGTTGCCCTACCATGACATTGATGAACAGTTTTGAAACACCATTGTAGCCACATAAATTTTTCGGTTTTTTATCCTGCGCCCACAACCACCCAATGAGATGGATGGTTTACCTTGTATTGGGCGCTATTTCTCATTAGGCACGTCCCCCTCACTCTACCCCGCTTATTAAAACCGCACCCCTTATTTATTTGAATTTCGTTTGATTATGTATCCAGTTTGTAACTTCCTATAGGTTAGCCTGCAATCATCAAGAGCGGTATTGCCAACTTTTGCTGTAAATGAAAAATTCATGCCGCAAGCCTGAGTTAAAATTTTGGAGGTTACTATGGCTTTACTTCCCCCCCGGGTAATTGGTTCGCTGTCCGAGTGCAGTGGTCGTGTCCGAGTGCAACAGCAGCTCACTGGATCGACGGTAACCATCTTTGCCAATGGCGCAATCGTAGGCAGCGGCATCGCCTCCTGGCCTGACCAGACGTTTCCACTTTCGGCGGCTCTTGCCGCCGGTCAGGAGGGGACAGCCACACAAACCGTCGGGCTGGAGACGAGCCTGGCATCGCCTGAAGCTGTCGAGGTACAGGCCAAGCCTCCCGTCATTGGTCCGGTCGGCTTTCGCAGCCACCTGAACCAGTGTGGCGAATGTGTCTGGCTCGAGGGACTGGTGCCTGGGGCCAAGGTTGAACTGAGCGATGGCGGCATGCTACTGGGCACGGGGGAGAGCTACGACGGCAACGCGCGCTTCCACCTGTCCACGCCCTTGGCTCCGGGGATGGACATCAAGGCTCAGCAGACCGCGTGTGGCACGCCGGGCATAGTGACCGATGGCCCACCCGTGGACATGGTGGTCGAGAAGTTACAAACCCTGCCGACGCCGGTCGTGGAGACGCCGCTGCGTGAATGCGAACGGCGCGTCACCGTCAGCAACGTGGTGCATGGCGCGACGGTCACCCTGATGCGTAGCGCCGGACCTAATTTGCAGGCGTGTTTCGACCTCGATTCGCTGTGGATGGGCGTAAATCCGCCCCTGGCGCTCGGCGAGACCATCAGCGCCCGCCAGGAACTCCGTGGCCGATGCAAGCTCAAGAGTGCTGACGCGACACCGGTGATGGTGCAGGACAATACGCCTGTGCCGGTAGCCAACGTCGTGCCTCCCCTTTGCGACGGCAACACCACAGTCGTGTTGAGCGGCCTGGTGATGGGCGCGCGCGTGAAGATCCTCGCCGACGGAGCCGAACTGGGAATGGCTGAGTCTCCCGTGGACGGCAGCTACGATTTTCTGGTGCCCGCGCTCATCGGCGGCAACACCATCACGGCTATCCAGGAACTGTGTGGCGAATGGAGCGTCCCCGGCGCTGGCGTACTCGTCGACAAGGCTCCGGCGGCGTTGCCGCAGCCCAAGGTACACGAGCCGCTCTTCGAATGCGGCGCGGCCGTGCGCGTGTCGAATCTGCATGTCGGCGCACGCGTGTATGTGTACTCGACAATGCTCGGCGCACCCATTGGCGAACGCACGGTGGACGCCTCCGAAGTCGACGTACCGGTTGCGCCCCTGCTCATCGCGAACGATAAAATTTTTGCTGTACAGCGGGGCTGCGGGCTCGTGAGCTCGAAGTCCAACACGGCCTTGGTCGGCAAGATTGAACGCCTTAATGCGCCGCGTGTTGCTGAACCACTCTACTCCTGCGAGAATGCTGTCCGCGTGGTGGACGTGGTGCCCGGCGCCCGCGTGGACGTCTACGTCAATGGCATTTTCCGGGGCAGCGCCGTTGGCGGTGGCACCGACCTGACCGTGGGCGTGAGCGGCCAACTGAACTTGGGCGACGCGGTGACTGCGCTACA
>JAGVME010000149.1 GCA_020053945.1 Gammaproteobacteria bacterium
TCGGGGGTATATTGTTTTCTGTTTTGTTTCATTCTTCACCTCGGGTTATAGTATTGATTTTCTCCTTTCGAGGTGTCTACTATTTCGGGGGAAGATCAGCCTTACCTGAGTTCGGCAGACAGTCCTTTTTCGCCCTTTACTGGCTTTACGTATTTCCGTCTTGAGAACTTCGAAGATCATTTGCTGAATACGCCCGGCGTTACCGCTCCTGTCGGGGGCGTAACCAGCGTGGTATTCGGCTCCTCCATTCATGACTCTGTCGACGCTGACGACGGCAGTGTCGACGGCAGCGGACTGGCAGGCGACTCGTTTTTTTCATCGTCTGGTTCTGCGGGTGTTTCATTCGTATTTGATGCCAGTACGCTCGGTAGCTTGCCCGATATGGTCGGTATTGTTTGGACAGACGGTGCGGGCACCATCAGTTTTGAAGCGTTTGATGCTTCAAACCTGTCGCTAGGTATTCTGACGGGCACCCATGCCGATGGTAGCAACAACGGCGAGACTGCGGACGACCGCTTTTACGGTGTCACAAACGCGGGTGGCATTTCACGGATACATATCTCAAACGGTAGTGGCGGTATCGAAGTCGATCACTTGCAATACGGTTTGCGGGGGAGTGTTGGACAAGTTCCCGAACCCGCCTCGCTGGCCCTGCTCGGCATCGGTCTGGCCAGCCTGACCGTGATGCGTCGCCGCAAACCCGTAACGCTGATTTGATGATGGGCAATCTGCCATCACTATTTATGGTGGTGGCAGGTTAGCGTTGGCAAGGCCTAACAGCGGAGTCAACCCAGGGGTTAGGGGTTATTTTATGAATCAACCGCGCAACACGCTTTATTTTTTTCATGTCTTTCTTTTAACCATGCCCCCCTCTATATACCAAAAACAGTACAACTGACCATCCTTGAATATTCCGCGCTCATTATCCCATCCAAAAAAGCCGATATAATATCCCGTCGTGATGATCGCTTCATCAATTGATCGCGATTCCCCCATCATAATTAGCTTCCCGTTTTACAAAGCTAAGCCAGTAGAAAATAAACCCTGATTCTATTTTCCATGCGATAGTATATTTACGCCTGCGTGCCGATAACCCGGATACGCGATCGTTCAGCAAAAGAAGGTAAGTGGTATGCTCTTCGGGGCGAGAATTATTATTTTAGGATGGTTGTTATGGGGCGCCATCGTCCCCGCCGCCGTGCTTGCCGAAGCCGCGGTGGATGTGACGCAGCAACAGCCAGAGCAGCACAACCTGGCACAGCAACGCCTGGATTTTGTGGCTGCCGAACAGGCGTTGAAGCAAAACAATCCCCGTGAATTTCAGCGGCTGATAACAAAACTGGCAGGCTATCCGCTTTATCCTTACCTGCTGTATCAAGAATTATATCCCCGCCTTGACAAGGCGCCCGCCGCTGAGGTGGATGGGTTTTTATGGGCCTACGCGGATTCGCCGCTGGCGTGGCGCTTGTATGATGCGTGGTTGCGTACGCTGGCCGACCAGGGCCGTTGGCAGGATTTTATTGATGCTTACCAACCCGCGAAGGGCGAGGCTGATAACAGCGGTGAAATGCCCTGCCTGAACCGCCGCGCTTTGCTGCGCACGGGCAATGCGGCGGATGCATTTGCCGACCTTGAAACTGTGTGGCTCACAGGGCAACCCCTATCGGCGGTATGCGATAGCCTCTTTGAAGCATGGCGCCAAGCGGGGGGCTTGAGTGATGGTCTAGTGTGGCAAGCGCCTGGGGTTGGCGATAGAGGCGGGCCAGCTCGATCTGGCGCGGTCTCTGAGCCACCTTTTACCGCCTGCGGATCAATTGTGGGCGGGCGGGTGGCTGGAGTTGCGCCAACGTCCGGAACGCATAAAAACGCTGCCCGCATTTAACCTGCAACATCCCCAGCTCCCGAATATTCTTGCGTATGGGATCAAACGCCTGGCATTAAATGATGCGGCGGGCGCGGTGGATGTGTGGCAAACCCTGCGTGCTACACAACCGTTCACGGCAGCGCACATCACGGCGGTGAACCGCAGCCTTGCCCTGGCGCTGGCGGCGCAGAATGACCCGCAGGCCAGTGTCTGGCTGGGGGCTTTGGATTCCAATGAGGAGGATCAGCGCGTGCGTGAACGGCGCGTGTTGCTGGCCATGAACAGCGGCGACTGGAGTGCGACGCTCACCTGGATTTCGCAGCTTAGCGTTGAAGAGCAGACCTCTTCACGCTGGCGTTACTGGCAAGCACGCGCGCTTGGGCAACTAGGTTTCCCCGAGCAGGCCGCTGGCCTTTACGCCCGCCTGATAGGGCGTGATTATTACGGCTTTCTGGCGGCGGACCGTCTTGGTCAGCCCTATACCCTGATTCATCGTCCGCTGTTGTTTAGCGCCGAAGACATGGCGGTGGTAGAGCGGATGGCCGGCATTGCGCGCGCCCGCGAATTTTATGCGCTGGGGCGTTTGCCAGACACGCGCCGTGAATGGAATTATACCCTCCAGAACTTGGATGAGCCCCTCAAGCTGCGCGCCGCACAATTAGCCCATAGCTGGGGATGGCGTGACGGCGCCATCTTCACCCTCGCACAGGCGCCCCGGCAAGACGATCTGGAATTATTATTCCCACTTGATCACCGTGAGCATGTGGAATTACGTGCCAAAGACAGCGCCATTGACCCCGCCTGGGCGTTTGCGATTATGCGTCAGGAGAGCGCTTTTGTGGCCGACGCGCGTTCGCCGGTGGGCGCGCTGGGCTTGATGCAACTCATGCCCGCCACCGCGCGCATGGTCGCCAAAGAGTTAAAAATGAAACTGAAAAATATCGACAACTTGCTCTTGCCAGAAGTGAACGTGCGGTTAGGCACCGCCTATCTGCGCACCGGGTTAGACCGCTTTGCCGCTAACCCGGTGCTGGCCACCGCCGCCTATAATGCCGGCGTCGGGCGGGTGCGGCAATGGCTACCGGCCCCATGTAATACGATATCCGCAGAATTATGGGTGGAAAATATTCCCTTCAAGGAAACCCGTGACTACGTGCGCCGCGTCATGGCCTTTACCGTCATCTACCAATACCGCCTGGGCGGCGAGCCCGTGTCATTGTCTAAAATCATGCTGCCCATAGGGGAAGAGCCTGCCACTGTCATGGATCCCGCGCCGCCTAGCCAGCCAGCCACTCCAAACCCCGTCCCCACCCTGAAAATAATTTATTTTCAATAGGTTAACCGCTGCCTTACCGCCGTTCTCAATAAGCTCCTGTGGTGCGGCGCAGGCTATTGAATAATAGAGGGTTTTAACGGCATTTTTTGTCGATTCCGACATCATTTAATGGGCAAATGTGTGATATAGTTACAACAAATCTTATTTTACCCAGCGTAACCCATGCTAAGGAAACGTTCGGCGTTTCCCTAAATTATTAATGAGGCTTTTTTCATGAAAATCACCCACGGCATGGTAGTGTCCATGCAATACGAGCTTACGGACGAAAACAACGATACTCTTGACGCCACAGAAGATGGCGAGTTGTTTACCTATTTGCACGGTCACGGCAACATCATTCCCGGCCTGGAAAAAGGCCTGGAAGGTTTATCAGTGGGCGCCAAACCCCACATTATTGTCCATCCCGCGCAGGGTTATGGTGAACGTGACCCCGAAGCGCAAATTGAAGTGCCGCGCGAGCAGTTCCCAGACGATGCCGACCTGGCGCCCGGTGACCGTGTTTCCATTGATAGCCCGGAAGGTGAAAAAATCTTTACCATTGCCCAATTAGACGAAGCCAGCGTCATCCTCGATGGTAACCACCCGCTGGCGGGTATGATTTTGCATTTCGACATTGAAGTGGCCGACGTACGCCCCGCAACGGAAGAAGAGTTGGAGCATGGCCATGCGCACAGTGGCGATGACCATCATCATTGATCATGGCCATGAAACCTTTTGACTTTGATGAATGGGCGATGTTGGCGAAGACCGATCCCACGGCCTTCGCCCAGCGGCGCGCCGATCTCATTGAAGCGGTTATCGCCAATGCCCCCCTTGAACGGCAACCGCAGTTGCGCCGTTTGCAGTGGCGCATTGACATGGAACGCCAGCGCTGCAGTAATCCTATGCACGCCTGCATACATCTGTTCAATAAAATGTGGGACTCCGTGTACAGCGAACGCGGCCTGTTGAATGCGCTGCTGATGATGCAGTCTTCCCAGGCCCGTGGCGTGGCGGCGAAAGGCGCTGTAAAACAATCCACCCTATCCGCGCGCCCCGCCTCCGCCACTATCTTACCCTTCTCGCGGCCAAAAGCGGTGATGTGACGGGCTGTGCTCCCGTATGTGGGAGAAGGGGATGCGCAAGGTCAGTTATATAACCTCAAGCGTAATGGAGGATGTACCCATGCTGAAGCGGCCCCACACCCTTTTAACCCTGTGCCTGGCGTTTAACGGCGTTGCTTTTGCAAATCAACCCACGCTCTCACCTTACATAGGGCAGGAGCAGCGCGGCATAAAAGCGTTGTCGCCCGATGAAATAAAAAGTTATCTGGCAGGCAAGGGCGCTGGTTTTGCAAAAGCCGCGGAGCTAAACCATTATCCCGGCCCCGCGCATGTTCTTGAGTTATCGCAACAACTCCAGCTTTCCCCCGAACAACACGCCCGCACCCAGCAACAATTCAATTCCATGCAGGCCGAAGCCATGCGTTTAGGCAAAGCGCTGGTGGAACAGGAACAGTTGCTCGACACATTATTTGCGACAGGTAACATCACAAAAGATACGCTGCAATCCACCTTGGAAAATATCGCCACATTGCACGCGCAAATCCGCCAGGTCCACCTTGAGGCGCACCTTGGGCAAAAGGCTATTCTTACGCCAGATCAGGTAAGGCGTTATGATGTATTGCGTGGATATGACAAGCCAGCAAATGCGGCGGCAGACAGTGGCGCGCACCAACATCACGGCCATTGAGCCTATTAGGTTTTCAGGGTTCGCACAAGCCCTTAGCGGTCGCTATGCCCCAATGGCTTATCCGGTGCGATGCGGTCACGCACCTGCTGTTTAAGCTCCTTGGATTCAGGAAAGCGCCCCTGCGCTTTGCGCGAGAAAATAATTTCGTCATCTAGCCGCACTTCAAAAATACCCCCCGTGCCCGGCACGAGTGTGACGCCGCCCAAGTCAGCTTCGAAGGTGGTAAGCAGTTCCTGCGCCATCCACGCCGCGCGCAGCAGCCAGCGGCATTGCGTGCAGTATTCGATTTCCATGCGGGGTTTATTCATGGCGCTGGTTTTTTCCGGGCGATGATCTGCCGCAAAGTATCTTGATATGTTGTCAGCAGCGGGCCACCCAGGCCCACCGCGTGGCGTGCGGCTTGTTCAGCGGCGTCCAGGTGGTTTTGGTCGGCGAGCGTTTGCGCGAGATTATTGTAAGCGGGCGCGAAATCCGGGTCTTGTTGGGTGACATGGCGGTACGCGGTTTCCGCGCCGCGCACATCGTGTAACGCATACAAGCTGTTGCCTAGCCCCATGCGCGCGGTGATGCTGCCTGGCCAGCGTGCGAGGGCGGCAGTGTAAGCAGTTTTTGCATCTTGCCAACGCTGCAGGCGTTCCAGCGGCGCCACCGCCTGCAGATAGGAAATCTCCTCAGCACTCAGCGGCACATCGTCGGGCGCCGTTACGATAATCGCCCAATAGCCGCTGCGGCGCCAGGTACGCTCGAACAGTTTGATGGGCAGCACCTGCCGTTGCTCACGCCCCGAGCGCAGAATGATTTTATCATGCTGTAAATCAAAGCCCACCACCACGGCATAGTGCCATTTTGGATACCAGTTAAACGCGAGGTTTTGCAGCACCAGCACCGGATGTCCGGCGCGCACTTCGTTGATCAGCGTTTCCATCTCAGGCCGTAGCACATAAGGAATACGCCCGTGCCGGCGCGTCGCCGCCAGCAACTCTAATTGCAAGCTGCCTTGACGTCCTGGCAGATACACCTGGGGTGCGAGGCTTTCGGGGGTCAGTTGCGTGCCAGACCAATTCAATACCGTGGCAAGCGCCGCGGGGCCGCATTGAAATTCTTCTTGGGGGAAAAAAGGTACGGCGGTGAGTTCTACCGGGGGTTGCTGCGCAGCGGGGGACTTGAGCAACTGCTCAGTCTGCAACGGCGGCGTTGCGCAGCCCGCAACAAGAAAAAGGCATAGAAAAATTACCCAGCCGAGGCTGGGTAATTGTATAGGTGTCATGAAGTAAGTTTAACGATGCTTTTTGGTAAAGGGAAAGACGTTAGTCAAGCCCAGGATATCGGTAACCAGCAGCACCAGAAAGATCAGCACGATCACCCCCAGGATACTGCTATCACCGCCCGCAGGCAGGGTGTTCAACTGGTTAGCCAGCGTATGTGTTTCGGCATCGCTCAGGCTGTCTACACGCGTCTTGGCTTGCTCTACGTTAACACCATGGCTGATAAGTTGCTCTTGAATGTCTTTGCGATCAAGTAAGTTCATGATTTGCGTTCGGTCTTGCTGGGCTTGTGCGTTACTGACAATAATTTCAGTGCCGACAATCCCGGCTTGTGCGGCAGGCAATTGCAGGCCTAGCCAGAGAAAAGCAAAAATTACAAAATGACTGATGGGTTTGGCAATGCGTCGTAGGTATTCCATATTTATGTCCTTTCCGTAGGTTGAGATAGATGTTAACTACCCTAATAGCATACCATTATTTTAGGGAGTGGAAGAGGCTGGCTGGCCTGCCTGAGACCCCCCGCCTGCGGTATAATGCATCATATTGAACTACAAAAGAAAGGATAGCTATGATTGCCGTTAAAATGCCGCGCGCCCTGGTTAACGAATTACTGCATCAGGCGCAATTAGGCGCTGATTGCGAGATTTGTGGCCTGATCGGCGCACGCGACGGGGTGGCGCAACATTGTTATCCCGTGCCGAATATCGCCGTTGAGCCGCAGCAGCGCTTTATCATGGATCCCAAAACGCAGATTGACGCGCTGCGCCAGATACGGGCGCGTGGGGAAACGTTGTTCGCCATTTACCATTCCCATCCCACCGCGCCTGCCGCGCCCTCAATGATGGATCGCAATGAAGCGGGTTATCCCGAGGCGCTGTACCTGATCATTTCCCTCAACACCAAAGGCGTGCTGGAAATGCGCGGGTTTTATATCCAAGGGGAGGACGTGGCAGAAGTGGCGTTGGAGCTGGGTTAAATAAGGGCGCTTCATAAATTCGCCATGCCCGACGCCTACGGTGGAATAGATCCGCATCAAACCATGATATTATTCGTCAGGAGCCTTATCCTGCAATTTGGGCAGCAAGCGCACCAGTTCCCCAAGCTCTTTTTGATTATCCGCCAGGTGCCGCAGCGCCGCTTTTTCGCGCAACCATTCCTTGCGGTTAACGGCCGGAAAACCCATCACCTGATCTTTGTCCGCGATATTTTTAGTCACGCCCGATTGCGCAAACACCAATGCGTACGCACCGATGGCGACATGGTCGGCCACGCCGCACTGTGCGGCCAGCGTCACGTAGTCATTGATCACAGTGGAACCGCCGATGCCCACCTGGCCGCAAAGCAGGGAGTGCGCGCCGATCCGCACGTTGTGCGCTACCTGTACCAGGTTATCAATTTTCGTGCCCTCGCCCACACGGGTTTCGCCCAGCGCGGCGCGGTCGATGCAGGTGTTGGCGCCGATCTCCACATTTGATTCGATCACCACCGTGCCCACCTGCGGAAATTTGATGTGCGCGCCATTCCGCAGTTTGTAACCGAAGCCATCAGAACCAATCACAGCCCCGGCGTGCACAATGACGTTATCTCCCAATCGCACGCCGTCATAAAGCACCACGTTCGGATGCAGCACACAGTTATTCCCCAGCGCCACGCCATCACCAATACGGCACCCGGCCATCACCCAGCAGTTGCGGCCCAGCGTGGCGCGCGCGCCGATCGACGCGAACGCCTCCACGCAGGTATCTGCGCCCAAGCGTGCCGTTGGGTCGATGTGCGCCTTGGGGTTCAGCGCGCCGCTGCCCACTTTCTGCGGATAAAGCCGGTTCAGGCAGGCAATAAAAGCCATCTCGGGATCAGCCACCCGCAGCAGGCAGGTGTCAACGTTCACTGCACCCTCCGGTGTGGTTTGTGGCGCCAACACCGCGCTGGCCTGGGTAGTCTTTAATTTGCCTGCGTATTTCGCGTTACCGAGAAAGGTCAGTTGATGGGTGCTGGCCTCGTCTAGGTTGGCGGCGGAATGGATGGTTTGTTCGGGATTTCCACCCAGGATATCCGCGCCGCATATCGCGGCAAGTTCTTTGATTGTGATTACCATGGCTATACTGAACTCCACTCCATGAGGGTTTTGCGTCTGTTTCCCGACAGGGTAGCAGAACTGTAATGGCCAAGTAAATTTGCGCGGCCAAGCCGCGATAAAATGACAGGCTTCAAGGCAGTGGGATGAAGAATTGGTCGGCAGGTGGTTTCTGTGGTATAATTATACTTTCATATGCGCATTCCGGTCAGCGCACTCCTTATTCGCGGTCATCCTCTCGTTAGCCTCGAACACACACTTACAGATAGCGCCTAGACCGGCTCAAACCTGCGTTTTAAATAGACCAGTTGGTAGGCCAGTCCAGGAGCAAACATCATATGTCATTTACTACCCTCGGCCTGTCGGCCGAATTACTCCGTGCTGTGGCCGAAAAAGGCTATAGCGAACCCACGCCGATCCAGCTTCAGGCCATCCCCGTGATTCTTGAGGGGCGCGATGTGCTGGGCGCGGCACAGACCGGCACGGGTAAAACGGCGGGGTTTACCTTGCCGTTATTGCAGCGCCTGAATGCCCGGCCACCCGGCGAGGGTCGCCGCGTGATTCGCGCGTTGATCCTCGTGCCCACGCGTGAGCTGGCGGCGCAGGTTGAAGAAAGTGTTACCACCTATGGCAAATATCTACCGTTAAAGTCGCTGGTAGTTTTCGGTGGCGTCAACATCAATCCGCAGATCAGCGCCCTGCGCAGTGGCGTGGATATTCTGGTGGCGACACCGGGGCGTTTGCTTGATCATGTCGGACAAAAAACCGTGGATTTGTCCAGGGTTGAAATTCTGGTGCTCGACGAAGCGGATCGCATGCTCGACATGGGCTTCATTCGTGACATCCGCAAGGTGCTGGCATTGCTGCCCAAGAAGCGCCAAAACCTGTTGTTTTCCGCCACCTTCTCCGACGAAATAAAGACCCTTGCCGATGGCCTGTTAAACGCGCCCACGCTGGTTGAAGTGGCGCGCCGCAACACCGCCACTGAACTGGTGTCGCAAGTGGTTCACCCGGTTGACCGTGAGCGCAAACGCGCGCTGTTGTCATTTTTGATCAGTTCGCATGACTGGCAGCAAGTGCTGGTATTCATGCGCACCAAGCATGGCGCGAATCGTTTGTGTGAACAGCTTGAGCAGGACGGCATCAGCGCCGCCGCCATTCACGGCAATAAAAGCCAGGGTGCGCGCACCCGCGCATTGGCCGAGTTTAAACAGGGCACGGTGCGTGTCTTAGTGGCAACGGACATCGCCGCGCGCGGACTCGACATTGACCAGTTACCTCACGTTGTAAATTACGAATTGCCCAACATCCCTGAAGACTATGTGCATCGTATTGGCCGCACCGGGCGTGCCGGTAATGAAGGCGAGGCATTGTCGTTAGTGTGCGTGGATGAACATGCTTATCTTAAAGATATTGAACGCTTGATGAAGCGTGAAATACCTAAAGTGGTTATCGCAGGGTATGAACCGAATCCGGCGTTGAAGGCGCAGCCGATTCCTAATGGGCGTGGCAGTCAGCGTGGCAGCGCGCCGGGCAGGAAGCCCAGCGGTGGGTCTAGGGATGGGCAGGAACTGTCGCCGCGCCCTGCGCGCGCGGTTAATCACGACGCTGTGCGGCGCAATACCAGCAACAGTGCCGCCCGGCCGCATTCGCAAGACAACAAGCCACGGCGCGCGCCAGGCGCTGCTTCTAATGACGGTAATCGCAGCGAGAAAAGCACCTCGCAACGTCCCGCGCACCCGGCGGCGCGTCCGCGTGGCGCACAGGAACTGCCCGCCCTGCTCAAGCGTAGATAGTAGATGATACGCCCTGCCCCTGTTTTGCAGGGGCAGGCACGCCACGGAAATAAGACCTAAACTTTATTCTGGAATAATAACGTGATCTCAACAGCCAACATCACCATACAATTCGGCGCCAAGCCGCTTTTCGAAAACGTCTCGGTTAAATTTGGCAATGGCAACCGTTACGGCCTGATCGGCGCTAACGGATCGGGCAAATCCACCTTCATGAAGATTCTTGGCGGCGATCTGGCGGCCACATCGGGTTCAATTTCGATTGATCCCAACGAGCGTCTGGGCAAGTTGCGCCAAGACCAATTTGCCTTCGAAGATTACACCGTGCTAGATGCGGTGATTATCGGGCATGCAGACCTGTGGCGCATCAAAAGCGAGCGTGACCGCATCTACTCAATGCCGCATATGAGCGAAGAAGACGGCATGAAAGTGGCCGAACTCGAAGTTGAATTTGCCGAGCTGGATGGTTATACCGCCGAGTCGCGCGCCGGTGAGTTGTTGCTGGGTGTGGGCATTCCGCTGGAACTGCACAGCGGGCCGATGAGTGCCGTTGCGCCCGGCTGGAAATTGCGCGTGTTGCTGGCGCAGGCCTTGTTCGCCGATCCTGAAATATTATTGCTCGATGAGCCCACCAACAACCTCGACATCAACACTATCCGCTGGCTCGAAGGCGTGCTGAATACGCGTGACAGCACCATGATTATCATCTCGCATGACCGCCACTTCCTCAACAGCGTCTGCACCCATATGGCGGATCTTGATTACGGCGAAATACGTCTCTATCCCGGTAATTATGATGCGTATATGACGGCATCGACGCAAATACGCGAGCAGATGTTAAATAATAATGAGCGCAAAAAAGCCCAGATCGCTGAGCTGAAAACCTTCGTCAGCCGTTTTTCCGCGAATGCGTCCAAAGCCAAGCAAGCGACATCGCGCGCCAAACAGATCGACAAAATCATTCTGGAAGACGTTAAGCCCTCCAGTCGTGTGAGTCCGTTTATTCGCTTTGATCAGGATAAAAAACTGTATCGTCTGGCGCTGGAGCTGGAAGGGTTGAGCAAAGGATTTGTCGGAAAACCGCTGCTAAAAAACCTGAATCTTGTTATCGAAGTGGGTGAGCGTGTTGCAGTGATTGGGCAAAACGGTATCGGTAAAACCACACTGTTGCGCACCTTGATCGGTGAAATAGCGCCGGATAGCGGCAAGCTCAAATGGTCAGAAAATTCGACGATCGGTTATTTCGCGCAGGATCACGCCACGGATTTTGCCGAAGACATGCAGTTGTTCGACTGGATGCGCCAATGGGGCAAGCCCAGCGACGACGAGCAGGTGACGCGTGGTATTTTGGGGCGTCTGTTATTTTCCAATGACGAAATTTACAAGTCCGTCAAAGTCATCTCCGGCGGTGAGCAGGGCCGTATGCTGTTTGGCAAGCTCATGTTGCAGCGCACCAATATCATGATCATGGACGAACCGACCAATCACCTGGATATGGAATCCATCGAAGCGCTCAATCTGGCGCTTGAAAATTACCCCGGCACCTTGATTTTCGTCAGCCACGACCGAGAGTTCGTCTCATCCCTTGCGACACGCATCATTGAGTTGACGCCCGAAGGTGTGATTGATTTTAGTGGCAGCTATGATGAGTATTTGCGCAGCCAGGGTGTTGAAGGCATGGCGCAACTGCCAGTAAAGGCCGCCAGACAGTAAACCCAGACAGCAAACAGGGTGCCGCTGATAATTTGCCACTCCGCTTAACCGGAATGGCAGTTGGTGAATTTTTAGAGGTGCCCAACAGTAATGTAGGGTGTCAATAAACGCAGCGCATTGCGCCCCACAACTTATAGTTCCATCATCTCAAAGTCTTCCTTGCCTGCGCCGCAATCCGGGCAGCGCCAAGTGAGGGGGACATCTTTCCAGAGCGTGCCGGGCGCGAGACCTTCTTCTGGCAAGCCTTTAGCCTCATCATAAATAAAGCCGCAAATAACGCACATATAGGTTTTCATTGTCGTGTTCCAGTCCCAAGACGGGTGTTCTCTAAAAAAGTGGGTTAATCCATGAATGCGGTGGTAAAATCCCATTTTAGCAAAACTTTGCCCAAGGGGTCGGTCTTTGGCTTATTTTGTTTGTGTTGATTAGGAGAACCAAGGCATGACGGATGAACAACCTATTCCGGTGGTGATGGTGTTCGCAGGGTGTGATGCGACGGGTGGAGCCGGGATTCAGGCGGATATTGAAACCTTGGCGAGCATGGGCTGCCATGCGGCGCCCGTTATAACGGCTACCACAGTACAGGACACGCAGGGCGTACAGAGTTACTTTCCTCTTGATGCTATGCAGATGATCGCGCAGGCGCGTGCGGTATTGGAAGATATGCCGGTGGCCGCTTTTAAGATCGGCATGTTGGGCAGTGTCGCCAATGTTGAGGCGGTGCATACACTATTGCAGGATTATCCTGATATCCCGGTGGTGTTGGATCCGGTGGTGATGGCAGGAGGCGGTGGCGAACTGGCTGATGACGAGGTGATGGAGGCGATGGTGACGCTGCTGTTTCCCTTGACCACCGTGCTGACACCCAACAGCCTTGAGGCGCGCGCCTTCGCGCCGGAGGCCGATACGCTGGACGCGTGCGCGCAGGAGATTTTGGAGTGCGGTTGCGAGTTTGTGCTGATCACCGGCACCCATGAAAATACTCCCACGGTCATCAACACACTCTACGGCAACCGCCGCCAACTGGAGTCGTTTTCCTGGGAGCGGCTGTCCGCCAGTTATCACGGCTCAGGTTGTACATTGGCCTCGGCGATTGCCGGGTTGCTGGCGCATGGCATGGAACCGTTTACGGCGATTCATGAAGCGCAGGAATATACCTGGGAAACGCTCAAGCACGGCTATCGCCTGGGTATGGGGCAATACCTGCCGAACCGCTTGTTCTGGGCGCGCGGAGCCGACGCAAAAGACGAGTAAGTATGCGCTTGCGCGGTTTGTATGCGATTACGGATGGTGTGCCAAGGCTGTTGGAGCGCGTTGCAGCGGCGATTGTCGGCGGTGCAACGGTGGTGCAATACCGTGATAAAAGCGCAGATAACGCATACCGCGAACGCGAGGCGCGTGATTTACTGGCCGTGTGCCGGGCGCACGGCGTACCGCTGATTATTAATGATGATGTGGCGCTGGCCGCCACCATAGGCGCCGACGGCGTGCATCTGGGGCGCGACGATACGGCGTTGCGCGAAGCGCGGCGGGCGCTGGGTGACGCGGCGATTATCGGTGTGTCCTGCTACAATGATTTTGATCGGGCCGTGGCGGCGCAGCAGGCGGGTGCCAGTTATGTGGCGTTCGGCCGTTTTTTTGCCTCGCATACCAAGCCGGATGCCGCGCCAGCGAATCTTGATTTAATCCACCAGGCCAAGGCGCAATTGTCCATCCCCGTGGTGGCGATAGGCGGCATCACGCCCGACAACGCCGCGCCCTTGATTGACGCTGGTGTGGATATGCTGGCGGTGGTACACGGCATTTTTGGCCAGGCCGATCCTGAACAGGCGGCACGGCGCTACACACAACTTTTCGAGCATTTGAGGAATCAACCATGACACGATCACACGACTTATTTGTTAAGGCGCAGCGGCATATTCCCGGTGGCGTAAATTCGCCGGTACGCGCGTTTCGCGGCGTGGGCGGCGAGCCAGTGTTTCTCAAGCGCGGCGCCGGGTCGTATGTGTATGACGAAGATGATAAGCGTTACATTGATTATGTCGGCTCCTGGGGGCCGATGATTTTGGGCCATGCGCATCCCGAAGTGATTAAAGCCGTGGTCGACACCGCCACCAATGGTTTGGGGTTTGGCGCGCCCACGGCAATTGAAACTACCATGGCCGACTTGTTATGCGAACTGGTGCCGTCGATGGAAATGGTGCGCATGGTCAGTTCCGGCACCGAGGCGACCATGAGTGCGATTCGTCTGGCGCGTGGCTTCACTGGGCGCGACAAGATCGTTAAATTTGAAGGGTGTTACCACGGCCATTCCGATTCGCTGCTGGTGAAGGCCGGTTCGGGCGCGCTGACCCTGGGCGTGCCATCCTCATCGGGCGTGCCGTTGGCGCTGGCCGAGCATACTATCACGCTCAGTTACAATGATCTGGCGCAAGTCGAAGAGGCCTTCGCCCATATCGGCCAGCAGATCGCCTGCATCATTGTCGAGCCGGTGGCCGGCAACATGAACTGCATTCCGCCCTTGCCGGGTTTTCTCGAAGGGTTGCGCACGATCTGTGACAATTACGGCGCGGTGCTGATTTTTGACGAGGTGATGACCGGCTTCCGCGTTGCCTTGGGTGGCGCCCAGCAGTTTTATGGTGTCACGCCCGATCTCACCACGCTTGGCAAAGTGGTCGGCGGCGGCTTGCCGGTGGGCGCCTTTGGCGGCAAAAAAGCCATCATGCACCACATCGCGCCGCTCGGTCCGGTGTATCAGGCGGGCACATTGTCCGGTAATCCGGTGGCGATGGCGGCAGGCCTCGCCACACTGAAACAGATCATGAAGCCTGGCTTCTTTGAATCATTGTCTACCATGACGCAACGCCTCACCGACGGCCTGGAAGCGCGCGCCAAAGCCGCGCACATACCGCTGTGCACCGCGCAGGTAGGCGGTATGTTCGGCGTGTTCTTCACCGATCTCCCCGAGGTGCAATCGTATGCCCAGGTGATGAACTGCAATGTCGACCGCTTCAAGCTGTTCTTCCACGGCATGCTGGAACAAGGCGTGTATCTCGCGCCGTCCGCCTTTGAAGCAGGCTTTGTTTCAGCGGCACACAGCAAAGCGGATATTGATGCGACACTGGATGCGGCAGAGCGGGTGTTGGCGGGGTTGTAGAGTCCAACGGAACCTGGGCTTGCATAGAGTGTCAACCATAGTGTAAAGTGTAAACTCGATTGTAAACTATGAGCGTGAGGGTGCCATGGGCAAAAAAATGAACAATGCGCCTGCCTATTTCACTATAGCGCAGGTTCGGTTCAACCCAGTTCTCAATTTAGAAGGCTATCTGGCCA
>JAGVME010000050.1 GCA_020053945.1 Gammaproteobacteria bacterium
TACTTCATTTTTCAAGCACATAAACCGTGCTTGAAAAATGGCGGCACATCCGTGTACCGCACGCAGGCTGTTGAAAATGAGATTTTCAACAGCCTGCTAGGGCATAAGCGCAGTGTCAGGGTTAATCGTTGATAATCTGGGCAATCACCGCCGCCAGATTGGAAGGTTGCAACACCGTATCGCTGATATCCGCCCCGGTTAAATCCGCGCCCGTCATATCCGCGCCTGTTAAGTTTGCCCCTTTCAGGTTGGCGCCGCGAAAATTCACCAGCCGCAGGTCGGCATGGGATAAATCAGCGCCGCTTAGGTCGGCGCCGCGCAAATCAAATTCCACCATATTGGCATTGCCCAGCATCGCCCCTGCCAAATGGGCGCCCCGCAAAGTGGTAGCCTGTAAGGTTATTAATGCATCAAAACCTTTCCGGTCGTAAATTACGATCATATATCTATTCTTCAGCTTACCCAGTCTATATTATTATGCCGCACTTTTGATTGTGTGTCCGTATCAAATGCCGAGGGTATGTGCGGGCGTATTGGCTGGAGTTTTGCCCCCGGATGGATTTAATGCAACTGTCAGGCTGGAAATGCCTGGGGAAAACGAGGTAAAGTGGCTGCATGTTAATATTGGCTTTATCCCTGCTGTCTACTTTTCTTGCCGCTTGGTTCTTGGTGGGCCGTTTTCGTGTTTACGCGCTCGCCCAAGGGTTGCTCGATAATCCCAATGCCCGTTCGTCCCATACCGTGGCCACGCCATGCGGCGGGGGGCTGGTATTTATCTTGCTGTGGCTAATCACGGGGGGTGGGTTGGTTTTTTTGGGGGAGTGGCCGTTAGCGCACGCGTTGATATTTTTACCGGGCGCTGTGCTGCTGGCGATCATAGGTTATTGGGATGATCGCTACGATGTGCCGGCGCAGTGGCGGATATTGGTGCATTGTGGGGTGGCGGGTGGCAGTCTCATGGCCCTGGGTGTGGTGGACCTGCCGTGGGGATGGATGGGCGCGGCGCTGGCATTTTTTGCCATGGTGTGGTCAATCAACCTGTTTAATTTTATGGACGGCGCCGATGGCATCGCGAGTGTCGAGGCGTTGTTTGTGCTGGGCGTGGGCGGTTTTTTCCTGTGGCAGGCGGGCGGGGCGGTGTTGGCGGTTCCGGCATGGGCGCTGGCGGCGGCTGTCGCGGGTTTTCTGCCCTGGAACTGGCCCCGCGCCAAGATTTTTATGGGTGACGTAGGCAGCAGCGTTTTAGGATTTTTAATTGCCGGATTCGCGCTGGCAGGCCAGGCATGGTTTGATGTGCCCTTGGTGTTGTGGGTGATCTTGTACGGGACATTTTGGTTCGACGCCACGGTGACGTTAGCGCGGCGGGTGATGGCAGGTGAACGTTGGTATTTGGCGCATCGCTCCCACGCCTACCAGCGTTTGCATCATCCGCTGGGATGGAGCCATGGGCGCATCCTATGGGGTGTAATCGCGGTTAATAGTATGTTGGCGGGGCTGGCGTTATGGGCCTATGCCATGCCGGACATGGCGCTGGTGGCATTGGGTATGGCAGTGGCGTTATTGTGCATCACCTATGGATTGGTAGAGCGTGTGGCGCCTATGTATGTCAAAAATACTGCAATGACTTGATGTGTGTTTTACATCTCTTTGGAGCTGGCATCTTCGCGGGCGCTGATCGAAAGGCCAGAGGAAGGGTTATTTATCCTTGCTGTCCGGCGTTTCCCCATCAAAACTCAGCGCAACCGAATTGATGCAATAGCGTAGGCCGCTCGGCTCAGGGCCATCCTTGAACACGTGACCCAGGTGCGCATCGCAGTGGCTGCACAGCGCTTCGGTTCTTGACATGAGCAAGCTGTTGTCCGCTTTTGCCGCAATATTTTCCGTAGTGATCGGCGCCCAAAAGCTGGGCCAGCCACTGCCTGAATCAAACTTGGTTTCTGAGCTGAACAGCGCGGTGCCGCAACACGCGCAGCGATAAATTCCCGCGCCTTTGTGATCCCAATACGTGCCAGTAAACGCGCGTTCGGTGCCTTTTTGACGGCACACACGGAATTGTTCGGGCGTGAGTGTGGCCTGCCACTCCTGTGCGCTCTTGTGTTTAGCCGCTGACGTTTTATCGCTCATGTGCCTTGCCTCTCGTATCGTTTCAGGATTAACAATCCCGCATCTCAAGAATGATACCCCAACCGCCCTGAAAGTTGCATCCCCGCCGCGATGACCTGCGGTATCCATTCATCACGCCGCCGTTGCACTGGCGCAGAAATCGACAGCCCCGCTACCATCGCACCGCTGGCATCGCGCACCGGTACACCGATGCACCCCACACCCATCTCAGCTTCTTCATTGTCCAGCGCATAGCCTTGCTGCAACGCGCAGTGTGCGGCTTGCCATAATTGTTCGGCGTGCGTGAGCGTGTTGGCGGTGTAGGCAGGCAGGCCCGTGCGCCGCGCGTAGGCTAGGCAAGCGGCGTGTCCATCGTGGGCGAGAAACAGTTTGCCGACAGCGGTGACGTGCAGCGGCGCGCGGCTGCCGATCACCTGTTCCACGCGGATGGTTTTGTGGCTGGAAACACGCTCGACATACACCACTTCGTCGCCTTCGCGCACCGTCAGATTCACCGTTTCACCCAGCGCGCTACGCAGCCGCTCCATGATCGGCAGGGCTTCGCGGCGCAGGTCGACGCGTTCCTGCACGCGGCTCGCCAGACTCAGCAGTTTGACGCCCAGTTGATAGTGCCCGGCGGCAGTGCGTTCCACCAGTCCGTGGCTGCCCAGGGCGGCGAGGATGCGGTACGCGGTGGAGGGATGCAAGCCAGTCTCGGCAGACAGGATTTTCAGGCTGGCTGGCGGCGTGTCGTGGACGGCAATGGTGTCCAGCAATTGCACCAAACGATCTATGACCTGGATGCTGCTGACAGGGGTGTCTTTTGGCGATGCATTCATGGCTGGGTTATTTCATGATGTGAAATCGATTACATATTGCGAAATTATAGGCTCAGGCGTACCATAACTGCAATAGCCATTAATGACAAAAGGAACACCGCCATGAGCAGCGCCACCATCCCCTATTTTTGCGAAGGCATCCAGCATTTCGGCGCCGCCTGGCCGGGGGCGGACGAATACGCCGCGCAGCCCGTGATTACCAGCACCGGCCAGCGCGCCATTACTAATCCGCGCGATCCGCAGGCGGTTTACCAGACGCTGCTGGCGGCGGATGCTTTACGTTATTTAACACTGCAAATGACCGGCGCCAAGGCTTCAGGGCATCCCGGCGGGTTTGCCAGTAGCGCCGAGGCTTACGCCGCGCTGGTGATGCTCGGGCATACCAATATTGTTACCGAAGTGGGGCACCATGCGCCGGGGTTTTACAGCGCCATGTTCCTGGATTCATCGCTAGAAGACATGGGCATCCGCACCGTGCAGGATCTGCGTGCGCGTTATCGTGAAAAGCATGGTTTGCTCGGTCATTTGTCGGGCGCGATCCCCGGTATTCTCGCCCCGGCGGGCCCGCTTGGGCAGGGGCAGCACTTCGCCATGGCGGGTGCCATGCTGCACCCTGGTACCTTGTTCCCCTTCACGGTGGGCGACGGCGGTATGGGGGAGCCGTATGTGTTGAACGCCATGATGCATTTTCATGTGGCGTATCCCAATATCACCAATTTCCTGCCGACCTTGATCTGGAATGGTTACAGCCAGGAACATCATTCCATGGTCTCGCTGTTCACCGATGACGAGATGATTGCGTACTGGAAAGGCCATGGCTTTGATGCCGTGTACCTGGTCGATGCCAAACAGTTTGATGACACGAATCAGAGCGGTGCATTCGTTGACAGCACGCGCTTTTCATTCGGCCAGCGCATCGCTTTTGCGGGCGCCGTGCTGGATACCATGAACGAAGCCGCGCAGTCCGCGCTGAATGGCAAGCTCACGGTGTTCATCATCAAGCAATTGAAAGGCGCGGGCGTACACGCGCTGGGTGCCAAGTCACATAATCTTTACGCGCAGCATACGCTGGAAAATGCCGATGTCATCGCAGGCTTGCAGCGCCGCGCATTAACGCCTGCCGCATGGCAGATCGTGCGCGATAATTTCAGTCGCGCCGGGGGCGGCCCTGCGTCACGCACCGCCGTAACAGAGTCGGTGTTGGCGTTGCCAGCCTTGACTAATCTGCCGCTACAGGATTTTTCCGTGGGCGAAAGCAAAGTACCTACTACCGCCATGGGCGTGCTGGTAGGCGCGGTGGGGAAGCAGGATCCACGTTTTGTGGTGACCAACGCCGACGGCAATGAAGCGTCAGCGATAGGCAACATCAACGAAGCGTTGAAGATTCGTCACCCCACCGAAGATGCGCTGTATCATCAAGCGCCGCATGGCCAAGTGTACGAGCCGCTCAATGAAGACGCGTGTGCCGGTCTTGCCGTGGCGCTGTCTTTGTTTGGCGGCCGCAGCCTGTGGTGTTCGTATGAAAGTTTTGCCATCAATGGTTTACCAATCTGGCAAACCGTCACGCAGGCCATGGCCGAGCTGCGGCGCAAAACACCCAGCACCGTCACGCTGTTTACGGCGGGTGCGCTGGAGCAAGGGCGTAATGGCTGGACACACCAGCGCCCGGAAATTGAAGCCTATTTCGCGGCCATGATGCGTAATGGCAACATATTCCCGCTGTTCCCGGTGGACGCTAACATGATTCAAGCGGCGTATGCGTGGGCATTGGAGACGTTCAACAAAGGCATCGTCATTACCGCATCGAAAAGTCCGTTACCAGTGCGTACCACACTGGAACAAAGTCGCCGTGCCTTGGCTGACGGGGCAATTACTTTGCTGGAACATAAAGGTGCGAAAACAATCGTGTTCGCCGTGGTGGGTGACATGATTCTGTTGCCGGTATTTGAAGCCGCCGAAAAATTAAAAACGGCAGGGTTGGGTGTAAAGATTGTTGCCGTAGTTAATCCACGCCGACTCTATCGTCCCACCGACGTGGCGTGGGACACGTGCTCTGAGCCAGATAATCAGTTTCTTGATGACCAGCATTTCAACGCACTGTTCGATGGCGATGTGCTGCTGGGTGTGAGTGGTGGCCCGAGTGCAACGCTGGAACCGGTCATGCTGCGCACGCGCGCCGCCAAGCGCGATGTGTTCGCCTGGAAACGTGGCGAAACCACTGCGTCACCGGCAGAGATCATGGGCTTTAATGGGCTGACGGGCGATAACCTGGCGCGTCGCGCGCAGGAGTTGGCGGGCGTTTAGTTTAATCACACGCATAACCCCGGCTTCGCCCCCCTCGCTATACTCTCCCCGCACGCGGGAGAGGGCTGGCGAGAGTGAGGTGAGGGCGCTGGAGGTTCATGGCATGACCAACACAACTAAAATTATCGTCCTCGACGATGACCCCACCGGCTCACAGACAGTTCACGGCTGTTTGCTGCTCACGCGCTGGGATGTTGAAACGCTGAAAACGGCGCTCAGCGATGCCGCACCGCTGTTTTTCGTGCTCACCAATACCCGTGGTATGAATGCAGCGCGTGCGGCGGAGGTTACGCGTGAAGTGTGCCATAATCTGAAAATTGCCTTGGAAACGATGACGATCAATCCGGTGCTGGTGAGTCGTTCTGATTCCACGCTGCGCGGTCATTACCCAGTAGAAACCGATGTTATTGCCGAGGAATTAGGCCCATTTGACGCACACTTTTTGGTGCCCGCTTTTTTTGAAGGTGGGCGTATTACACGTGATAGCATTCACTACCTCAAAGTAAACGGTGTCGATGTACCAGTGCATGAAACTGAATTCGCGCGCGACTCGGTGTTTGGTTACAGCCACAGTTTTTTGCCGGATTACGTTGCCGAAAAAACCCAGGGACGCATCTCAGCGCATAGCGTTGAGCGTTTCTTGCTGGCCGATATTCGGAGCGGCGGCAGTTCCTGTGCATCCCTGCACCCACTGCACTTGGGCATCCTGCCCGGCGTGCTGGACAGGTTGTTGGCGCTGCAAGATAATCAGTGCGGTGTTGTTGATGCCGAAAATTATGATGATCTGGAGCGTTTCACGGCAGACGTGCGTGCGGCGGCCGCACAAGAAAAACGCTTTCTGTTTCGCAGCGCCGCCAGCCTGGTAAAGGCACTGGCCAATCTGCCGCCGCAGCCCGTGTCTGCGGAAGCGATGGGTCGTTTTACGCGTGGCGCACGACCTGGTGCGGTGATTGTCGGTTCGCATGTTGAAAAGAGCAGCCGTCAACTTGCGCGTTTATTGCAAGAGCCGGGTGTGGTGGGTATTGAAGTGGATGTGCAGAAAGTGCCAGAACAGCCCGCGGTCGCTCCCGGCATCCTGCCTCCCGCGACACTAGTGCATCCATGCACGTCGCAGGTATTGAAAGCTGTGTTACAGCAGATTGAAGTTGCCTTTGCTGCAGGTAAAACATCCGTTGTTTACACCAGCCGTGGCGAAGTGCAGTTTGCTGATCAAGCCGCACGCCTGGCGTTCGGTGAAGCGGTGTCTGCACTGCTGATGGACGTGATCCGCAACCTGCCGCAAGACCTGGGCTTTCTGATCGGCAAGGGTGGCATCACTTCCAATGATATGCTCAGCAGCGGGCTTGCCTTGCGCGCGGCGCGCGTGCTTGGCCAGGTGGCTCCCGGTGTGTCAGTCGTGCGTTGTCCCGCCGATCATCCGCGTTTCCCCGAATTGCCTGTGGTAATTTTCCCCGGTAACGTGGGCGATGATGACGCGCTGGCGTTGGTGTATCGGCGCTTTTCCCAGCATTGATTCGCCATGGCAATGCTATCCCCTGATAAACAAGCATTACTGACCGCTCTACGTTGTATCCTGCCCGCCGACGCAGTTCTTTGCGAAACCGAAGATCTGCGTCCCTACGAGTGTGATGGCCTGTCCGCCTATCGTGAACTGCCAATGGTCGTGTGCCTGCCGCACACCATTGAACAAGTGCAAGCGATCTTGCGCGTATGTTACAAAATGCAGGTGCCCGTCGTCGCGCGTGGCGCGGGTACGGGTTTGTCCGGCGGTGCTTTACCGCTGAAAAATGGCGTGCTGCTGAGCCTCGCCAAATTCATGCGTATTCTTGAAATTGATGCTGCAAATCGTATTGCGCGTGTGCAGCCCGGCGTGAGAAATCTTGCCATCTCGCAGGCTGCCGCGCCCTATGGTTTGTATTATGCGCCAGACCCGTCATCACAAATCGCCTGTACCATTGGCGGTAATGTTACCGAAAATTCTGGTGGCGTGCATTGTTTGAAATATGGCCTCACGGTGCATAATGTGCTGGGCCTTAAAGTATTAACGATAGACGGTGAGTTACTGGAAATTGGCGGCTCGACCCTCGATTCACCGGGCTATGATTTGCTGGCGCTCATGACAGGCTCGGAAGGTTTGCTGGGCGTGATTGTAGAAGTCACCGTGAAGTTGTTGTCCAAGCCCGAGCGCGCGCAAGTGGTGCTGGCGGCGTTTGATGATGTTGTCAAAGCGGCGGCGGCGGTGGGCGACATTATTAGTGCCGGCATCATTCCCGGCGGGCTGGAGATGATGGACAATCCGGCGATCCGCGCCGCTGAAGCGTTCGTGCATGCCGGTTATCCGGTCGACGCCGCCGCCATTTTATTGTGTGAGCTGGACGGTGCCAATGAAGAAGTTTCCGAGCAGATTTTGCGGGTACGTGAGTTGTTGCAAGCAGCTGGCGCAACGCAAGTGCGCACCGCGCGTGACGACGCTGAGCGCCTGAAATTCTGGGCAGGCCGCAAGGCGGCATTTCCTGCGGTAGGGCGGCTGTCACCTGATTACTATTGCATGGATGGCACCATTCCACGCAAGCGCTTACCCGAAGTATTGAAGCGTATCGCGGAACTTTCCGCTGAATATCAATTGCCGGTCGCCAATGTGTTTCATGCAGGTGATGGTAATTTGCATCCGCTGATTTTGTATGATGCGAACAAGCCTGGCGAGCTGGAACGCACCGAAGAGTTCGGCGGAAAAATCCTTGAACTGTGTATCGCAGTAGGCGGCACGATCACTGGCGAACATGGCGTAGGTGTAGAGAAAATTGGGCAAATGTGCGTGCAATTCGCGCCGCAGGAATTGGCGCAGTTCCACGCAGTAAAACACGCGTTTGACCCGCAGGGTTTGCTCAATCCCGGCAAGGCGGTGCCGACACTGCATCGTTGCGCGGAATTCGGCGCCATGCATGTGCATAAAGGCGTATTGTCGTTCCCTGAGCTGGAGCGTTTCTGATGAGTGCCAATGCTGATGTTGGTTTCGTGCTACAGGAAAAAGTGCTGGATGCAATCGCACAACATATTCCCGTTCAAATTGTTGGCAGAAACACCAAGGCTTTTTATGGCCGCACCCCATTGGGTGAACACCTGTCAGTTGCAGGTCATTGTGGTGTGGTCAGCTATGAACCTACCGAATTAGTTATCACCGCGCGCGCCGGATCATCACTTGCTGAAATCGAAGCGCTGCTTGCTGAGCGGGGGCAGATGTTGCCCTTCGAGCCGCCGTACTTTGGCATCCATGCTGAAGATACGCTGGGCGGTACGATCGCCTGTGGTTTTTCCGGGCCACGCCGACCTTATGCAAGCAGTGCACGCGATGTGGTATTGGGCGTGAAAATACTTACCGGCAAGGGCGAGATCCTGCGATTCGGTGGGCAGGTGATGAAAAATGTCGCGGGGTTTGATGTGTCCCGCCTTATGGTGGGAGCGCTGGGTACATTAGGCATTCTTCTGGAAATTTCCCTGAAAGTCTTACCCAAAGCGGAGCCAGAAAAAACCCAGGTATTTTCCTGTGACGCCCAAGAAGCGATACGTCGCATGAATGTCTGGGCAGGCCAGTCATTACCGTTGTCTGCGGTAATGTTTGTTGATGGACAACTCTATGTGCGCTTGTCTGGAAGTCATGTGGGTTTGGTAGAAGCGCGCAAGAAGTTGGGGGGTGAAACCATGGCAGGTAGCGACTCGCTGTGGGCGAGTGCGCGCGATCACAAGCATGGGTTTTTTCGGGACGATATGCCGTTGTGGCGTATCTCCGCGCCCCCTGCCGCACCACCCATTGATCTGCCGGGTTCCTGGCTGATAGAGTGGGGTGGCGCGCAGCGCTGGTTAAAAACGCCGATGGCCGGTGATGCGCTGCGTGAGGTGGTGGCTGCCGCGAAAGGGCATGCAACACTGTTTCGTGGCGGAGACCGGCAAGGGGAAGTGTTCCATCCATTATCTCCCGCCTTAATGGCGTTACATCAACGCCTCAAAGCAGAGTTTGACCCCCACGGCATTCTCAATCGCGGACGAATGTATGCGAATTGGTAATTCGTCAAATGTAGGGTGGGTTGCAAACCCACCAAGCGTTGCGCAGCAACACGACGTCTTTTTTCATGCGCCTTCAAGAGGAGATTGAGATGAGCGAACTGACACTGATTATCGGCAATAAAAATTATTCATCATGGTCGTTGCGTCCGTGGTTGCTATTAAAATACGCTGGAATCCCATTCAGTGAAATACGCATTCCGCTATACAGTAGTGAGTGGGATAATATTCTTTCCTATTCACCTTCCGGCAAGGTTCCCGCATTACGTGATGGTGGTCTTACTGTCTGGGATTCGTTAGCGATTTGTGAATATCTTGCGGAAGGTTTTCCGGGCCGCCAGTTATGGCCCAGTGACAAAGGGGCACGCGCCGTAGCCCGTTCAGTAAGCGCCGAGATGCATTCCGGATTTGCCGACCTGCGCAAGAACATGACCATGAATTGCCGAAAATCTTTCCCTGGTAAAGGCCATGCGCCTGGCGTGCAGGAAGACATCGACCGTATCCAGCAACTATGGAACGATTGCCGTGCGCGCTTTGGCATGGAAGGCCCATTTCTGTTCGGGCGGTTTTCGGTTGCAGATGCGATGTATGCGCCGGTAGCAACGCGATTCACGACGTATGATGTCCCGCTTGACCAAGTGTCTGCCGCGTATGTGAAAGCTATGCAAGCACTGCCCGCCATGCAGGAGTGGTACACGGCCGCACGTGATGAAAAAGAAGTGATCGAACAATATGAATATTAGTCACGAATGCAAACCCAACTTACCGACGCCATAAAAAATACCGCGCACGGCCAGGAGGCTGACAGCATTCTGCGCGCCTGCGTGCACTGCGGTTTCTGCACCGCCACCTGTCCCACCTATCAATTGCTGGGTGATGAGCTGGACGGGCCGCGCGGGCGTATTTATCTGATCAAAGAAATGCTTGAAGGCAATGCGGTGACGCGTAAGACCCAGGTGCATCTGGACCGTTGCTTGACGTGCCGCGCGTGTGAAACCACCTGTCCGTCAGGGGTGCAATATGGGCGGCTCGTCGATATCGGGCGTGTGGTGGCCGAACAACAGGTACAGCGGCCGTGGCGTGAACGTGTGCTGCGTAAAGCGTTGCGCATGTTGATTCCGTACCCGCAGCGCTTTACGCCATTACTGCGGCTGGGGCAATTAATGCGTCCGCTATTGCCGGCAACATTGCGGCACTCGTTACCACCACGTCAGTCCGAATCAGCATGGCCTGCACCGCGTCATGCGCGACGCATGCTGATTCGGAC
>JAGVME010000093.1 GCA_020053945.1 Gammaproteobacteria bacterium
ACGCTCTTCCGATCTAGGCGGTCACCACTCCCGGCATCCTGCCTCTCGCGACACTAGTGCGTCCATGCACGTCGCAGGATGCGCAGAAGCGGCCGCCGCCCGCGCCGCCCGCGATTACGGCCAGGCCGCCACCTGCGGCAAATCCCGCCCCATTGGTAACGGCAGGCATGGGATGGAACAATATTGTTGAAGCGCTCAAGCTGGAAGGTATGGCGCGCCAACTGGCAGTGCATTGTGCCCTTAAAAAGCATGACGAAGACGGTATACATTTGACACTGGCTCCTGCGCACCTGTCGCTGCGCAACAAAAAAATTGAAGAACGCTTGCAGCAGGCGCTCAGCCAGCATTATGGACAACCAGTGCGGCTCATCATTGATGTTGGCACGCCCCATGCCGAAACGCCTGCCGTGATACAAGGGCAACGCGAGACGGACCGGCGTCAGGCGGCGGTACAGATGATTGCCGATGACGTGAACATCAAAGCCATGCAGGAAGCGTTCAATGCGCACGTCGTGCCAGAGTCAATTCAGCCGGTGTAATCTGAAAACGGCGGTTCACCACGGAGGGCACGGAGAACACAGAGGAAAAACGAGAACCTGGCAAGGCAGGGGCGCCGCGTCCGTGCCGGGTTGGCGTGCTGGTTACGCAGGCGCGCAAGGAAGTGCTAACCCCATGCATTTCTTTGTGTCCTCCGTGCCCTCCGTGGTTCAATAGTTTTTTTTAGGATTAACCATTAATGTGAGGTAACGACAATGATGAAAGGTGGTATTGGCAACCTGATGAAACAGGCGCAAAAGATGCAGGAAGACATGCAAAAAGCCCAGGAAGAGTTGGCGAACCTGGAAGTCACCGGCCAGGCCGGGGGCGGAATGGTGAGTGTAGTGATGACCGGGCGGCATGATGTCAAACGCGTGACTATTGATCCCAGCTTGATGAAGGATGACAAGGACATGCTTGAAGATTTATTCGCGGCTGCCGTGAATGATGCAGTGCGCCAGATCGAAAAGCGTTCGCAGGAGAGAATGGCAGGCATGACCGCCGGCATGAGTTTGCCGCCCGGCTTCAAGATGCCCTTTTAAGTATTATTTCTTGTGATTGATGACTCCCTGATTGGCCAGTTGATTACTGCGTTGCGCTGCCTGCCCGGCGTAGGCCCTAAATCAGCACAGCGCATGGCCTTCCATCTGTTGGAACGCGACCGTGCCGCGGCGCGGCGTTTGGCCCAAACGTTATCCCTGGCGGCAGATAACGTCGGCCATTGCGTTTCATGCCGCACTTTGACCGAGCTGGAAACCTGCCGCCTGTGCGCTAACAATGGCCGTGACCGTACCAGTGTATGCGTAGTGGAAATGCCGGGTGATGTGCAGGCCATCGAACGTTCGGGCACCTATAAAGGCTTGTATTTTGTATTGATGGGCCATTTATCGCCGCTGGATGGAATTGGTCCGCGCGAAATCGGGCTGGATCAATTAATAGTGAATCTTGATACCGGGATCATTAAAGAAGTCATACTCGCAACCAATTCAACGGTCGAAGGTGAGGCCACCGCGCATTACATTGCAGAAATGGTGCGCAAGCGCGGCATCAAACCCACACGCATCGCGCATGGCATGCCGCTGGGGGGTGAACTTGAATATGTGGATGGCGGGACGCTGCAATACGCGTTTGCTGGACGTAAGGAAGTTTAATCCTGAAACTCTTTGAGTTCCCACGAGGTGTGTACGTAGCTTGCCCAATGCCCGTGTATTTCTCTGTGTTCCCTGTGTCCTCCGTGGTTCCAGTGTTTTTGTAGATTCATTTTGAAAGGACGTATTTTGTATGTTAAAAGCCATCCGCCAGTTTTTTGATACGCATCTTCAGCCTGTAAGCGCAGGAAATAATAGTGCCGACCCAGGGCATGCCTTGCGTTTGGCGACGGCCGCGCTGCTGATTGAAACCAGCCGGGCGGATTTTGATGTGAATGCCCATGAGCGCGCAGGCGTGGTCGACGCCGTGCAACGTATTTTTGGCTTGACGGAGCAGGAAACCACGGAGCTGGTGGGCCTCGCTGAAAAAGAAGCGGATGACGCCACCTCATTGTACCAATTCACTAGCCTTATCGACCGGCATTTTTCCGTTGAACAGAAGCGCCATGTGCTGGAAATGATGTGGCGTGTCGCTTTTGCCGATACGCATAAGGATAAACACGAGGAACATCTGGTGCGTAAAGTGACGGACCTGCTGCACCTCACTGACGTTGATTTTGCGCGTACCCGGCATAAGGTGGCACAACAGAATATGGCCGACGAAGGCCAGTAGGTAACCCCCCGATAGTATATTCAGGCAATGATATTCAGCGTTTCTCGGCCGCTACCACGTACGCCTGCAGTTGTTTAAGGCGCGCCTCAATCCGTGAAGTGCGGTAGAAATCCTTGTTTTGCGTCAGGCGTAAAGCGATATTGAGCTGATCAATGGCCGAGTGGGTTTCACCGCTCAAATAATAATATTCGGCGAGTGACTGGTGTGAATCCGCCTTGTGCCCGGCGTCTACCTCGGCCCGTGCCAGTAATGCGTACAGCGCAGGGTCATCGGAAATGCGGCGCACGTGTTCTTTCAAAAGTATCCGCGCCGCCCCGGCTTGCCCACTTTCCAGGAGCGCATTGGCATATACCACCGTCAACGGATGGTTGTGCGGATACAGGTCAAGCGCCGCGCTTAAATTTTGCACCGCTTCAGCGAGACGCTTGTCAGCCATGTCCAATTTTGCCAGGGCAATTATATACGGGATTTCCCCCGGTTCTTTCGCCAAAAGATTTTCTATTTGCGCGCGCGCTTCGCTGTAACGGTTGGCGGCAAGCAACGCCAATGCGTAGCCATAATACTCATGCTCGGCCGCTTGGCCCTTGTGTTTTTTTAGGGTGATATTTTCAAAATCTTTAATATAAACGGCAGGGTCTTCGCTGCTGAGCACCCGCAATTTTGCCTGCACTAAACGATAAGCGCTATTATCTGTAAGGGCTCCCCTGGGTTTCTTTTTTACGGGGTATTGCTCGGCGCGGTTACGTGAGTCGGCAATACGCGACAGCGTCACGGGATGGGTTTTTAATAATTCAGGCAGGCGATTCTCATAAAAACGGCTGGCTTGCTGCAATTTTTCAAAAAACGTCGGCATGCTTTGCGGATTAAAACCGGCATCCGCGAGGATTTCCATGCCCAGGCGATCGGCTTCTTGTTCATGGGCACGCGTAAAATTCAGTTGGTTTTGCGTATTTCCGGCCATGGTGGTCAGGAGAGCCGCTTGGCCGGCTTGACTGTTTTTCCCGGCAAGAATCAGGGCGGCGATCAGTGCGGCGGTGGCAGGCAGATTCATCTTGTTGGCTTTTTCGATAGCGCGTGCCAAGTGCCGTTGTGTTACGTGCACAATTTCATGGGCCATTACCGAGGCCAGCTCGCTTTCGGATTCGGTCGTGAGAATCAGGCCGCTATTGATGCCGATGAATCCTCCCGGCGCCGCAAAAGCGTTAATTGAATTATCGTTAATGACAAAAAAAGTAAAATCCTGGGTCGGGGTGTCGCTGCTTGCGACAAGTTGGTAGCCGAGTGATTGTATGTATTCGGTGATTTCGGGATCTTCAACCAGCAGCAGCGACTGGCGGATACGGCGCATGAGTTCTTCGCCGAGATAACGTTCTTCGCTTGGCGATACAATGGCGCCCGCCGTATCACCCATATTCGGCAGATCCACAGCGAAGCTTGGTTGCAGGCTGATACCGCCGACCAAGACACCTAAGAGGAGGGAATTTTTTATCTTCACAACACCCTATACTATAATTAATTAAGTGATCGTATTGAAGGTAGGAAATAGTGAGACAAAATAATCTGCCCAAGGTTCATAAGGCTACCATTTTCAAAAGAGTATACCGCATGAATGGGCGCGGATTTGTGTGTATTCCCGCCGCGCCGGCACACTGCTGGCGTGTTTTTGATGCCGCCGGAAATAGGCAAGTATATAAAACCATCTTTATTTTGTAATAACCTTATGATAATACATAAATTATCTTATATAATTTAGTACAATGATTATAACCATTTACCGCCCATATTTATTAACAAGGAAATAATATGCATATTCAGCCACTTGTTTTATCCGGCGGTTCCGGTACGCGCCTCTGGCCGATGTCGCGGGAACACTATCCTAAACAATTATTGGCTTTGGCGGGCGAGCATACCATGCTACAGTCGACGCTTTTGCGTTTGCAGGGTTTGCAGGCGCTTCTCGCCCCTACAGACACGGTTTTAGCGCCTTTAATCGTGTGCAATGAAGAGCATCGGTTTCTTGTCGCTGAGCAATTGCGGCAAATCGGCGCAAAACCGGCCGCGATCATTCTCGAACCGATGGGGCGCAATACGGCTCCAGCATTGACGTTAGGGGCATTGGCCGCAACCCATGCGGAACACAATGCGGCCAAGTGTGATCCGGTTTTGTTAGTCATGCCCGCTGATCATATTATCCAAGACACCGATGCTTTCCAACATGCGGTGGTAGAAGGGGCGATTTTGGCGGGACAGGGTCATCTTGTCACCTTTGGCATTGTGCCAAGCCGCGCAGAAACCGGTTACGGATATATCAGGCAAGGGGTTCCTATTGCTCAAAACCAGAAATCTGGAGCCTGCCAGATCGCCACCTTTGTTGAAAAGCCCGATGCGGTGCGGGCAGCGGGTTATGTGGCTTCAGGTGAATATTTATGGAACAGCGGTATTTTCATGGTGAAAGCGTCAGTATGGATGCAAGAACTGCTGCGGTTTCAGCCCGCCATGGTAGAAGCGTGCCAAGTGGCCTATCAGCGCGGCAAAAACGATCATGATTTTTATCGCGTAGATAAAGCGGCATTCCTGGCGTGTCCTTCCGACTCCATTGATTATGCCGTAATGGAAAAGCTCACCGTGGAGGGCGCAACGTCCATGGCTGCCAAAGCCACGGTTGTGCCACTGGACGCTAAATGGTCTGATGTGGGCGCTTGGGCAGCATTGTGGGATGTGAGTGAAAAAGATGCGGGAGGCAATGTCACGCGCGGTGATGTGTTTGCGCATCAATCACGCAACACTTTGTTAGTCGCGGAACACCGTTTTCTGGCTTGTGTGGGCGTGGATAATTTGGTGGTGATTGAAACATCAGATGCAGTATTGGTGGTGCATAAGGACCAGGCGCAAGATGTAAAACAGATTGTGGCCCATTTGAAAAATACCCAACGTTCAGAGCATTTGCTGCACCGCAAGGTGTCACGTCCGTGGGGCAGTTATGATGGCATCGACAGCGGCGAGCGCTTTCAGGTGAAGCGCATTATCGTGAATCCCGGCGCTACGCTTTCCCTGCAGATGCATCATCACCGTGCCGAGCATTGGATTGTGGTGCGTGGCACGGCGCGGGTAACGTGCGGAGAAGCAGTGTTTTTGTTGACCGAAAACCAGTCCACCTATATTCCGATTGGTGAAAAACACCGCCTCGAAAATCCCGGCGCGATTCCCCTGGAATTGATTGAAGTACAATCCGGCGCTTACCTTGGTGAGGATGATATTGTGCGGTTCCAGGATACCTATGGCAGAAATTAGTTTGATTGATCTACGGCAGCGTAATGTGGGTACCTGTGTCCACACGGATAGCACCCCAGGGGAGCCATGGGAATGAACGTGGTTAATCTGATGGTGAACCCAGAACAAGCCGAAGAGTTGAAGCGTGCTTCGGTTGAATTCCCTTCCATTGACCTTGATCATCGGCAAACCTGTGATCTGGAGTTGTTGCTGAATGGTGGCTATTCGCCGCTGCGTGGTTTCATGGGCCGGGCCGATTACGACAGCGTATTGAAAGATATGCGTCTCGCCAATGGCGCATTCTGGCCGATGCCGATCATGCTCGATATCGACGCGAAAACTGCGGCGTCATTAAACCCCGGTATGCGTGTTGCACTGCGTGACCTGGAAGGATTCATGCTGGCTGTACTGACAGTGAGTGATACTTGGGAAGCGGATAGGTCAGCCGAAATCAGTGCAAAGGTGACAGGTTTAACACAGTCTGCCCGGACTCATTACCTGGGGGGTGGATTGCAGGGTCTCGCCCAACCGGTGCGCCATGATTATGCGTCTTTATGGCTGACACCGCAGGCGCTACGTGATTTTTTTATACGGCATGGCTGGCAACGTGTCGCGGCCTTCAAGACCCAGCGTGCGCTGCATCGCGCCGAGCATGATTTTACACAGCAGGCCGCCGCAGAACATCAAGCCAGTTTGCTGATCAGCCCAATCATGAGTACCATCCGCTCGGATACGCTTGACTACCACAATCAGATGCGCTGCTATCAGGCCGTCATGCCGCATTATCCCGCATCCACCACCACCTTGGCGTTGTTGCCTCTCACACTGCGGGGGGCGGTCTCTTCCGGCATCCGACCGCCATGGATGGCGGAAGTGTCGAAAATGCAGGAGCATTTTTTCGACCTGCCTCTCGTGACACTTGCGCTTCCGTGTGCGGCGGGTGTGCGTGAGCTTTTGTGGCATGCGATGGTTTACCGTAATCATGGTTGCACACATTTGATTATCGACCAGCGTGATCTACCTGACGGGACGGATCTGGACGGGCTGAGAAGCGGTTTTGCGGCGTTCCAGAAAGAGATCGGCGTGGAGCTTATAATGATGCCGCCATTGGTTTACGTTGAAGACCGCGCCCAGCATATGCCCAAGGACAAAGTGCCAGAGGGCGCGCGCGTTATTGATTTTTCAGGGGTGGAGTTGCGGCGCCGCCTCACCGAAGGGCTGGAAATACCCCCGTGGTTTTCTTATGCCGGTGTATTGCAGGCGTTGCGTCAAGCGCAGCCCGCGCGTAGCCAGCGTGGCTTCACGATTTTTTTCACTGGCCTGTCAGGCGCAGGTAAATCGACGATTGCCAAAGCGTTGATGATCAAGCTTCTCGAAATGGGTGGGCGCAATGTCACGTTACTGGATGGTGATGTGGTGCGTAAGCATTTGTCCAGCGAATTGGGGTTTTCCAAGGAGCATCGTGACATTAATGTGCGGCGCATCGGTTATGTCGCCAGTGAAATTACCAAACACGGCGGCATTGCCATTTGCGCGCCGATTGCGCCCTACACTGCAATGCGGCGTGCGGTGCGTGAGATGATAGAGCCCTTGGGCGGTTTTTTTGAAACCTATATATGCACGTCCATAGAAGTATGCGAAGGCCGTGACCGCAAAGGCCTGTACGCCAAGGCGCGTGCCGGACTGGTGAAAGAATTTACCGGCATCAGTGATCCTTATGAGGTGCCGGAACATCCCGAGGTCATGCTGGATACGTCCGTGCTCAGTGTCGATGAGGCGGTGCAGCAGATTTTATTGCGCCTGGAGCGTGATGGTTATGTCCACGGAATATAATTTACCGTATTTTAATTAGATGGGATCTAATGAGCATACTCGTTAATAAAAACACCAAGGTCATTTGCCAGGGGTTTACCGGTAAGCAGGGCACCTTCCATTCCGGGCAGGCGCTGGCGTACGGTACGCAATTGGTCGGTGGAGTGACGCCCGGCAAGGGTGGGCAAACCCACCTGGGTAAACCGGTATTCAACACCGTGCACCAGGCCGTTGCGGAAACGGGGGCGGATGCCACCATGATTTATGTGCCTGCCGCCTTTGCGGCAGATGCAATTTTAGAAGCGGCGGATGCGGGCATTAAAATTATCGCCTGCATTACCGAAGGCATTCCGGTGCAGGATATGCTCAAAGTCAAGGCCGCCTTGGGCGCCTATGACACGCGCTTGATTGGCCCGAATTGTCCAGGGTTGATTACGCCCGGCGAGTGCAAAATTGGCATCATGCCGGGCAGCATTCACATGCCGGGCAAGGTTGGCATTGTGTCGCGCTCTGGCACACTCACCTATGAGGCCGTGCATCAGACCACGCTGAGTGGTTTGGGACAAAG
>JAGVME010000067.1 GCA_020053945.1 Gammaproteobacteria bacterium
CGACATTCCACGCATGGTGGAGCGCCTGATCAACGAAGACCTTGACTTGGTATCAGGTTGGCGCAAAGACCGCAAAGACGGCCTATGGCTGCGCAAAGTGCCATCGTGGCTCGCCAACCGGCTGATTGGCCGCATCACGCAAGTGCATCTGCATGACTACGGGTGCAGCCTCAAGGTATTCCGCGCCCACGTGCTGAAAAGCGTGCGTCTCTACGGTGAAATGCACCGCTTCATCCCGGCGTGGCTGGCTTCCAGCACCTCGCCAGCACGCATCAAAGAAGACGTGGTGCAACACCATGCGCGGCAATTTGGCGCCTCAAAATACGGTATTTCACGCACCTTCCGCGTGATTCTCGATTTGCTTTCCGTGTATTTTTTCATGCGTTACAGGAGCCGCCCCGGACATTTCTTTGGCAAAATCGGTTTTATTTTTGGCGCGCTCGGCACCGCCATCCTTGGCCATTTATTTTTCGTCAAAGTATTCCTCGGTGAAAACATCGGCACACGGCCGTTGCTGATGATCGGTGTGCTGTTTGTGGTGGTCGCCGTGCAGTTTTTTACGACGGGCGTACTCAGTGAATTAACTGCGCGCACTTATTTTGAATCGAGCAATACCCACTCCTACATTGTGCGCAACAAAGAAGCGGTGGACAACGTCTCCGACACCGACTGGAAACGCTCCGTGTGATATCACGTGATATGCGCCGGGCGGACGTATCCGCATTAATCCTGCTCGTCCTCGCCTTGCTGGGCTTCAAAGCCTGGCTCACCCAGGCCGCCGGTTTTGACCTGCATTATGACGAAGCGCAATACTGGGAATGGTCGCAACAACTCGACTGGAGCTACTATTCCAAAGGTCCATTACTCGCCTGGTTGATCGCGCTATCCGAAGCGCTGTTCGGCCACGGCGAATGGCAGGTGCGCCTGTTTGGCTGGCTCGCCCACGGTGTCTTGCTGGCGCTGGTGTTTTTCTTTGCCCACGATGTATGGGGCCACCGCCGCGCCGCATGGTGGGCAGTGATCATCACCCTGTTTACGCCCTTGTATTTCACCCTCGGCATGGTGATGTCTACCGATATCTTCCTCTTCACTTTCTGGACGTGGGGATTATGGGCAATTTATCGCGCGCTTTTCAAAAATCAACGCTTGGCATGGTACGAAGCCGGCGCGGCAATTGGCATCGGCGCACTCACCAAACTCAGCATTGGCCTGCTGCCATTTTTTGCCGGGCTGCTGATTCTGCTTAATCCCCAGTTGCGCCATCACCTAAAAAATCCGCATGTATGGGGCGGCGTGGCAGTGTTGCTGGCACTCATGAGCCCGGTGATTTTCTGGAACGCCACCCACAACTGGGTGATGTTCCGCCACGAAATGGGGCATGTAAAAAGTGGCGCATCCAACCAATACTTGCTGGATTTTATCGGTGGCCAGTTCATGGCGCTATCGCCCATCGTGGCAGCACTCGCCGTCAGCGTATTGTGGCGGCGCCCGGCGCGCGCGGATCAACGTTTTTTGTGGTGGCTGGCGCTGTGCTGGATCGGCTTCTTCGCCGTCAAGGCACTCAGCGCCAAGGTGCAGATTAACTGGCCTGCGCCGAGCTACATTGGCCTGCTGATCCTGCTCGCCGGACACATTCCGGCATTCTCACCTATCAAGCAACGTATCCTGTATAGCGGCATGGCCCTGGCCACCGCACTGATGGGCATCACCTACTTCCCCCATGCCTTCGGCCTGGGCGGCGACCCTTTCAAGGACACCAAGGCCTGGCAACAACCTATTGCCAAGATCGCCGCTCAAGCGCCCAACCATGATTTTATTTTGACAGAATCCTACGCCCTGGCGGGCGAATTAGCTTTTTATTGGCCGCATCGCGTGCCCGTGTATATCACGGGCAACAGTGGCCGACGCTTCAACCAGCACGACCTGTGGCCCAGCATCGACCGCGAGGCTGGCCGTAACGCTATTTTTGTCAGTGGCAGCCCCTCCCCTCCCCCACAACTTACCCACGCCTTTGAACAGTGTACGGCGTTGCCCCCTATCGAAGCCCACGCCGCCAATGGTCGCGTGCTACGGGTTTTTTACAGTAGTGCGTGCGCTAATTACCGGCCAATCAGATGGCCGGTGCCTGGATCATATTAGAAACTGTTCTCGCTCGTTGTCTCATAATCCAAAACAACCCGGCTTATAAGTGTCCTTACCAAAATGTCGGAAAACTTTACATGGTAGTAGGGGAACCCCTGATAATGGGTGCCCTGTCATTTCGACCGTCGGGAGAAATCCTTAAGTTGTTGAACAGCTTCAATATCTAATCCCCAAGATTTCTCGCTGCGCTCGAAATCACACGCCTAGCGAACCAGGGGTACCTTTCCGTCCCCCTCAAAAATGTCGGATTTCTTTACAATCCCTGCCGACCGTTATTTTTTAACTGATTGATATATAAATAATTGTAGTTATTGGCGTGAATCGTGCTTAAAAAGCACGAGGCTAATGGGGACTAAAAAGCTGTTTGGCTAAAACAAGCCAAGCAGCTCCTAATCTATACACACATCAAAAGGGGAAGCTTCATGGGGATGCGCCGGGTATTTATTATTGTTGCGGCACTGTTGTTAACCAATCCATCATTCGCCGCCACCAGCAACATCGGCGCCACCCCCGGCAGTTTTAATGTCAGCCCCGCGGGTGCGGCAAACTACACCATTCCCATCACCGTGCCGCCCGGCGTCAACGGCATGCAGCCCGGCCTGGTGTTCAGCTACAACAGCCAGGGCGGCAACGGCCTGCTCGGCATGGGCTGGAACCTCGGCGGCCGTCTACCCTGCACCGCTGCCCGGCCAGCTATGAGCAAGACGGTTACAAAGGCGGCGTCAACCTTGATGCCAATGACCGCTTCTGCTTGGACGGCCAACGCCTGCTCGTGGTCAACGGCCTGGCGTACGGCGCCGAGGGCGCCGAATACCGCACCGAAATCGAAAGCTTCACCAAAATTATTTCCTACGGCAATCAAGGCGGTGGCCCGGCATATTTCAAGGCGTGGAACAAAACCGGCCAAATCATCGAATTCGGCGTCACGGCCGATGCCCGCATCGAAGCCCAGGGCAAAAGCGTAGTGCTGGCCTGGGCGATGAATAAAATTCAGGACACCCGCGGCAACACCCTCACCGTCAGCTACACCGAAAATAACGCCGCCGGTGAATATTACCCCGCGCGCATCGACTACACCGGCAACATCAACACCGGCCTTGCGCCCACCCGCTCGGTGCAATTTGTCTATGCCGCCCGCCCGGATGTTGAAACCGCCTACATCGGTGGCTCGCGCAGCCAGACCGCCCAGCGGTTGACCGGGGTACGCACCTTTGTCGGCGCCGGGCTGGTGCGCGACTATCGGCTCGCCTATGACCTCAGCGCTGCAACAGCACGCTCGCGGCTGGTGAGCGTGCAGGAATGCGCGGGGGATGGGGTGTGTTTGGGGGCTACGCAGGTGGGGTGGTTGGGGCAAGCTCAAGTTTTCGTTTCAGCGCCTGTCGATGACAACGGCAACGCCCTGGGTCTGGGTCAATTCTGGAACGGTGACATTACGAACGCCTATTTGGGCGACTTCAACGGTGATGGCCGCACCGACATTCTGCGGCAGGAGAAGGGATCTAATGCGGCGGACGCCTTTTCTATGATTCAGGTTTACCTGGGTCAGGGCAATGGCACGTTTGCGCTTGCGCCAACGGACGCAAATACCAATGCCGTGGGCTTGGGTCAA
>JAGVME010000132.1 GCA_020053945.1 Gammaproteobacteria bacterium
GATTGGGGTATACCCAGCCGCATCGCCCATACCCAAGGACGGCCCGGCTGCTTTGAAGGAACGGCGGGGGAATTAGCACGCCGCTGGCTGGATGCATTGCCCAACGCACAGCGCGCTGAAACAGAGATTTTTGTCAGCGGATCAAACGCCCTGATAAACGCTGTAACAGCGCTCGCCCATCAATACCAAATGCCGTGCCAGGCTCTTCTTCTGGCATGTGAATAGTGATTTCCTCGGGCACGGTGGGCTCGACATGTTCAAGCGTCATCTCGCTGACAGAATGCGGAAGATTCTCCGTATCCATACGCGTACCGCGCTTGATCATCAGGCGTAATTCATTGACCGAATCGGCATGTTGCAATGCATCTTCGGCGCTGATCTCGTTGGCGCTATAGAGTGCATACAATGCCTGGTCAAAGGTTTTCATGTGATGCGGGCCGGACTTTTTCATGACATCTTTGATCAAATGATGTTCCCCACGCAAAATCAAATCGGCGATTAAGGAGGTATTCACCAACAGTTCCGCCGCCAGGCGGCGCCCCTGGCCATCCTTTCCCGGCACAAGGCGTTGCGCCAGCACCGCCTTGAGGTTCATGGATAAATCCATCAGCACCTGATCGCGCCGGTTCTTGGGGAAAAAATTGAGGATGCGGTCCAGTGCCTGGTTCGCATTACTGGCGTGCAGGGTCGCCAGGCAAAGATGCCCGGTTTCGGCAAACGCACACGCGTGTTCCATCACTTCACGGCTGCGTATCTCACCAATGGCAATCACATCGGGCGCCTGGCGCAATGAATTTTTCAAAGCCGCCTCAAATGTCTGTGTGTCCAACCCCACTTCGCGTTGCGTGACAATGCAACCATCATGCTTATGGATAAATTCAATAGGATCCTCAATCGTAACAATATGCCCATTGCTGTGCCGGTTACGGTGCCCAATCATCGCCGCCAACGAGGTGGATTTTCCTGAACCAGTGGCGCCCACCATGATAATCAGGCCGCGTTTTACCATGACCAGGTCTTTCAATACCGGCGGCAAACACAATTGATCCAGCGTGGGGATAGCCATTTCAATCCGCCGCACTACCATACCCACGCAACCTTGCTGGCGAAAAACATTCGCGCGGAAACGCCCCACACACTCCACTTGAATGGCAAAATTACACTCAGAACAGCTTTCAAACTCCTGACGTTGCGCGGCGCCCATGAGGCTATAGGCAATGGCATGGGCTTGCTCGCCCGTCAACACTGTATCCGAGAAGGGCGTAACCCTTCCGTATATTTTAAAACTGGGGGGAACTCCGGCAGTAATAAAAAGATCGGATGCCTTTTCATGTACCATGCGGATCAGGAGCGGCGTGAGGTCTATTACTCTCATGGGAGACTCGTGTGATTGGGTTATGATATCTTGGAGATAAACACCAACTCCCTTTTATTATCATCGGCAAGAATTATTGTTAAGTAAAGTACAAATCCAAGAGGGATTTGGGGGTAAATTCAAGTTGTTAATTTTATTGGATTTTAGTGCATCAATACCGCGCCGCAATAACTCACCACGACTGTTATGGAAATTAACCAAGCAACGCCCATTTCAATCATTATTCCCGTCTTAAACGAGGCGCCCATTCTCACGGCTATGCTGTCGGCATTGCAATCCCTGCGCGCCGCCGGGCATGAGATTATTGTGGTGGATGGCGGCAGCGCTGACCCGACCGTGGCGCTTGCCAAAACCTGGGCTGACCAGGTGATTATCTCAAAATGCGGCCGGGCAAGGCAGATGAATGCAGGGGCTGCCATCGCTCGCCATACATTATTGCTGTTCTTGCATGCGGACACCCAATTACCCCCTCACGCTGACCAATTAATTATCAGCGCGTTGCAAAAAAATGGCCGTCATCCCCATCACCCTTATCACCTTGGGCAATGGGGACGTTTTGATGTGCAACTGTCGGGGAAACATTTTCTGTTACGCATTATTGAATGGAGCATGAATTGGCGCTCCCGTATTACAGGTATCGCTACCGGGGACCAAGCTATGTTTATCTGCCGTAATTTATTTCAACGTGTGGGTGGTTTTCCTGACATTCCTTTAATGGAAGATATTACGCTATCGCGCACCCTCAAACGCCACGCTCAACCGGTGTGCTTACCGCATGCCGTCATTACCTCCAGCCGCCGTTGGGAACAACGTGGCATTCTACGCACCCTTTTGTTGATGTGGGGGTTGCGCCTGGCCTACGCATTAGGCACCGACCCGCACCGCTTGTCCAGGCTATATAAATAATGGATCCCCACGCGTGTATTATTGTATTCGCCAAAGCGCCCGACCCCGGCACTGTAAAAACGCGCCTGATTCCTGCATTAGGCGCACAAGGCGCCGCCACGCTGCATGAAAAATTGGTACGGCATACCCTCGCCACCGTCACACAGCCCAACCTGTGCGCGGTAGAATTATGGTGCGCGCCCTCCCCCTCCCTAGTATGGCCACATCCGTTTTTTGCACGTTGCCAGAATGATTTTCCTGTGGGCTTGCGTCAACAATGCGGTGATGACCTGGGCGCCCGCATGCACCACGCGCTGGACACGGCATTGCAAAAATATAGTTACGCTATCGTGATTGGCACCGATTGCCCGGCACTCACGGCATCTTACTTACAAGAAGCGCTGGATAACCTGCGCCAAGGTAAAAATGCGGTGCTGGGTCCCGCGCAAGACGGAGGCTATGTATTGATGGGTGTGCGCCAATCCCATCCCCGGCTGTTTTCCGGGGTAGCGTGGGGCACAGCTTCGGTGTTAAACGAAACCCGCGCGCGCCTAGCTGCGCTAAACTGGCAATGGCAAGAATTAGCGGAACAATGGGACATTGACCGCCCTGAAGATTTATCACGCCTTGAAATATTTTTCGCGGAATCGCCCGAAAACGGAAATCGAGACCAAATTCCGCCCGCCAAAACATAATCATGCAGAATATTATTATATTATAAAACGATCATACTCAGCCCCTTGCCGCCGGGAGGACAATTACTTGAATAAGTGGCGCCAGATGCCGATACAGTTATGTCTACTTTAGTTAGCATAGGAAATAACGGTGCCTAATTTGTATATTGCCAGACAACCTATTTATGACAGCGGATTGAATGTAATCGCCTATGGATTGCTCTATCACAATGATGACCAGAACCACGCGGAATTTAGCGGGGCTCCCAAAACCACTTACATGGCAGTCAATGCCTTGCTGGAAATTGGGCTGGGAAATTTGCTGGGGCGAGGCCATCAAGCATTCATTAGTGTGGCGCCCCCTTTTCTGCTGGACATCTACCCGATGCCCTTCCCCAAACAGCAGGTGGTATTGGAATTACCGGAAAATATCGTTATTGATGAGGAAGTCATCGCCGCTTGCCGCCGCCTCGCGATAACAGGCCACACGATTGCGTTGGATAACTTTGTTTATAGGGACGCGTTAAAACCATTGCTGGAAATCATCCATATCGCAAAAATAGATGTGCTCATGCTGGGCATGGAAGAAACACGGCGCCAGGTTGAGGCGCTAAAGCCCTTTAAAATTAAATTGCTCGCGGAAAAAATTGAAAGCTATGAGGTGCTTGAGCAATGCAAGGCACTGGGCTTTGAATACTTTCAGGGATATTTTCTCGCCCGGCCTAATTTGATCAAGCCACAACGCGCACCGGGCATACGTTTAACGGCATTACGCACACTCAGTATCCTGCAAGATCCACAAGCTGAAATCAAGGATATTGAAGCCATTATTTCCCAGGATGTGGCGCTGAGTTACAAACTGTTGCGTTATATAAATTCTGTCTCAACCTCCTTGACCATCAAGGTCGACTCGATCCACCAGGCTTTGATTATCGCCGGCACGGAATGTATCCGTTTATGGTCAACGCTCATTGTACTTTCCGATATCAGCGAAAAACCCCATGAGATAATGACCATTGCATTGGTGCGCGCAAAAATGTGTGAGTTATTGGCCGAAAAAGTCCAGCTTAACAAAGGATTTCTTTTCACCATCGGCCTTTTCTCCACGCTCGATGCATTGATGGACCAACCCCTGCAAAAAATCCTCGCGCATTTGCCGCTCTCAGAAACTACCAATGACGCGCTGCTAAATTACAAAGGAAAAGCCGGTGAAGTACTGCGGGCGGTACTGGCTTATGAAGAAGGTGTCGAGATGGAAGAAATAAAACAGTTAGGGTTACCCCTGGGCACTCTCAGCGAGGCTTACCTGCAAGCCATACAATGGGCCGATAACAATATCAGATCCCTTGCGCCACACCCCGTCTGATCCTGAAAATCCCCTTGACTTACTGGCGCTTCCGCCTTACTCTGCGCACGCAGATTAGATTTGCGCATCCTCAGGTGCTCCTAGGACCATCGTCCCCAGAGTGAAACGGGAAGCTGGTGCGTTATTCAATAACTATTCCAGCGCTGCCCCCGCAACGGTAAACGAGTAAAAACCCAGGCATTACGCCACTGTACGCCGTTTCGGTATGGGAAGGCGCCTGGAACCCCCATTTTTTTCATCTAAATGGGAGACTCGCAAGCCCGGAGACCGGCCTGAAGTTGCTATACACGGCGTCACTACGCCTTACACCCACAAACCCACTGCGCGGGGACCCGCAGCCTCAGGAGAATTATCATGTATCCGTCGATCCGGCCCATGGCCGCTGCTTTGCTTTTGTTAAATGTACCCATTACCGTTCAGGCAGCAGATATTACTCTCGTCGCACCGGTGATTGTCACCGCCACCCGCACCGCACAAACCATAGATGAAACGCTGGCGTCCGTGGTGGTAATTGACCGCGCAACCATCGAACAGACCCAAGCGCTGGACACGGCAGATCTGCTGCGCCTGCATGCCGGGCTGGATGTTGCCCGCAACGGCGGTCCCGGCCAAACCACTTCTGTTTTTATTCGTGGCGCAGAGAGCAATCACACGCTGATTATGATCGACGGCGTGAAAATCAATTCTGGCACCATTGGCGCTGCCGCCGTGCAGAATATCAGCCCCGATCTCATCGAAAGAATCGAGATTGTTAAAGGCCCACGCTCGACCCTGTATGGCTCAGAGGCCATCGGTGGCGTAATCAATATTATCACCCGCCGCGCCGTCAACGGCACCGCATTCAATGCCAGCCTCGGCGCAGGGAACCAACGCACCCGTAAAATCAAGGCAGGCCTTCACCATGCCGGCACAACACTGCGCGGTGGTGTTGAAGCGCAACGTAACATCAGCGATGGCTTCCCCGCGCTGCGCGGCAGCACGCTTAACCGCGGCTATGAAAATAACAGCATCAACGCTTATCTCGGCGCGAAATTATCCGGCGTCGACATTGAAGCCAGCCATTGGCAAACTCAGGGCACCAGCGAATATCAGGATGGCTACACACTTGATCCACTGGCCCAGGATTTCACAAACCGCGCCAGTGCGCTCACGCTCAAAGCCAACCCCAGCGCTGCCTGGGCCACCCAAGCGAAGTTGAGCCAAATCGCCGATATCATCGACCAGAACCAGATTAATCCCTTAAGCGGCGCGAATGATTTCGCCCACACCAAACGCAACGTATTTGACTGGCAAAACGACGTTCAGATCAGCAGCGGACAATTGCTTACCGCGGGTCTCACGTTATCGCGCGAAAATACCGAATCGCTGTCCTACGGCGCGGGCTTTGACAAAAACACCGACGTCAACTCCCTGTACGTGCAAGACGACCTGACGCTGGGCGCGCACCAGCTTCTGGTAGCGGTGCGCGGCACTGACCACGAAACTGCAGGATTCCACACCACCTGGAACATGGGTTATGGTTATCAGGCAACCCCTGATACGCGCCTGATCGCCAACGTGGGCACCGCCTTCCGTTCACCGGACGCCTTTGACCGTTTCGGTTATGGTGGCAATCCCAATCTCAAGCCCGAAACTTCGCGTACCCTTGAGCTGGGCATACGCCATAGCATCCGGGCGAATCACAGCATTGCTATCACCGCTTTTCATAACCGTATGCAAGACCTGATCAGTTACAACGACCCCGATGGTTTTTTTGGCCCTATCCCTGGCGCTAACGAAAACATCGAGAGCGCCACCATCCGCGGCATCGAAACCAGCTACCGCCTGGCACTCGCGCAGTGGCGCTTTCAGCTTGAAGGCGTGCTGCAAAACGCCAAAAACCGCACCACCGGCGCACAACTGGCGCGCCGCGCCTCACGCAGCCTCACGGCGTCTACCGTGTATCATGTGGGGCGCCACCAGATCGGCCTGGATCTGCTCGCCAGCGGCCCGCGCAAAGACTCTGATTTCAGCAGCGATATCAACAACGGTTACAGCCTGCTAAACCTCACTGCGCAAACCCGGCTTGGCCAACACTGGACAGTGCGTGGCAAGATCGAAAACCTGCTTAACAAAGAGTACACTCTGGTAACGGGTTATAATACGCAAGGGCGGCTGGTGTTGATAAGCATTGAATACAGCTTGGGGCAATAAAAAATCATTGAACCACGGAGGACACGGAGAACAGAAATAAAACATGGGGTTTGCCTAACAGGCCCGCCCCCCAACAGGTGACACAGCGCACCTTGGCAAGGTCTTGTTTTTCCTCTGTGGTCTCTGTGTCCTCCGTGGTTCAAGTCCTTTTTCAGGATAAGACAAGGAACCACCATGGGCAACCGGCTTTCGAAAATCTATACCCGCACCGGGGACGATGGCACCACGGGGCTGGGTGATGGCTCGCGGGTTGAAAAAGACCACGCCCGCGTCGAAGCCTATGGCACCGTTGACGAGCTTAACAGCCACCTCGGCATGCTGCTATCATACCCGTTGCCTGACAACATCCGCACCTGCCTCGTGGCCATCCAACATGATCTCTTCGATCTCGGTGGCGAACTGTGCATCCCCGGTCACCGCGCCATCACTGCTGAGGCCACGCAACATCTGGAGACACAACTCGATGCCTTCAACGCCCCACTGCCGCCGCTCAAAGAATTCATCCTACCCGGCGGCAGCCCCGCCGCAGCGGCTTGCCACATCGCCCGTACCGTATGCCGCCGCGCTGAACGCCGCGTCATCACCCTGGCGCGTAGCGACAGCGTCAATCACGATGCGCTAACCTACCTTAACCGACTTTCTGATTTACTGTTTGTCATTGCCCGTGTCATCGCACGGCTTGAAGGAGGGCAAGAAGTATTGTGGAAAAGGTGAGTAATGTGTCATTTCGACCACCGGGAGAAATCCTGAAAGATCTCTCGTTCGAGACTCGAGACAAGGATTTCTCCCGGTGGTCGAAATGACATATGTTGATTTACATCTTTTTCTTCTGGCATTCCCCACACATGCCATAGATATACAGCGAATGGTCGGTCATCACATAACCGGCTTTTTTGGCGATGGCGCGCTGCCGCTGTTCAATCACTTCATCCACAAACTCATCCACTTTGCCGCAGCCAACGCACAAGATGTGGTCGTGATGTTCACCCTGGTTAATTTCAAACACCGACTGGCCACCTTCAAAATGGTGGCGCGCCACCAAACCCGCCGTTTCAAATTGGGTAAGCACCCGATACACAGTGGCCAAGCCGACATCTTCACCGGTACCTAGCAACACCTTGTATACATCTTCAGCGCTCATGTGGCGCAAGGGATTTTCTTCAAGAATCTGCAAGATCTTGATGCGCGGCAAGGTGGCTTTTAACCCTGCTTTTTTGAGATTGGGGTTTTCCATTGGTTTAGTCCTGACAGTACGTTCGTGCTATAATTTTCCATTACCTTCCTCATCATTATTGAACAACGTCAACACAAATGCAAAAGATTACCATTAGCATCGCCTGCGCCGCCCTCATAACCTTATCTGCATGCAGCGTCCACAAAGTGGATGTTCAGCAAGGCAATGTCATCACACCCGAAATGCGCGCGCAAATCAAAGTCGGCATGAGCAAGCGTCAGGTAAGCTTTGTGTTGGGATCCCCCCTGCTGATCGACCCCTTGCACCGTGACCGCTGGGATTACCTCTACAGCTTATCCCAAGGCCGTAAAAGGCTTGAAATACAACGTTTGGCGCTATTTTTTGAAGGTGACAAATTAATACGCGTGGATGACCATACCTTGCCGGGCGGCACGCCCTCCCCTCCCCTGCCTGCACCCGCCACCCCTACAGAACCCGCCACCCCTAAAGCCGTGGAACCTGTCCCTTCGCCTTAAATTTTCTTACCCTGCAACGCTCGCTGGCGGCGCATCTCTTTTGGATCCGCCACCAAAGGACGATAAATCTCCACACGGTCGCCGTTACGCAAGCGCGTATCTAATTTCGCCAGCTTGCCAAAAATCCCCACCTGGTTGACCGCAAGGTTAATCTCGGGGAAATGCCGCAACATACCCGAACGGTGCACGGCATCTTCTATTGTGGCGCCTAGCGGAAGGGTAATAGCCATTAATTTTTGTTTATCAGGACGCGCATACGCCACTTCTACCTGGAGCGATTCTTCGCTCTGCACGACCGCCTCTGGGGACAGCTTACCGCTGGACTCCACCACTTCTATGGACGACAGCTTATCGCTGTGCTGTCCTACTTCTATGGACAGCTTATCGCTGTCCATACACCGCCACCGCACGCCTACAAAATGAATCCACCAGGCTATTCACAATCTGGCCAAATACGGGGCCGATGGTCATGCTTAAAAGACGGTTGGAAAATTCAAAATCCATATCCAACGATACCTTGCATGCCTGCCCTGTTAATGCGTCAAAACGCCAGAAGCCATCCAGGTGATGAAACGGCCCTTCCACCAGGCGCATTTCAATCATTTTGCCTGGCTGTAGGCGATTGCAGGTAGTAAAGGCGCGCTGAATTCCTCCCCGCGCCAACTCGATGGAGGCGCGTACTTCATCGTCATTGCGGCTCAAAATTTTTGCATTCTTGCACCACGGCAAAAACTGCGGATAACTTTCGATATTATCCACAAGGGCGTACATTTCACTGGCGGAATACGGCACCAGCGCATTTCGACTTACTGTAGTCACATCAAATCCTATTTAAACGGCCTTTATAAAAACAACATAAAAATACCATACCTGCCACCCCCTTTCATCTTATAATAACAATCCCATGCCCAAACAAAATACAAAAGCCGAATCCGGCACCAGCACCATCGCCCTCAACAAAGTTGCCCGGCATGATTATTTTATTGAAGACCGCTTCGAAGCCGGATTAGTGCTCGAAGGCTGGGAAGTCAAAAGCCTGCGCGCCGGGCGCCTGCAACTCAAAGAAGGCTATGTCATTATCAAGGATAACGCCGCCTGGTTGTTTGGCGCGCATATCTCACCCCTGCTCACTGCCTCTACACACATCCATCCTGACCCGTTAAGGCTGCGTAAATTATTGTTAAATAGGGAAGAGTTAAACAAGCTGATCGGCGCCGTGGAGCGCAAGGGCTACACCATCGTACCCTTAGCCATGTATTGGAAACGCGGCCGCGCCAAACTTGACATCGGCCTCGCCAAAGGCAAAAAAGAACATGACAAACGCGACACTGAAAAAGACCGCGACTGGCAGCGCGAAAAACAGCAACTGTTCAAAACCACCAAAAACCAGTAGCACTTTGTGATATACTTAGAACGTCTACTCAATTGAATCCGGGGGCGACCTGGCTTCGACGTGGGTTACAAAACCTGAGGGGCATGCCGAGGAGCAGAACACCTCGTAAATCCATCTGCAAAAAATATAGTTGCCAACGACGACAACTACGCCCTAGCCGCTTAATCCCGGCTAGCCTCTGACTGGAGCCGCGCTTGTGCGTCCAGCGCCCGCAAGGGCATTCGGGGGTCGACTCTCGCAAGATCGTGCAACGGTTTGTCCAGGGCCAATGCACTAAAACCTAACTGGACCCGCCGCCCATCCCGCTTGCCTGTCAGCGGGGGGGCGGTTAAATTAATGACCAGGCTAAGCATGTAGAACCAAGGGCAGCGGACTTGCGGACGCGGGTTCGATTCCCGCCGCCTCCACCATTTAAGCATCCAAGCACATCCAGTAACATCCTTCTAACCCGCCTAAGTGCGGGTTTTTTATTGCCTTAATTGTCCATTATGGGGTAACATCGTCCAATAGCAGCCAGCTTCTGAATGGGGTAACACTGGGGGTAACCCCACTAGCCAGAAAACAGTTACCCCACCACTCAACACGGAGTTACCCCAAAATGCCATTAAGTGATACAGCTATACGCAACGCAAAGCCCGGCGCGAAGCCTGTCAAGATGTCTGATGGTGGGGGCCTATTCTTGCTGGTGACGCCTGCTGGGGGTAAGTGGTGGAGGCTGAAATACCGCTTCGACAATAAGGAGAAACTGCTATCCCTTGGCACGTACCCCGATATTCCGCTTGCCAGCTACTACAAAAAAGACAAAGAAACAGGCAAAAAACAAGAGATCAAGGGAGCACGGCAACTGCGTGCCGAAGCCCGTGAACTTCTTGCCCAAGGCATCGACCCCAGCGAAAACCGCAAGGCCGTGAAGGCGACAAAAGTGGAGCGGGACGCAAACAGCTTTGAAGTGGTAGCGCGGGAGTGGTACGCGAAAAATGCACCCGGCTGGGTAGAGCATCACGGCGACCGCATTATCAGACGTTTTGAGCGCGATATTTTCCCATGGATGGGCGGCACCCCCATTGCCGACGTGACCGCACCCCAATTGCTGGCCGTGATGCGAAGAATTGAAGACCGTGGCGCACTGGAAACCGCACACCGGGCGCTGGGCAACTGTGGGCAGGTATTCCGCTACGCCGTGGCAACCGGCAGGGCAATGCGCGATCCATCCGGGGACTTGCGCGGCGCACTACCCCCGGCGAAAGGTGAACACTTTGCAGCCATTACAGAGCCGAAGCAAGTGGCGGCATTATTGCGCAGTCTTGACGGCTATCAAGGCACCTTTGTTGTGGCATGCGCCTTGAGGCTTGCCCCTTTGGTGTTTGTCCGGCCTGGGGAGCTTCGCAAAGCGCTGTGGGCTGATATTGATCTTAATGCCGCTGAATGGCGATATAACGTAACCAAGACCGGCACGGCGCATATTGTGCCACTGGCTACCCAAGCCGTGGCAATCCTGCGGGAGCTTCACGCACTGACTGGTAACTTACAGTTTGTATTTCAAGGCACACGCTACGGGCGGCCAATGAGTGATAACGCGGTACTTTCTGCTATGCGGCGCTTAGGGATAGGCAAAGATGAAATGAGCGGTCACGGTTTTAGAGCCATGGCGCGCACCATTCTAGATGAAGTGCTGGGTGTACGCCCTGATCTGATAGAACACCAGTTAGCCCATGCCGTGAAAGATCCGAACGGGCGCGCCTACAACCGCACAGCGCACCTTCCCGAGCGGCGCAAGATGATGCAGCAATGGGCGGATTATCTGGACAAGCTGAAAGCGGGGGCGGACGTGATACCGCTGCACGGCAAGACCGCA
>JAGVME010000090.1 GCA_020053945.1 Gammaproteobacteria bacterium
CAACTACCCTTGCACCGTTTTTGCACCAGTCACTAACCTTGGCCGACACAAATTTTCGGCGTAGTCAGCCAGGTGATCAGCGTTCAGATGGGCGTACCGGCGTACCATTTCGACCGATGACCAGCCAGCCATCTCCTGGAGCGCGTACAGCGGCGTTCCGGCTTGGACAAGATGCCCAGGTATGGCGGAGATCGTGGAACTTGAAGTCTTCAATGCCGGCTCGCTTGAGAGTTTTGCGCCAAGCGTGGTTGTTGGCGCGGGTGACGCGGTTGCCCTGGTAAGTGAACACCCAGCGGTCATGTTGGCCAAGTTGACGACGGAGGATCAGCACGGCTTCGGCATTGAGAGGCACGGTAATGGCTTTACGCGCTTTGGCCTGGTCAGGATGGATCCAGGCGATGCGGCGCTCAATATCTACCTGCGACCATTCCAGCCCGGGGATATTTGATTCTCGCAAACCTGCCGCCAACGCAAAACCGGCCATGGCCGTCAGGTGAGGTGGTAGCGCCGTTAAAAGACGTTCGGCTTCTTCGCGTGTCAACCAGCGAATGCGGCGCTTGGATTCGGCCAGCATACGCACAGTGGGGGATTTATCCAGCCACGTCCATTGATTGGCAGCGCAACGCAGAATCGAACGAATGAGGGCAAGCATACAATTAACACGTGCCGTGGATGCGCCATCATCAAGTTTGGCTTGTGTGATGTTCTCCAGGCGATGGGGGGTGATATCGATAAGTTGAATATCGTGCAGGTAATGATAGAGCCAGCGGAGCCTCTTGCAAAAGTCCCCGAATGGACAAATACGGCCCGGCCTGGACGACCTTGAAGGCTGCTTTTTTGGAGCCGCTCGGCGTGCTTCGACGATTACGGCGGTGGAATCACGTATTTCTCCAAGGGTGGGCGATGCCTTTCCCAACCCACGCTTTTCACGGGGACAAAGAATGGTTTTGCAGGGGTTGCGCTCATTGCACAATCGCATCAACTGATCCGCCGTCAGGGCCAAGAGGCCGAACATCAGATGGCCCATCACCTTGGCGTGTCCCTTGGCCCAGACATTTTTGCCGCCGAACTCGTCCTTGAGCCGCGCATTCATCCGTTCTGCTACGGTGCGTTCGTTATAACGCACCGCCTCGGCGGGGTCGAATTCGATCTTCTCGCCGCCGCGCGGGTTGTGGTCGATCCGGGGGATGTGGCCCCGATTGTGGCTGTCTTCCCGTAGCGAGACGCTGCAATAGGCCGCGTCCATGACCTCGTAGAGGTGCGTCACCCGACCTGCCGTCATGCGGGACAGGGGAACCGCAGCCTGACTGTCATGCATTGAGGCGCGGCTCAAGAGCGCGCTCACCGGCACGCCGCCGTCGGCGGTATCCAGGTGCAGCTTGTAACCCTTCCAGCTCACCTTGTAGCCTTGGGCATTGCACTTCGTGCCTCGATCGCAGGCGCGGGGCAATTCTTCGAGCATTGTGTCCAGGGTCTGCCCGCGTTGCCGCTCGATACGCCACCTCAATGCCAAGATCGTCATGGTGCTTGATGGCGCTGGTCGGCACGTCAGTAAGTTACTCAAACCGCCGCCGAACATGTAACTGCTGCCTTTGCCACCCTATGCCCCTGAACTCAATCCGGTCGAGCATGTGTGGGACGAAGTATGAGAGAAGCACTTCCATAACCGCGTCTTCGATAGTCTTGACGCCCTGGAGGATCAACTCGAAGTGGCCTTGCGTACCTTTGAGGGGAATGCACCCAGGGTCAAGTCCATTGTGGCTTGGGAATGGATTATTAATGCTTTATTGAATTAGAAATTGAATAAGACATTAAAAACGGGTCGAAACTATAGCACAAATAAGGCTATTTTTATAGAATAATCAATTTGTTAGGTGTTTTTCAGGGGCGACTATTTAGCTAAGGCAGGCGCGGCGTGGCCGGTAGGCACATATTTTGACCAATCATATCGCGCATCGCCAAATACCAGAAACGAAGGATTAAGCAGGGATTCCTTGGTGTTGTAGCGTAACGGCCGCAGGCCGGTATCTGTAAGCTGGCCACCGGCTTCCTCGACGATGCATTGCGCCGCGGCCGTATCCCATTCGGAGGTGAGCCCGAGGCGGGGATAAATATGTACTTTACCTTCGGCCACCAGGCAAGATTTGAGTGAACTGCCAATGCTAATCACCTTGCAGTCACCGACATTGGCAAGAAAAATATCAAAATCATTGCTGCGGTGTGACTGGCTCCCCGCCACAATAAGCTGTTCACCATTCCAGGTGCGCGTATGGATGCGGGAAGCGGCCGGGGTCTTATCCGCTTCTTGTTTGTATGCCCCCTGCCCTTGGCGGGCGTAATAGCAAATGCCGGTAACAGGCACATACACTACGCCCAATACCGGTTTGTGATTTTCAATCAAGGCAATGTTTACGGTGAATTCGCCGTTGCGCTTGACGAATTCACGCGTGCCATCCAGCGGATCCACCAGCCAGTAACGGTTCCAGGTGGCGCGGGTGGCAAAGGGCAGGGCGGCGGATTCTTCGGATAACACCGGCAACTCCGGCGTCAGTTTTTCCAGGCCGGCGACAATGATGTGGTGCGCGGCCATGTCCGCTTCGGTGAGTGGGGAAAGGTCATCTTTTTTGGCTACGCTAAAATCCTGCGCATATATTTTCATGATGGCATGGCCGGCTTCGATAGACAAGGCGATTGCGGTATCAAGGAGTACGCCAGCATCTTTAACGGTCATTTTTCAATAATTCCTTTACTATAAATAGCGCCGCAATGCTGCGCGCTTCGGTACAATCGTCGCATTGCAATAATTCGTTAAGCTGGCTTAATTTCCACGGCACTACCTCAATTTCTTCAGGTTCATCACCGATGGCGGTGCAGGGATACAAATCTTGCGCCAGTATCACGTGGGTGGTGTGGCTCAAATAGCCCGGCGCGACGGTGAGCGAGGTGATGTGGCGCAATGTGTGGGCGGCATATCCGACTTCTTCCATGATTTCACGGTTGGCGGCTTCAATGACGCTTTCGCCATGTTCAATGCGGCCTTTGGGCAAAGCGAGTTCATACCGTTGTACACCCGCCGCGTATTCGCGGATCAGCAGTACCGTGTCAACATCCAGCATCGGCACGATCAATACCGCGCCGTGCGCTGAGCCGCGCAGCCGTTCGTATTGCACTGTCACGCCATTGGAAAACTCCAGGTCTAACTGCTCGACATGGAAGAGCCGTGTTTTAACGAGGGTGGATGCGCCTAATATTTTGGGAAGTTTCCGCATGGATAGTGTTAATCCGCCCCCCAGCGCTTGAAGCGGTTTTTGCAATAGCGCAACAGTGATTCGTAGCCATCAAAAAACAGTTCAAAGCCGTCTTCTGCCGACGCGTCATATTCGCAATAATCATTGGAATAGACGCGGCATACCTGGGGGCGGGTGTCGTAAATGCCGCAACGGCCGTCTTTTTGCAGGTGATTGCAGCGGCTGTTTACCAGCAGAAACCAGCCGTCGGTGTCTTTGTAATATTGTACGCCCTGGTGCGAGATTTGCCACAGCATATGGTCAAAATCATTTTTGGCGCGCGGTGTGGGCACCTGCTGGGTAATGTAGGTGCAACACTTCGAATTAGTGCAAAATCCGCATTTGGTTTCGGGTGTGATGCCGACAGGATGGATGGGTATGATGTGCGCCATAGCCTAGTAATTTAATCCTCATCATCCATTGAAGGTGGCCAGCCGAGTGTGCGTGCCTTGGCAATGGCAGCCTCGTAAATGCGTGTGTGGCGTTCGCGCAACTCGGGTGGCAGGTTACTTACCATGCTTCCATGGGGTGCCCAGGCCGCCACCACTTTTTCGTTGAGTGCGAGCATCTGGGCATGTCCCCAGCCTTTGCCATCTTCACTTTCCGGGAGTATGCCGAACACCCAGGCATCTTTGATCAAGGCACCGGCGGGTGTCATGCCGCCGTAAGTGTCTTCGTGTATGCCCATATAGCGAATGTCTTTCATCTTATACCTTGTGGTAAACCTGAGCGCCTTGCTCCTTGAATTCCTGCGATTTCTGATCCATGCCCGCCTGCACCGCCGCCAGCTCATCCACGCCGAGGCTGGCGGCATAGTCGCGCACATCCTGGGTGATTTTCATGGAGCAGAACTGCGGGCCGCACATCGAGCAGAAGTGGGCGACCTTGGCCGAATCCTTGGGCAGGGTTTCGTCATGATATTCACGGGCGCGTTCCGGGTCTAGGCCGAGATTAAACTGGTCTTCCCAGCGGAACTCAAAACGTGCCTTGGATAAGGCATTGTCCCGCAGTTGCGCGCCGGGGTGACCCTTGGCCAGATCAGCGGCGTGCGCAGCGATTTTGTAAGTGATGATGCCAGTGCGCACGTCTTCCTTGTTGGGCAGGCCGAGGTGTTCCTTGGGTGTTACGTAACACAGCATGGCGCAGCCGAACCAGCCAATCATCGCCGCGCCGATGCCGGAGGTGATGTGGTCGTAACCGGGCGCGATGTCGGTGGTGAGTGGCCCGAGGGTGTAAAACGGCGCTTCGCCGCATTCACGCAACTGTTTTTCCATATTGATCTTGATGAGGTGCATGGGTACATGACCCGGCCCTTCGATCATAGTCTGCACGTCGTGTTTCCAGGCAATCTGCGTCAGTTCACCGAGGGTTTCCAGCTCGCCAAATTGTGCGGCGTCGTTGGCGTCGGCAATCGAACCCGGACGCAGCCCGTCGCCGAGCGAGAACGATACGTCATAAGCCTTCATGATCTCGCAGATATCTTCAAAATGGGTGTAGAGGAAGTTCTCCTGGTGATGCGCCAGGCACCACTTGGCCATGATGGAGCCGCCGCGCGACACAATGCCGGTGACGCGCTTGGCGGTGAGCGGCACATAGCGCAAAAGCACTCCGGCATGAATCGTGAAGTAATCCACGCCCTGTTCTGCCTGCTCGATAAGCGTGTCGCGGAACAGTTCCCAGGTCAGGTCTTCGGCGCGGCCATTCACTTTTTCCAGCGCCTGGTAGATGGGCACGGTGCCAATTGGCACTGGCGAATTGCGAATAATCCACTCGCGGGTTTCGTGAATATTTTTGCCAGTGGACAAGTCCATTACCGTGTCGCCGCCCCAGCGGGTTGACCACACCATCTTCTCAACTTCATCCTCAATCGAAGAAGATAGCGCCGAATTGCCGATGTTCGCGTTAATTTTTACCAGGAAGTTGCGGCCAATAATCATTGGCTCCAGTTCCGGGTGGTTAATATTGGCGGGAATAATCGCCCGGCCACGCGCCACTTCGTCGCGCACAAATTCGGGGGTAATCACCTGCGGTATGGCGGCGCCGAAGGATTCACCGGCGTGTTGCGCAGTTAAACCCTGTGCATGCGCCAAGGCTAGATTCTGGTTTTCGCGGATGGCGATGTACTCCATTTCTGGCGTAATAATGCCGCGCCGGGCGTAGTGCATCTGACTGACATTGGCGCCCGCTTTGGCGCGGCGGGGCTGGCGAATATGCTCAAAGCGCAAATGGCCGAGCTTGGGGTCGTGGGCGCGGTGGCGGCCAAATTCGGAGGTCAAGTTGTTTAAAATTTCACTGTCGCCACGTTCCTCGATCCAGCGCGCGCGCAATGCGGGCAAGCCCGCGCGCAGGTCGATGTGGGCATGGGGATCGGTATACGGCCCCGAAGTGTCATAGACATACACGGGCGGGTTTTTTTCCGCGCCCAGGTTCACCGGCGTATCAGACAGCGAAATCTGCCGCATCGGCACACGAATGTCCGGGCGGCTACCGGTAATATAGACCTTTTGCGACTTCGGAAACGGCCGCACCGCATCTTCACTGACACGGGCGGTCTGGCTTAAAAATTCCTTGGGGATTGCGCTCATGTGTGTTCCTCGCCTTATTAGGGGCTTGTGGCAAGGGCGCAGAAAAGCTCGAACCAAGCTTCCCTACGCCGGGATTATCCGGGTCAGGTTCAAAGGGTTTGTCTCAGCTCCACGCAGTTAAGCGCAAGGCACCCCTAGCTGTATCATCAATATGATTCACGGTACTACCGCAAAAGTTATATTATACTCCAGTGATTTGCAAGTGACACCGGGTATTTGTTGCTTGGTGCGGATAAACCGCTTACTCTTGATATATTATCCCTTATGTCATTTCGACCCGCGGGAGAAATCTTGGGATCCCGCGTGCAAAAATGGCTTACAAAAAATGGTGAATTATGAATATAGAACAAGCCCGTTTTAATATGGTTGAACAGCAAATACGTACTTGGGAAGTGCTGGATCAGCGGGTGCTGGATCTGATAGGCCAGATGCGCCGCGAAGAGTTCGTGCCGCCGCAATACCGCGATCTGGCCTTTGCCGACATCATGATTCCACTTGGTCATGGTCAAGTGATGATGGAACCCAAGGTCGAAGCCCGTTTGTTGCAGGCATTGAGCATTGCGCCCACTGACGTGATTCTGGAAATCGGTACGGGCAGTGGCTTTTTCACAGCGTTGCTCGCCCAACTCGGCAAGCATGTCTACAGCGTTGATATCATGCCCGACTTCACTGAAAGCGCCCAGCGTCGCCTGGCCGGGCACGGCATTCGCAATGCCACCCTGGAAACTGGCGATGCCGCCAATGGCTGGGACAAGCACGGCCCCTATGACGTGATTGCCATTACCGGTTCATTGCCGATCATTCCCAAAGCGTTTGACCTGAGCCTAAAGCCGGGTGGCCGCATGGTGGCGATGGCGGGTACCGCCCCGGTCATGGAGGCGATTTTGGTGATGCGCGATGCGCGGGAAGGGTGGGGACGTGAGAGTTTATTTGAAACTAACATGCCCGCTTTGCTGCATCTTGCGCAGCCTCGGTTTGTGTTTTAGCAGGCTGTTGAAAAACAGCCTGCATACAGCCCACGGATGTTGAAAAGGCCATGGAAAGGGTTTTTCAACATCCGTATAGTGAAACCAGCTATTACTTTATAAGCGGAGCGTGGTATGCGTGAGATCAGCGCACAACAATTAAATGAATACCTGCAAGTTGCCGCGCCAGCGCCCCTGTTGCTGGATGTGCGCGAGCCTTGGGAATATCAAATTTGCCACATTGAAGGGGCCCAGTTAATGCCCATGCAACAAATATCCCAGACGCACAAAACCCTCGACCCTCAGCAAGAAATTGTTGTGATTTGCCATCATGGCCGACGCAGCTTGCAGGTAGGCAATTATCTTGAACGAGCGGGATTTACCCGTATCGTTAATTTGACGGGCGGCATAGATGCCTGGGCGCATGACGTTGATCGGTCGATGGCAACGTATTGAAGCATCCTATATGTATGTCATTTCGCCCGGAATATAGTCCCACTGTCATTTCGACCCTTACGAAAGCGGGAGAAGAAATCCTTGTCTCGAGTGCCGGACGAAGGTAATGGAACTTTGGGAGACTTTGCAGGATTTTCTCACTGCTTCCACGAGAGCCGAAGTGACAGCCCGTTAAACATCTTAACCCCTCTCAAGGATTTATTCATGAAAACACGCCCACTTGTCCTGGCAGCCGCAATGGCGATGTTTGCAGGGAACGCCGCACAGGCGGAAAATCTGCTTGATGTATATCGCCTCGCGCTTGCCAGTGACCCGCAAGTCAAAGCGGCTGAAGCGTCGTGGCAGGCGGTGCAGGAAACACGCCAGCAAAGCCGCGCTTTGTTTCATCCAAAAATCAGCCTGGATGGCAATGCCACGCGCAACCGCCAAGAGATTACCAGTTCTTCCAGTTCATTGTTCCCGTCAGGCAGCACGTTTTATTTTACCAATAAATCGCTGAGCCTTAATTTAAACCAGCCACTCTACCATCGCGACTACTTCGTGCAGTTGCGCCAGAGCGATGCGCGCATCCGCCAAGCCGAAGCGGAATATCACGCTGCACAGCAAGGATTGTTACTGCGGGTTTCGGAGCAGTATTTTACCGTGCTGGCTGAAACCGATACCCTGGGCTTTGCGCAAGCCGAAAAGCAGGCGATTGCGCGGCAGCTAGAGCAGATCCGTCAGCGTTTTGAAGTGGGTTTGGTGGCGATTACGGATGTGCATGAGGCGCAAGCACGTTTTGATCTGGCCAGCAGCCAGGAAATTGAAGCGCAAACCCGTCTTGCCAGCAGCCGCGAAGCATTACGCGAGATTACTGGCACATTGCCTGCAACGCTCGGTGGATTAACTGACACCGCACCGCTGGTGTCGCCCGAGCCACAAAATGCCGAGGCGTGGGCAGACACCGCGCGCAACCAGAATTTTCAGATCATCGCCACGGAAGCCGCCGCCGATGTAGCGGCGCAAAATATCGAAGCGCAACGCGCCGGGCATTATCCCACGCTTGATGCTGTAGTGAGCCACGGTTATGGTTCGTCGGGCGGTGCATTTGGAGGCCGTGAAACCGTTGATAGCGCCATTGGCGTACAACTGAGTGTGCCGTTGTACAGCGGTGGCGCCGTTAACTCGCGGGTGCGTGAGGCGCGGTACCGGCTTACACAAAGCAAAGAAGTGTTGGAACAACAACAGCGCACCACTGTGCGTCAAGCCCGCGACAGTTATATGAACGTGCTCGCCAGCATCAGCCGCATCAACGCCCTGCGGCAGGCCACGGTATCCAACCAAAGCGCTCTTGACGCAACGCAAGCAGGTGCCGAAGTAGGCACGCGCACCACTGTCGATGTACTGAATGCGCAGCGTGACGTATACCGCGCACAACGCGATTTGTCACGCGCACGATATGATTACGTGCTTAACATGGTACGGCTGAAGCAGGCGGCGGGCATGTTGGCGCTAGCCGATCTGGAGCAAATCAATGGGTGGTTACAAGCGCCGCCCGCACCTTAAGGAAACTGAATCATTATTTTTTCTTCCCGAGGTGAAGAATAGTTTCCGCGTGAAATTCGAAGCGGATCAGATGTGGTGATTGGATATCTGAGGATTTTTAATCTCGTCTGATTAAGGGCGGTTGAATAACGTCTGGAACATGTTCGCCATTTTTACTTGTTTCCTCTCTCCGTAAGGTAAAAACTGCATACGCGCTTTAGAAGGCGCTTCTTTATTCATCTTCGTGGTCATCATCACTTCCCATGCCCAGCTCCTTGATTTTACGTGTCAAGGTATTGCGTCCCCATCCCAGTAGGCGCGCCGCTTCCTGACGGCGGCCACCGGTGTGCTGCAAGGCGGTTTCAATCATGATGCGCTCAAATAGGGGCGTGGCGCTGTCCAGCACACCAATTTCACCACGCGCAAGGCGCTGCTCGGCCCAGCTTTTGAGCGCGGCTTCCCAACTGTCACCGGACACTGCTACACTTGATTCCAGTTTCAATTCCGGTGGCAGGTCGTCGATATGGATCTCGCGGCCTGACGCCATGACGGTCAGCCAGCGGCACGTGTTTTCAAGCTGGCGCACATTGCCGGGCCACTCAAGCCGGCAGAGGAACGCTTCGGCATCGGCACGTAACACTTTAGGGTCAACATTCAATTCACGCGCCGCATTATTCAGGAAGAAATTCAGCAACAAGGGCATATCGCTGCGCCGTTCACGCAAGGGCGGAATATGGATGCGGATCACATTCAGGCGATGAAACAAATCTTCGCGGAATAACCCTTCACGCACGCGGCGTTCCAGGTCTTGGTGCGTGGCGGCGATGATGCGCACATCCACCTTGATGGGGGTATGTCCACCGACACGGTAAAATTCCCCGTCAGCCAGCACCCGCAATAAACGCGTTTGCAGCTCGGCGGGCATATCGCCAATTTCATCGAGAAATAATGTGCCGCTATCGGCCTGCTCAAAACGGCCACGGCGCATGGTCTGGGCGCCGGTAAAAGCGCCACGTTCATGGCCAAATAATTCAGACTCCAGCAAATCGCGGGGGATGGCCGCCATGTTCAGCGCAATAAAGGGCTTTGAAGCACGTGGGCTATGGCGATGCAACGCCAGCGCCACCAGTTCTTTGCCGGTCCCCGACTCACCATTGATCAACACCGTAATATTTGAACGCGACAGGCGGCCAATCGCACGAAACACCTCTTGCATCGCCGGTGCTTCGCCAATAATTTCCGGCGTGTCCATTATTTTACTGGGGGGTTGCGCATTGCGGTTACGTTGATTTTGCTGGCAGGCGCGCCGCACCAGATCCACCGCCTCATCCACGTCAAAGGGTTTAGGCATGTATTCAAACGCACCGCCCTGATACGCGGAGACGGCGCTATCAAGATCCGAATGCGCCGTCATGATAATCACCGGCATCTGCGGGTAATCAGCCTTGACCCGCTCCAGCAGTTTTATGCCATCCATCCCTGGCATACGGATATCGGTGACAATGACATCAGGCCGGTTATCTTCCAGCGATTCCAGCGCGGTGGTGGCACTGTCAAAACTGGTAACATCAAGATCGGCCTGGCGCAGCGCACGCTCCATCACCCAGCGAATTGCCCGGTCATCATCTATTACCCAAATATGTTCCCGTCCACTCATTTTCCTTCTCCATAATGATTGCCGCCCCACCCCGCGCCTGGTGTGGCGGCCGCTCCTGCGCATCCTGCGTCCACGGCACTTGCAGAACCCTTCGCTAACGCTCTTCCCTGTGCGGCGGAAAAATCCATCTGTTTTATCCTGGCCCGATATTCATGTTCACGGTACCAGTGGCAACAGCAATGTAAATGTCGTTTGTCCGGGACGGCTGGTGCACTCAATTAAGCCCTGATGCTGATTAATCAGCGACTGTGCGATTGATAACCCCAGTCCAGTGCCCTCCGGCCGCCCCGTCACCATGGGATAAAAAATACTTTCAAGCATATCTGCCGGAACGCCCGGTCCGTTGTCCACAATGTCTATGCGCACCGCAAGTTTGTAGCGATGCTGATTAATGGTCGCCTGGCGTTGGACACGCGTGCGCAAGGTGATGTCGCCTGAATCGCCAACAGCCTGTACCGCATTGCGTACGATGTTCAACACGGCCTGGATCAATTGATCCTGGTCTGCCTGAAAATCCGGGATACTGGGGTCGTAATCGCGGATGATACGCAGGCCGGCCAAGGCGGTATTGATCGGGTTGGCATGGGCATGATCCACCCTGCCCGAGGGCGTATCCGCCAGTACCACGCTGCGCACCCGCTCTAACACATGATGGATATTGATCAGTGTTTTCTGCGGCAAGGTATTCGGCCCCAGCATGCGGTTCACCAGATTCCGCAGCCGATCCGCTTCACCAATAATGATTCGGGTATATTCCTTGAGCGACCCATCGCTCAGCTCACGTTCTAATAACTGCGCAGCTCCGCGCAGCCCTCCCAAAGGGTTTTTGATTTCATGTGCCAACCCCCTTACTACGGCACGTGCGGCCTGATGTTGCGCCAGCAGGTTTTCTTCGCGGGCGATGCGCAAATGCCTATCTACCTGCACTAACTCCACCAATAATCCTGTAGTGTACGAATCGCTCATGGGCGTCACCGTAAGATCCACTGTGATGGGCCGCCCATTGGTATGCCCGGCCGATCCGCCCGGCAATAACAACGGAAACTCATGCTCGGTAAAAGGATGTCCGCTGACCAATGCGTTCCGCATGGCGGCAATCGCCACCCCGCCCATCGGTCCTGGCATCAGCTCCTGTGCGAGAATGCGATGGGCGCGCCGCGCACTTACCGCAAATAACATTTCACCGGCAGGGTTCAGATAAACCAAACGCAACTCATTATCAAACAGCAACAACGTCGTATTTTGATTGTCTACAATGCGCCGGTAAATCGCACTGGAGGTCATGATGTCAGGTAACATGTAATGGTGCAAAGCAAGAAGTGAACCATGCTGCCAATAACCTCTTTAATTTTTTCTAAATATTTCCAAAAAATATTTAGAGGTTTAAATATAATAAATATATTCAGTATGTTACTAACAAAGATGGCTATCCGCCGCCAGTGAAAAAAATCGCGGTAGGATAGAAGAAAAGGGTGAAGTCCATTAAAGATAACGTGAATCGAGGGGGATTGCACCACATCGGTGCCCCAAGGGCAAAATAAGTGCGTTATGCCTTTGCGGACGCCCTGTTGTAAAGCGCCCATGAAAAAACGCCCCCTCCATGCTGGATGGAGGGGGCGTTTTTTATACCTATATGTAGATTAAAACATGTTGTAATTAAAGGCTGTAATACATATCAAACTCTACCGGGTGGGTGGTCATGCGGAAGCGTGTGACTTCCTTGAGTTTAAGGTCGATATAAGCATCAATCATGTCATTGGTAAAGACGCCACCGGCCGTAAGGAAGGCGCGGTCTTTATCGAGGTGATCCAGCGCCATATCCAGTGAGTGACAAACCTGGGGAATTTCCTTGGCTTCTTCTGGAGGAAGGTCGTACAGGTCTTTATCCATGGCTTCGCCCGGGTGCAATTTGTTCTTGATGCCATCTAATCCTGCCATCATCATCGCGGCAAACGCCAGATAGGGATTGCTGGATGCATCCGGGAAACGGATTTCAATCCGGCGCGCCTTGGGGCTGGGCACATACGGAATACGCACGGAAGCCGAGCGGTTACGTGCCGAGTAAGCCAACATCACCGGAGCCTCAAATCCCGGCACCAGGCGCTTGTAGCTATTGGTGGTGGAGTTGGTGATGGCGTTCAGTGCGCGGGCGTGCTTGAAAATACCACCGATGTAATACAGGGCGGTTTCAGACAGGCCACCGTAGAGGTTTCCGCTAAACAAGTTTTGGCCACCCTTGGCCAGCGATTGGTGAACGTGCATGCCGCTGCCGTTATCGCCAACGATGGGTTTGGCCATAAACGTGGCGGTTTTGCCATAGGCATGCGCCACATTCTGCACTACGTATTTGAGAATCTGCACTTCATCCGCTTTTCTCACCAAGGTGCTGAAGCGGGTGCCGATTTCGCACTGACCCGCCGTGGCGACTTCGTGGTGATGGGTTTCAACTGACAAGCCCATATCTTCCAGTGCCAGGCACATGGCAGACCGCACATCCTGCAGCATGTCTACTGGTGGCACGGGGAAATAGCCGCCCTTGACGCCCGGACGGTGCCCGGTGTTGCCATCGGGGTATTTCTTGCCGGAGTTCCAGGAGGCTTCTTCAGCGTCAATCTTGCAGAAAGAACCGCTGATGTCAGAACCCCAGCGCACGTCATCAAAAATGAAAAATTCAGGTTCCGGACCAAAATAGGCCGTGTCAGCAATGCCCGTGGATTGCAGGTAAGCTTCGGCACGCTTGGCAACTGAACGGGGGTCGCGGTCATAGCCTTTCATGGTGTGCGGCTCAAGTACGTCACAACGCAAAATCAGCGTGCTTTCATCAAAAAACGGATCCATGACGGCACTTTCGGCGTCCGGCATCAGCACCATGTCGGACTCATCAATACCTTTCCAGCCAGAGATCGACGAACCGTCGAACATCTTGCCATCTTTGAAGGCATCGGCATCCACGGTGGATGCGGGGACGGAAACGTGGTGTTCTTTGCCGCGGGTATCGGTGAAGCGAAAATCAACGAATTTAACTTCGTTGTCTTTGATCATTGCAAAAACTTTTTCTGCGGACATGTAAACTCCCCTCCAGGGTACTCTTTGAAAAATTTATTATCGTCAACAAATACAGGGCAGCATGAATCATGCCACTCTAACATTAATCATTTGTTTCAGCAGGTTACATAATGAATGGTCGATAGCCTAGGGGCTAAAAGCCCCAGAATGGTGCGACCTTCTGAAAAATGCTCCATTTTGGAGCAATCATGACCGTTGTATAGAGAGCTTATCTAAGCTGATGTTCACCACTTTTTGAAGATTACTCCCAACGCATTCAAATTGGCAAGTAGTTGCCTTGAAAATTGATGATTTTTTTGTGGTGGTTCTGCAGAATTGTGTAAAGGTATCGGTATTTAATCCGATGCTTTAGGGAGGAGACTGCTATATTTTACAGGAAGATGATATAGGGTTCGGTATTGGAAAAAATCATTTGGTGAACGAATGAAAAAACATGGTTGGATTGCGGCCTGCCTATTGGGGTATTTGGCATTGCTGTACACCCCCCAAGCCACCGCTGGGCAGATTGTAGAACCGGAGCTGCAGCATGCGCTGTTGGTGTCGCTGCTGGCAACGCTGCCAGCGATAAAAGCATCCACGGGGATGCCGATGAATATCTCGGTCAGCGTCGGTTACCGGGAAGATAATCTGGACTGGAATATCGCGGGGGGCGGGGTGGATGTGCTATCCGAACTTTCATGGAAAAATTTGGCGATGGCCCAAATGCAGGCTGCCGCCCAAGTCAACATGAAAAATGACTGGCGGATCCGCGCCGATCTGGGATATGGGGAAATCAGCTCGGGCGCTAATCAAGATTCAGATTATAGCGGCAATAACCGTACCTTGGAGTTTTCCCGGTCAAGCAATAAAGCCGGCGGGAATATGGGCGATGTAAGTATTGCGCTGGGTAAAACCCTGCGGCTGCTTGATCAAACGGTCGGAAAATTTATTTATGTCACGCCGAGCATCGGCCTGTCTGTGCATCAGCAAAACCTTACCATGACGGAGGGTGTGCAAACCGTATCCAGGCCTGATTTAGCGCCCCTTGGGATAGGGGTGGCGCCGCTCGGCCCGTTTGCGGGATTGAACAGCCGCTATGCCGCACAATGGCAAGGCCCCTGGATAGGCATAGAGGCGTTAATTGAAGCGGGGAGCAATCTATCGCTGACCGCCAGCGCCGAATATCACGTGGCGGATTATTTAGCAAAAGCAAATTGGAATTTACGTAATGATTTGGCGCATCCCGTCAGTTTCAAGCACACTGCAAAAGGGCAAGGTATTGTCGGATCTGTGGGCGCCTCCTACCCGATTGCCAAAAATTGGACGATGAACCTTATCCTTAAGTATCATCAATGGTCTACCCGCGCGGGCAGTGACCTGATTTATTTCTCTAACGGTTCAGTGGGCCGTACACGCCTTAATTCGGTTAATTGGGAATCTACCGCTTATAACCTGGAAATTGTCCATCAATTCTAGCGGTGTTGCCAGAATGTATGAGGCGGCGGTTTAAATGCCGCTTTCCCCTCGTCATCCGCACCCGCCATATCTTATGTGGCGCACTCCTGAACGGTTTCTAAGGGCATGCCCTTCCACGCGGTATACTTGCCCGGTATACTTGCGGCCACACTTTCTGGTTGGACGCAGGGCTTATTTTGAACAACAATGATAACACTCCGGTGGATGCCTCTACTTTCCAGGGCTTGATCCTGGCGTTGCAAAACTATTGGGCCGCGCAGGGCTGCGTGCTGCTGCAACCCTATGATATGGAGGTGGGCGCGGGCACATTTCATCCTGCCACCTTCTTGCGCGCGATTGGCCCGGAACCCTGGCGCACTGCTTATGTGCAACCCTCGCGCCGCCCGACGGACGGGCGTTACGGCGAAAATCCCAATCGCCTCCAACACTATTACCAGTTTCAGGTCATCATCAAACCTTCGCCGCTGGATATTCAGGAGCTGTATTTGGGCTCGCTGAAAATGCTCGGCATTGATCCGCTGGTGCACGACATCCGCTTTGTCGAAGATAACTGGGAATCGCCAACGCTGGGCGCCTGGGGGCTGGGTTGGGAAGTGTGGTTGAATGGCATGGAAGTGACGCAGTTCACTTATTTTCAACAGGTGGGCGGGCTGGAATGCCAGCCGGTGACGGGTGAAATCACTTACGGCCTGGAGCGCATCGCCATGTATTTGCAGGGCGTGGAAAGTGTCTATGACTTGATCTGGACGCGCGGCCCCGGCCCCCAGGCTGTCGTGACTTACGGCGATGTGTTTCATCAAAACGAAGTGGAAATGTCCACTTACAATTTCGAGCATGCTGACACGGCAGCGCTGTTCGCGTGGTTTGACACCTGCGAACGCGAGAGCAAAAAACTCATCGGGGCCGGGCTGCCTTTGCCCGCTTACGAAATGGTGCTCAAGGCATCCCACACATTTAATTTGCTGGATGCACGCCACGCTATTTCCGTGACTGAACGCCAACGCTTTATCTTGCGCGTGCGCACTTTGGCACGCGCCGTGGCCGAAGCTTATTACCAACGCCGCGAGGCATTGGGTTTTCCCATGACGCAAAGGGCACAGGAAAAGGGAGGTGCGGCATGACCCTGCACCGCGACTTATTGGTGGAAATCGGCACGGAAGAACTGCCACCCAAGGCACTGAAGACGTTAGCCAAGGCGTTTTGTTCTGGGATTGTTCAAGGTCTTAAGGACGCCCAAATTGAGTTTGGAGTGGGAAATCAAGGGAGAGCGACCCAAGACATCGTTGGATCTGGGGAAGCACATAGCATATGGAAAGCCACACATGGCATTGACGACAGAGAGTTAGATACAGGTGTTGCTTATTACGCTACCCCGCGACGACTAGCCGTCATCGTGAAAAATGTCGCCACCCAACAGCCCGACCGTCTGGTGGAACGCCGTGGCCCGGCGTTGAATGCCGCATTTGACGACAATGGCCTGCCCACTAAAGCGACCCAGGGCTTTGCGCGCTCGTGCGGTGTTGAGGTGGAACAACTCAAAAAACTCGAAACTGACAAAGGCGCGTGGCTGGTATTTCGCTCTACCCAGATTGGCCGCGCCACTACTGAATTATTATCGGCCATTATCGAGCAATCGCTGGCGGCATTGCCTATCCCCAAGCGTATGCGTTGGGGTTCGTCGCGTGTTGAATTCGTGCGTCCGGTGCATTGGGTCGTGTTGTTATTTGGTGATGACGTAGTCGACACTGAAATTCTCGGCGTGCGCACCGGGCGTGAAACGCGCGGGCACCGCTTTCATCACCCTGCTGCAATGTACATTACTAAACCCTCCGACTATGCCTCACTACTGAAAGACGAAGGCCACGTTTTTCCTGACTTCGCTGTGCGGCGTGATAAGATTCGTGAGCAGGTCATCGAAGCCGCCATCTCTTTCGGTGGCACTGCCGTCATTGATGAGGCACTGCTGGATGAAGTCACTGGCCTGGTAGAGTGGCCTGTGGCGCTGACCGGTAAATTCGAGAAACGTTTTTTAGACGTGCCGCAGGAAGCGTTGATATCCACCATGAAAGGCAATCAGAAATATTTTCATGCGGTGGCCGCTCCCGGCATCCTGCCTCTCGCAGCACTAGCACATCCTTGTGCGGCGGATGGCAACAACAAATTACTGCCTTACTTCATCACTATTTCCAATATCGAAAGCCGCGACCCTGACAAAGTGCGTCAAGGCAATGAGCGTGTAATTCGCCCACGCTTTACCGACGCGGCGTTTTTCTGGGAACAGGATTGCAAGCATCCACTGCACAGCCGCCTCGAAAAACTCAAGTCCGTGGTATTCGAAGAAAAGCTCGGCACACTTTACGACAAAACCATGCGCATCAAAGCCCTCGCTGGCATGATCGCGGAAGGGACAGGTAACACCCCGTTTTTCAAAAGCGCAAAACAACATGCCGCACATGCTGCGGAACTCTGCAAATGCGATCTTTTAACTTCCATGGTCAGCGAGTTTCCCGAATTGCAGGGTATCATGGGGCGTTATTACGCCGGGCGTGACGGCAAAGACCCGCAAGTGGCGCAAGCCATCGAGGAACATTATCTGCCACGCCATGCAGGCGATGCGCTACCACAAACCATCACTGGCAAAATCGTGGCGATTGCCGACCGGCTGGATACCCTAACAGGCATCTTCGCCATCGGCCAAGCACCCAGTGGCGACAAAGACCCTTACGCGCTGCGCCGTGCGGCGTTGGGGGTGTTGCGCATCATCATAGAAAGTAACTTGGATTTGAATATAGACCTGCAACAGCTACTCATTGCCGCCATAAAAAATCTGCCTGACACCTTGAAAAAAGACAGCACCGCACAACATGTCTTTGACTTCATGATGGAACGCCTGCGTGGTTACTACCATGAACAAGGCATCCACCCCACGGTGTTTGACGCCGTGCTGGCCAACCGCCCCACACAGCCACTGGACTTTCATAAACGCATCCATGCCGTCACGGCATTTTGCGCGCTGCCCGAAGCAGAAAACCTGGCGGCGGCGAACAAGCGTATCCGTAACATTCTCAACAAAACCAACGGGAACATACCTGAGACCCTAAACGAAACGCTGCTTACTGAACGGGCCGAGCACGATCTCTTCAAAAAAATTAATGAATTGCGTGGCGACGTCATGGGATTATTCGAAAGAAGAAACTATGAGGGCGCCATGAAACACCTGGCTGGCCTGCGCGAACCGGTCGACACATTCTTTGAGAAAGTCATGGTCATGGCGGAGGATCCCGCATTACGCGCCAACCGCCTCGCGCTGCTGAAACAACTGGGAGACTTGATGAATCATGTGGCAGATATTTCTAAATTGGCGACGGCCTGAGCCTATTCAATATCTCGCTGACGGGTAGATATACCCTACGGATATAATCGGCCCACACGGACAATCCCACTCCATGCTTTTTTTCCGCTCCCTGCTTTTTTCGTTGGGCATGATCGCCGCCACGCTGGTGTTTGCGCCGCTGAGCCTGCTCACGTTTCCGTTGCCGTTGCGGCAACGCTATGCTTTCATCAGCCAATGGGCACGCTTTAATTTGTGGTGGCTGGCGGTAACATGCAAGTTGCGCTACAGCGTGGAAGGCACGGAAAATATCCCTGACCATCCCTGCGTGATCCTGTGTAAACATCAGTCAGCGTGGGAAACCTTGGCGTTGCAGATGATCTTTCCGCAGCAGGTATGGGTGATTAAACGTGAGTTATTATGGGTGCCGTTTTTCGGTTGGGGGCTGGCGATGCTCAAGCCCATTGCCATTAATCGGCAGGCGGCGCGTCAAGCCTTGCGGCAACTGGTTGAACAAGGCACGCAGCGTCTGAAAGACGGCCTGTGGGTGGTGATTTTTCCTGAGGGTACACGGGTCGCGCCGGGTGAAAAACGCGCTTATGCGCCCGGTGGCGCGATGCTGGCTCACCGTACCGGGCAAGCCGTGGTGCCTGTTGCCCATAATGCTGGGGAATTCTGGCCAAAGCGTGGTTTTTTGAAGCGGCCGGGAACGATACGCCTAGTGATTGGTTTGCCGATTCTCACCAGCGAGCGCCATGCCAGTGAAGTCAATACCCTGGCTGAGCAGTGGATTGAAAATACCATGGCGCATATCAGTAATCCTGCCCCAAAACTATAGTTCAAATTTTTTGAACTATAGTTCCAAAAAAGTTTGCTATCAATTAATAAATTCTTTTTGTAGCATATCGTTAATACTTCAAAAAGGTTAAATCATCATGGATGAATTATTAGTTAATCCCGCCGTACAAGCGGCGGTAGTGCCGTTTATCGCCGCGTTGGTGGTCGGGTTACTCCTCAAGCCTGTGGGCTGGTACTGGGCCGGGCTGGCGGTGATTGCGGGCTTCTACGCCAGCGTATCGCTGATTACCGGCTTCGAATTTACTCCGCTCACCAGCACCCGCAAATTGGTGCTGATTGGCATGGGCGCCGCCGCCGCAGGTTTGGCGTTTGATTATCTGGCAGCGAAACCACGCCCGCTTTACCCGCTGCTTGCCGCGCTTGGCGGCGGCTCCGTATTATGGCTGATCTGGCCGCCGCTGATGCGCATGGAAGGCGCGGCATTGTGGCTGTATGGCGCGGGCAGCGTAGCTTATGTGGTATGGATGGTATTGTCGCTCGAAGCCTTGCGTAACCGCGCGCTGCGCGCCGTGACCGCGCTCACGTCACTCGGGCTGGGCACTGGCATTGCGGCGCTGATGGGCGCATCGGCATTGCTTGGGCAACTGGCCTCGGCGCTGGCCGCCGCCACGGGTGCATTCCTGTTGCTCAGCGTTTTCAAAAGGACGTTGACAGTAGGCTTGTTAATGCTACTGCCCGCCGCTTTGTTGGCTGGCTTGATAGGCGTTAGCGCCATGACATACGCCACACTGCCGTGGTATAGCCTGCTGGCGCTGGCAATCATACCTTTGTTGGCACGCGTACCGCTGCCGCAAAAACTGCCTTTATGGGGTCAGGCTGCCGCGCTGTTGGCGCTGACCCTGCCTGCGGCGGCAGGCGCGATTTACCTGGTGTGGCGGGAAGCTGGCGCACCACCCATGTAATACACGAATAATCCGTTCACTGTTTCGTTGACATCTAGACTGTAGATATCTTGGAAAACCGCTACAGTCGCCCGAAATGACACGGTTGTAATTTTTAAAACCACCACGAGGAGAATATACATGCGTAAATTAATACTTGCTGCTGCACTTACGGGCCTTTCTTTTTCCGCTTTTGCTGCGGAAACTTACACGATTGATCCGGACCATACCTATCCCCATTTCACGATTAACCACCTGGGGTTTTCCACCATGCATGGCCGCTTCAATGCCACCAAAGGCAAAATCGTGCTGGACAAAACCGGCACCACCAGTGCCGTAGACATTGTGATTGATGCCGCCTCTGTCGACACCGGCATGAAAAAACGTGATGATCACCTGCGTTCTCCGGACTTCCTGAATGCCACGGAATTTCCGGGGATTACATACAAATCCAGCAAAGTGACGTTCAGCGGCGCAAAAAAAGCCACTGTGGACGGCACGTTAACCATTGCAGGTGTCAGCAAACCCGTGAAGCTGGATGTGCAAAGCATCAACTGCGGTATCCATCCTATGGATCCGAAAAAAGAAAAGTTCGTATGTGGCTTTGACGCCACCGCCAAAATCAAGCGTTCTGATTTTGGCGTAAAATACGGATTACCTGCGATTGGCGATGAAATGGTGATATCGCTGGAAGTTGAAGCCGTACGCAATTAAACGCATGCCTTTGCCGGCGGCGGTGATCCGCTCCGCCGCCGGCAAGGGACTATCGTGCGCCCACTTTTTTACGGTTGGCGAATGCCAGCAAACCCAATCCTGAAAGCAGTATAGGCAAGGTCGCGGGCTCAGGAACCGCATCAATACGAAACCCTACCGATGTGGTATTGTTCGCGGCGCTGTTGAAATCACTGCTGAGGCTGGAGAGGGTAATGTCGAATGTCCCCAACAAGCCCGCAGGCAAATCAAAAGTACGCAAAAATACTTGTTCCTGGTCATCTGTTCCGGAAAACAGGAGATCTTCATTAAAGAGAATATTGCCGTCGCCCGCCAAAGAAAAACTCAGCAACGCCTGCGTGATGGAATCAGCATTTCCCGCAAAGGCATCATTGGCAAAATCAAGCCGTAATTGGGTCTTTCCTCCCGGGGTAATAAAACTGCCGGAAAAATTTGTGGCTGTGGTCGCAGTGGCAAACTCACCTAACCCCACCGTGTCAGACGCAGCTACCAATATGCCTTGGTCGGCTATGGCAAAAGATATGGCGCTACTGTTCAGCGGGGATGTAACGGATGTGGTGCCGAATAACGGAAGGGTTGAGGGCGGACTTGTGTCAGTAAAATTATCTGAAAATAAATTCCCTGCGCCATCCAATACGCTAACTCCTCCACCGATGAAATAACTGCCATTCAATGCAACGGGAGCGGCCCAGGATACGGATGCCGATCCAGCTAATATTAACAAAGTAAAACACAGTGTCTTTTTCATGACTTAATCCTCAAAATATCTGGCTCCGATGTGCCGCGAAAGCGGCGGGGATAAAATCCCCGCCGCTTTCCAACCTATGGCCTAGAAAAATGACCCTACCGGTGGCCGGACGCCGATAAAGTTCGGGTTGTTATCGAACACTACAGCGGTATTGGCGATCTTTACTGCCTGCGGGTTACCGGTAGCATTTGCAATACCGGCGGCAAAACTTCCGCTAATGGTGGTGGAAGCCACTACACCGGAAGACGCGCCTTCAAACTCGATGCCGATGCCCGGAATAGGCGTGTTGACAATACCAGCGCCATTCCTGAAGCCTGATCCAACCACTTGGCTGTTGGTGATGGTGGCTTTGGCCGACCCCATGACATGGATGCCGTAATCTTTGTTATGTTCGACGCGGCAATTATCAATAATCACCCGGGAATTTCCGGACACAAGAATGCCCTCCGTCCAGTTGCGGCTCACAATATTGCGGATGGTAACAATGCGGTTGCTTGGCGCATTGATAATGATGCCAGGTGCGGCCTGACGTTGCGTATTCCCTGCCGCATCACCGGCCCGTACCGCTTCGATTTCCGCTTCCACTCCCGGCGCGGCCTGCAGCGTCACGTCGCCATTCGCGGCGGTAATGTTCACTATTTCCAGGAAACGCCCGGATGTGACAATGATGACGTGCCCATTTTGGTTGGCGCCCCGGTTCGCAGCGCCCAATGCGGCATTGATGGTGCCGAATACTTGATCCAGGCCATCATTATCCTCATCCACGCCAATGCGCCCGTCACCGTCAAAATCGCTTTCACCTTCCACCAACACGGGATGGTTCGCCAAAGAAACTGACGAATATCCCAGGCATGCGAACATTACCGCAGTGGCCAGTGTTAACTTGTTTTTAAAAATTTTGTGTGTATATCCATATCGCGCTTTCATCTCAACACCCCTGATCAAAAAATTGTTAATGTATGGAAAATGATAATCTGCGCGCCAGGGATTATTTTTCCTGGCCCGACATATACACTACGTTGCGTTTGATCTACTGGATGTGGGTTTTTGAAAATTTTTCAGAGCCTATTCCAACTCTCACTGAAGGGCGCATCGCGGTGTTGCCATGATATATAAAGGCGGGCTCAAAATGCTCATGTACTGCATGTACACTCCGCTTTTTCGCCCGTTTCCGCCTTGCGCCGCATCCCTTGAGTGAGAGTTGGAATAGGCTCTCAGGGAGAAGCAAGAGGGAAAGCGTAGCGGGGGGATAACCTAGCGGGGAGCTTATCATTAACTTCTGAAAAGAACGCCAGGATACGTTCAGGAAGCCATGCATGCTTGCCAGGAAAGGATCCTGAAATAAAACCAACATGGCCGCCTTCATCTGAAAATTCCAATGTCACTGAAGATGACACTTCTGCGGGGGTAGGCAAGGCGGTTTCAGGAAGAAAAGGATCATTACGGGCATGGATGAGCAATGTAGGAATGCGGACGTCAATCAAATGGGGTTTGCTGCTGGCCTTTGTCCAATAATCATCGGTATTTTTGAAACCGTGCAAGGGGGCGGTCACAAGATCATCAAATTCCCTCAGTGTCTTGATATTTTCAATGGCGTTCCCGTCAAAAAGCCCAGGGAATTGTTCCAATTTATGCGCGGCTTTTTTCTTCAGGCTACGCAGGAAGTGATCCGTATAAAACTGGTTAAATCCACCCTCGTCCAAGGTGTTGCCCATCGCTTGCAAATCAATGGCGGCAGAGACAGTAACGACCCCATCAATAACATCGCCAGCCTGCGTTCCTTGTTCACCCACCCATTTCAATAACGCGTTGCCGCCCAATGAAACGCCGGTCGCGAACAAAGGCGCAGTGGGATACTGCGTGCGCAACCGGCGTAATATCCAATCAATCTCGGCGCTATCGCCCGCGAAATAAGCGCGCGGCAAGCGGTTTGGTTCACCACTGCAACCCCGGAAATTTACCGCGATGCCACGCCAGCCCTTATGTTGCAATTCATCCATGAGGCTGCGTACATAATGCCTTTCGGAGTTTCCTTCCAGGCCATGAAAAAATACCACGAGCGGCTTATCAGCCCCGTCAATATTGGCGTTTTCTGCGGTCCTATCCTCAGCGTTATCCAACCAATCAACATCAATAAAATCGCCGTCGGGCGTTTCCCAACGCTCACGTTTATAACTGACCTGCGGAACGGGCGTAAACAGCGCGGAATAAATGGTCTGCAAATGGCCGCCGGGCAACCACCAAGGGGCCTCATAGGGCTGTGCATGTGTGGGCAGGGCCATCAGCATAAGGAGTGCCGCCAATACAGTGGAAAATGGCGCATTACGATTATTCATTAACCTCGTGCCCTACACAAACAGTTTCATGTCGAAGGACCTTTCCAGGAACCAAACAAACCCCATGGCCGCAATCAGCAACGAACCCATGGCCAACACCAGGCGGCGGTAAAAAACCGAGCGGCATAGCCCGTATGCAAGTGGCACAAACACGGCAACGATAGCCAGTTGGCCTGTTTCCACTCCTACATTAAACGCCACCAGGGCCAGCCACAGGGAATTTCCTGCCAAGCCAAGATCCAGCAACGCACTGGCGAAACCCATGCCGTGTATTAAACCAAAAATAAAAGCGACAATCCATCGCTGCCGCTGAAAAACAGGATAGATATTGTTTAGCGCCGCTAAAACAATCGAAAAAGCGATGGCAGACTCCACCCAACGCGTAGGCAGTGAGATTACCTGCAGCGTAGCCAGGCTCAGGGTAATGGAGTGGGCTAGCGTAAAGGCGGTAACAATTTTAAATACATCCCATAAAGCAGTACGAAGTTGGGTGACCGCCTGCCATTGCGCCTCCTCACGGCGCAGCACCGACGGCAGCAACAATGCCAATAGAAATAAAATATGGTCCAATCCGATGCTGATATGCCATATTCCCATTTCGGCATAATCGAAAAACTGACGAAGTAGGTCCGTGCTATTCAAATTAAATTTTTGCGTGGATTGCCCAGGGCTGAATATAACGCTTTGCGTAACAGGGGCGCTTTTATCAGGATAGGTAAGGCGCATCAAACCCCTGTGCTGGGGATCAATATCAAAAAATAAATTATAGTTAATTGCCAATACATAGGGTTCATTGGCGCAATCCGCGACGAAACGTATTACGGCATACGCGCCATCGCTGTGATTATCCACTAAGTGCTGTTTGATTCGGATGGGGCAAACTTCGCCATCCGCATATAACCTGAGCCGCGCAAGGGCATAGGCGGCCACATCGGCGTGATGCGCCCGCAACTCTCCCCAACTGATTTCACCATCGCCATTTTCATCCAAGCCAATGGCATACTCAAGATCACGCACGGCAATGTCCCACTGCCCTGCAATGGTTGTCTTCTGGATATCCAAGGTAAGATAGCTGTCACTGGGCTTGTGGGCATACACAGCATTTGAAAATAACAACGCCGCCCATAAAATTAACCGTAACATCAGAGCGTAACACTATTTAATAATTGCACGTGGCGCTCTATATGGATATCTTCCAGATGATTTTCCGCGAGCCAGGCCAGCACCCCGCGAGCCTCGCTATAGCGCTGAGCGGCAATCGCGGCTTCCAGGACGAGACGGGCGTCCCACAGTTCCCGCTGTACCATCCAATTTTCTTGCGCCAGCTTCAGCGCCCGTTGCGGATTTTTTAACAACACCAAGGTGAAGCGCGCCTCTTCACGCCGATGCACAATATCCCCCCGCAAGCGGCTTGCCCCAAACCGTGCGCCCAATGCAGCTACATGTGTCGGTAAGCTGGGCAAATTGAGCTGCTGCTCCGCCAACGCCAGGCGCAACAATAATCCATCGGCACGTACCTTATCTTTCAGCAAAGAAATAACTTCCTCAGGCCGCCCCTGGTCCAGCAAAAAATCACTGTAGGCACCTAATAAGTAGCTATCCTGAATGTTCAGCGCCAAGGCCGCTTGATAATGGGTTTCTGCGGCCTGTTTCCGTCCTGCCCGGGCTGCCATCTCGGCAAGATCAATTAAGACCCAGAGTTTTTCATCCGGCGACAGCCCAGTCGCCGGCGATTTTTTAAAAACTCCCAGCAATAAATTATAACTTTCTAACAGCTTGCCATTTTGGCCCGCAACACCGCTGATACAATTGGCCGAAATAATTTCGTTTGTAAGCCTTAATAGCTTTAAACAATCATGGCTGGCTTTTTGATAACTTCCCACTACCCGGAAAATAGATGCGCGTGTAAGCCATGCTTGGGCATTATTGGGTTCCCGCCGCAAAACCAGCGATAAATCGGCCAAAGCATCTTTAAAGTTGTGATTGCTTTGGTTGATGATTGCCCGCAATACCAACACCTGCGAGGGGGGACGTTCCATTTTCCACCAAGGGGCAAGTACTCCCTGGGCATATCCAAGATAGCGTGGATCCGCCTCTGCCCGAGCCTGCCCAATGTACCGCCGTGCCACCTGTACCGCCAAGGGTAAATTATCCGGTTGAACCAGCAATTGGGCGCGTTTGTGGCGCAACTCACGCGTGGCAGGGTTGTTTGGGGTGGTTTGTAGTTTCTCCAGAATTTGTGATTCGTCACTGGGCACAAAGGGCGCTGCCATTGCATTTTGTGAACCCAAGTTTGCCATGGATCCCAGCATAAATATGCACGCATATCGGATTGATTTATTCATTTCTGAAAAGTTAGGGTTGATAGTTTCGTAATTAAATTTAATTCGGATGTTCCATAAAACCGCGCGCTCCGTTCATTAAAAAAGCGGCTGGTGAAGATACCTTACCAGCCGCCGCGCCATTTAAAGCATCCTGGGTTCGGCATTCTCAGGAGCGGGTATGGCCATGTTTTCAACATTCACCGGTGCAGCGTCCTCTGGAGAAGTGGCCACCGCTCTATTCACGATCTCTGTCATGTCGTTGGGCTGTGCTGCGTTCGACGGTGTTGAACCGCCGTTGTCATTGCAAGCGGATAACAGTAACAACCCAGCAAGGCTGATACATACACGTGGCATGGTTTTCATAAATACCCCTTATCAGCTTAGTTAGGTGAGCCAGGCAATGGCATTTTCAGGTAAGGAAAGGCGTTGTCGAACATACCGGCATTTACTAGCGCGCCATCGGTATATGCGCGTTGGCCATCCGGGGCGTCCGTCAAGGGCAGCAATACGCCCATCGCCACACGCAGTTCAATATCCACTACGTCATCACCGGGGCGTCGGCCATTAGGAAATCCGGCGCTATCACCGCCGATCACACCAAGATTATTTTGGCCCGCGCCAGGAGTGGCGGGTGTGCTGGTATTAAGGCGTAGCATTTCTGCAGTGGCCGCCGTTTGGTTAAGGCCCGGAATGCCGGTCAGGAAAGCAGCAACCAAGTCAGAACGTGGGAACTTGGTAGGCGCCTTGACACCAAACAACACCTCTAATAACGCTGGCAGGGTTGGATTGGTGACATAATCGGCGAATTGCCCATCATCCTGCGGTTTGCTGGCATTGAATTTGTCCTTGTCTTTAAGGCCAACCACCACTTCATTCACCAACGGCATACCGAGGCGTGACACCTGCGTCCATGCGCCACCTTCAATAGCAGGCCTGTTGTAGCTGGGTATGGGATTCAATAAACGTGCCTGGCGTAAGCTGGCAGTGGTCCACCCCCCTATAACAGGATTTTTTGCGGTCAGGCAAGACGCTGGAACTTCGAGGATCATGGAGGTTACATTGGCATCCGCCAAGTCATCTTTTTCTCCATTAACTGGGCCCAAGGGGTTGGTGTTGACCAGATCAAAAGTTTCCCCCAAATTCACCACAAAGGAATCTTTACGCTGCCCAACAAACATTCTGCCTGTACCGCAGCCGGGAATGTTTACGTCGTAGATATGGGATGCCGCATACGCCGCATAATCGGGAATCGATTTATTGCCGATATTGTCTACCGGCTTAGCAAAAGCGTTGGAGCCATTAGCGGTATTTGTAATAGCTTGCGCATTACCCATACGCCGATCCCCTTTCACCATAGTGACGGTATAACTTTCTGTGATATTCAGGTTCCCGGTATTGCTTGCCGCGACCGCACCCACATTTAGCAAAGGTACCGAAATTTGTTTTTCTTGGCCGGGCGAACCTATTTTTAAGGCAAGATCCTTAAGCTTGTTATTAAAACGGAATTGAAAAGTAATATCTTCTTTTGCGTCACCATTACTGTCGACATGTATTTCATACAGCGCATCGGGATCCAGGCTGAAATAGTTGGGGCCGCCATACGGGGCTTGCAATGGGAGATAGTTGGCCACTAACGTCACATACCCGGTACGCCCGGGTTCATAACTGTTAAACATATAAAAATCTGTGGCGTCCACCTTGGGGTGTTCTGTAATGAAGGGCGCCTCACGATGGCTGGAAGCCAGGGTGCTCACAGGCAACGCCAGTGTAGCCGCGCCCAGTATAGCTAGGGGTGCGGTGATGGGGATCAAGCGATAAATGTTCATGACTTTTCCTGCTCCTTGAAAAATGGTTATTCGGTTACTTCGTGGATATATACGCAGGAAAATATTTACTGGATGCGGTCTACGCCATAAAAATATCGGGGCCGCCGATATTGAATACCCGGGCCCTTTGTGGGATGCGTCTTGAATTGCTTCCACACAGGCGGATGTGGTCGCCCCGATGGAAAAGAGCGCCGGGTGAAAAATGCGTAAACGGCGGGGCGATTTGCCGATAAATACATCTGTTTCTTTATCGGGTACGTATTACCTTTACTCTTTAGGAAATGATGTTTTTAATCGGAGGCGGTCGCCTTCAATAAATTCCGGCGCTAAGACGCTCATAGGATCTGAGGAAGCTTTTTATAAATACAATATTTTCATCACTCCTCCGCCGCTTCGGCGGGACAAAGCCACGGGGTTTCCAAGGGGGGAGGGCAGTCTCCCCTTTGGTCGCCGTCGTGGCCTTATGCCGCGACGGGCGAAATTCAAATTGATTTATAAAATCCCATGGAATCTAGCTATATGATGCCAATTTATGGTTATAATCAGGGCATGTCGAACATAGATCCCCAGCCAGTATGCATGGAGATACCTCCTGCATTTGATGAGCAAGAAACACGTTTAATTGTTTGGTTGGAGAAAATAGCCGCCAAAGATGAAAATGCCTTGGCCGCGTTTTACGATGCCACGGTAAACCGCGTGTATGGCCTTGCGCTGCGTATCACGCGCGCATCCCCTGTGGCGGAGGAAGTAACATCCGATGTTTATTGGCAAGTATGGCAACAGGCGGACCGTTACGACGCCACCCGGGGTAAAGTACTTACGTGGCTCCTTACCTTATGCCGCAGCCGCGCGCTTGATACGCTGCGCCGCCGCGATTCCGCGGAATCCTGTGCTGAACCCGAACTGCTGATTACCGGCGCCCATTCCAGCGATGACGATCCATTGGGTTTATTGCTCATGGTAGAGCGCGATAACACCCTGCATGCCGCACTCAAAACACTCGATTCGACCCCGCGGCAATTATTGGCGTTAGCTTTTTTCAAAGGTTTGAGCCACCAGGAAATCGCAGATTATACCGGAATGCCTTTAGGCAGCGTAAAGAGCGTATTGCGCAATGCAATGGGGACATTAAAACCCCTATTGCATCACAGTGTTCTTCCTTTCCGAGGGGAATTATCATGACGCGCCTGGAGAATCCTAATCAAGACCTGGGTGACGAGGACATCATCAGCAATGACCTGATGGCAATCCTGCTGGATGCCGCTCCTTCGGTAGCCCCGCCCAGTACGTTGCGTGCCAAGGTATTGGCGCGGATCAATGGCCCAGCTTCAATGAAAGAACTGATTACCCTGCGCGGCAATGAAGGCAATTGGATACAAGTCCGCCGCGGTATCGAGGTCAAGCTGTTATTCCGGGACCAAGATAGCAAAAGCCGCTCGTTCTTGATGCGCGTCCATGCGGGAGCCAGCTTTCCTGCCCATACGCATGATGGTGTCGAGGAGTGCCTGGTGCTGGAAGGTGAATTCAACATGGGAGATTTAACCTTGCGGGCAGGTGATTACCACCTCGCGCCACAAGGGGCAGTCCATACGGAGCTAACCAGCCGCACGGGAGCGCTGCTTTTTTTCCGTACCTCTGTTACTGAATATCCCTTCGGCTGAGTTAGAACCCGTTTACGATCTCGCTGAAGGGCGCATTGCGGCGTTACCCTGATAGATGGGCTTCATAAAGGATCGTCTGTGAAGATTGAATCACTTTCCATTTCTAACTGGCGTTCGATCAAGCGCCTAGATATTGCGTTTCAGGATCTGATGATATTCATCGGACAGAACAATCACGGAAAGTCGAATGTCCTTTCCGCGCTGCTCTTCTTTTTTGGAGAAATAAAACCTCAAGACCTGGATTTCAATAAAGGCTCACAAGAATTGTTTGTTGAAATCACTTTCTGCGACCTAGATGACACAGACAAGTTAACCTTCAAGAAATACGTGACGGCGGATGGAAAGATAAAGGTTAGAAAATTTGCATACGTTGGTGGCAATTTCGAGTATCGAGGATACATACAGAATCCCGTAGATGATTGGTTGCGTGAAGCGAATTCCTCAAATTACTCAAAGAGAGAAGTTGCTCAAAGCTTGCCGTTTTATCCATTTTTGCCAGCCTCTGGCCGTCTTTCAAAACAAGATATCGTAGATGCTCAAACTAAGTACATCGAACAAAATATTGGAACCGTCGCACTTAACTTTGAAATCGAGGAAACAAACTTCCTTGGGTTGAAGTCGGTTGCCAAGGGTATTTTTGGAGACATCTACTTTATCCCGGCAGTCAAAGACGCAACGGATGACTTTTCGTCAAAAGAAGCAAGCGCATTTGGGAAGCTGTACTCAAATATTATCGAGTCAATGTCTGTCAACAATCCCGATTGGAATGAAACAAAAATTAAATTATCCTCGCTATTCGGTACGTTAAATCGATTGAATAAAGATGGCGAAAGCAATCCGAACAGGCCAAAGGAATTGGCAGCTTTCGAAAGAGCACTTGGTTCCGAACTCAAAACATGGGGCGCGGAAATTGACGTCGAAGTCCTCCCACCAAATATCGACGATGTTTTCAGAGCTAATACACAAGTCTGGGTTAATGACGGAGTAAGGACCGATATTCGCCGCAAGGGGCACGGCCTTCAAAGAGCGCTCACTTTTGCTCTAATTAAGGTTATCTCCGACAGCCTGAAGGCGGAACGAGAAAAGGCCGCACCAGAACAAAATACGACGCGAACAGCTTCGGCTTCCACATATTTTATACTTGAAGAACCAGAGCTTTATCTTCACCCGCAAGCGCAACGCGCGTTGTTTGATTCGTTGGTTGCACTATCTGAATCCAAGAATCAAGTGGTACTGTGTACCCACTCCAGCGCCTTGATTGATGTTGAGCGGTACAAGTCAATTTGCATCGTAAAGAAAGACTCGGATATGATCGGAACCCAGATTTGTCAATGTACTGACGACATATTTACTGGTGATAAAAAGAAAGACTTTAACCTTTCTTACTGGATCAACCCGGACCGAAGCGAACTGTTTTTCGCAAGGAAAGTTCTTCTTGTGGAAGGTCCCACAGATAAGACACTCATACCGTTACTTGCAAAGCAGCTAGGTGTGTTTCGGTTCGATCATACAGTTGTCGACTGCGGATCGAAAGACAATATTCCTCTCTACTGTCAGCTACTAAACAAATTCAAAATACCTTATGTGGCTGTTTACGACAAAGATCATCAGACTTCCAAAACCCCGGATGGCGTCGCTTCCGCTAACAAGAGTAGCGCCAATATTGAGGCCGCCATTGACCAAGGAACCGGCGCCAGCATCGTCCTCGTAAACGACATAGAGGAAGAAGTAGGAATAGTTTCTGGCGAGAAAAGCAAGCCTTATGTGGCACTAACACATATTGCATCGCCTGGCTTCAAAATCTCAGATGGCCTGTCTGCAAAGGTCAAGTCAATGTATCAATGAAGCCCAACAACGCCATAACCGGCAGTGAAAAGCAGTGCGACGACGAAGGAGCGCCGCTTTTCACTGCCGGTTATGGCGAGCGATAGGGGTGGCCTCAAAAGTGCTCACATACTACCTGCATGCTGCGCTTTTTCGGCTCCCTGTTATATAAAGGGAGCCTTGCCTTGGGAACCCTTCGCTTTGCTAAACCCTTCGCTGGCGCTCTTCCCTTGATCGAGATCGTAAACGGATCCTTACAGAGGAACATTGCTCAGCGCGGCAAATTGCTCCAAGCTCAACGTTTCGGCGCGCCATGAAGGGTCGATTCCTTGCGCGCGAATCTGGTCTTCGCTCACTAAACCTTTCAAGGTATTGCGCAAGGTTTTGCGCCGTTGCGAAAACGCCTGTTTGACGACGGCAGCAAAACGGGTGGTGCTGGTGACCTGTACGTGTGGTTGCGTATGCGGCACTAAACGCACCACCATCGACTCCACTTTTGGCGCGGGCGCAAACGCCTCCGGGCCGACCAAAAACAGGGGGTCGACATAACAGTAATACTGCACCATGACGCTGAGCCGCCCGTAATCAGCATCACCCGGCGTGGCGGCCATGCGCTGCACAACTTCTTTTTGCAGCATGAAATGCATGTCTTGCACACACTTTACTTTTTCCAGCACATGGAACAGCAACGGGGTTGAGATGTTGTAAGGCAAATTTCCGACCAGGCGCAACGGCCGCCCGTCTGTCGCCAGTGACGCAAAATCAAAACGCAGCACATCAGCGCTGTGCACGCGCAACTCACCTAATCCCTCGCACGCCCTTTGGAGCAAGGGTATCAAATCGCGGTCAAGCTCGATGACATCAAGAACGCCCGTTTCTTTCAGCAGATATTGGGTGAGCGCACCTTTGCCCGGGCCAATTTCAACGACATGCTGGCCAGGTTCAGGGCCCACCAGTGAAACAATGTGCTGAATAACACCCACATCATGCAAAAAATTCTGGCCGAAGCGCTTACGTGCGGTGTGTGGCATAGGGAAAAATCATCAGGCGGGCAATACAATTAAACCGCAGGGAGGATCACAGGGCACTGCCCTGTGATCCTCCCTGCGGTAATTATTTTATACGATAAC
>JAGVME010000044.1 GCA_020053945.1 Gammaproteobacteria bacterium
CAATTTTTTACAGCTATTGAAGCGGCTAACGGCGATGTTAATGCCCTGTGAGGGTATAGCCGCGCTGGCTTGAGGGTGTAAATTTGGGTTTTTCAGCGGCGACTATTTACCGGAAATCTATTGATTTTGATTAGCTACGATACTCAGCATTGATGCGCACATAATCATACGAAAAATCACAGGTCCACACCTGGGTGTGGTGATTGCCGCGCCCCAGCCGGATGCGCACTGTGATTTCATCATGCTTCATCACGTGCTGCCCCAACTCCTCATTGTAAGTGGACGCGCGGCCGCCATTCTGAACGATGCACACATCATCCAGATAGATATCAATCCGTGACACATCAAGATTCACCACTCCGGCGCGGCCTACCGCCGCGAGAATCCGTCCCCAATTAGGGTCACTGGCAAAAAACGCTGTTTTCACTAAAGGAGAGTGGGCGACAGCATAAGCGACTTGCGCGCATTCCTCATCGCTGGAGCCACCCTGCACGTCGATGGTTATTAACTTGGTGGCCCCTTCACCGTCCCGGACAACCGCTTGCGCCAACTCAATGCATACTTCAGTGACAGCATTACACAAAACCTTATAGGCTGCGCTGGTGACGTTGGTAATAGGGGCATCAGCATGGCCTGTAGCGATTAACACACAGGCATCATTGGTTGAGGTATCGCCATCCACCGTAATACGATTAAATGATTTTTCAACGGCGTCATTCAAGCATTGTTGCAACACCTGTGCATCACAGGCCGCATCGGTCGCCACGAACGCTAGCATGGTCGCCATATCCGGGCGGATCATGCCTGAACCCTTGGCAATGCCTGACACGGTAACGGTGTGGCCGTTGATCTGCACCTGACGTGATGAACCTTTGGCAACGGTGTCAGTGGTCATAATACCGTGCGCGGCATCGTCCCATCCGGTAACACTCAGGCTCGTATAGGCGGCAGGCAACCCGGCTACAATACGCTGCACGGGCAAGGGTTCACCAATCACTCCCGTAGAAAATGGCAATACTGCAGCCACCATACACCCTGCCAACTCTGCCATGGCCTCACAACAACGCTGCGCATCACGCAGCCCAAGCTCACCCGTGCCCGCATTGGCATTACCGGTGTTAATCAATAAATAACGTGGGGAAGTTGATTCGAGATGGTTACGCGCCACGACGACAGGCGCCGCGCAAAACGCATTACGTGTGAACACGGCGGCGCTGCGCGCGCCCTTCGCAATTTCAATGATCACCAGATCACGCCGATCGGGTTTTTTAATCCCGGCACGCGCGGTGCCCAGGCGGATGCCTGGCACTGGACGCATATCAGGTAAGCCCGTTAATCCTACGGCCATGGTCTTCCACCCTTAAATTTACAAATCAATTTGAAATCCCATGGCGCCGTCCCCGCCGCACCAGAAGTAGGCGGGTGCCTTCGCTGGCGCTCTTCCAGGCGAGCGGCGGGTATTGATGAATCAAAACTGTTATGCGAGCTTGCCATGGCAGTTTTTATATTTCTGCCCAGAACCGCAGTGGCACGGCTCATTGCGGCCTATTTTACGGCCACCCCGCACAAAAGGTTCATGCGGCTCGTCACCACCCGCAGGCGCCTCTTCCGCCACCCCTTCCGCATTAGCCATGGCTGCCATGGCGGCGTGCTCAAAACGCATTGGCGCCGTGGCGGCCTGGGCACGCCGCTGCTCCTCAACCGCCTGCACATCCGCCTCAGCGCGCACCTGGACCTTAGACAAGAGGCTGATCACTTCGCGCTTGATCTTCTCCAGCATCATGCCAAACATTTCAAACGCTTCACGCTTGTATTCCTGCTTGGGATTCTTTTGCGCATAACCGCGCAGGTGGATGCCCTGGCGCAAATGATCCATTGCCGCGAGATGGTCTTTCCAATGCGTATCCAACACCTGCAACATCACCGCTTTTTCAAAGTGCCGCATCACCGCGCCACCCGCAACCGCCTCTTTATCGGCGTACGCTTTTTCCAACTCATCAAGAATACGCTTGCGCAAAATCTCTTCGTGCAAGGTATCGTCGGCATGCAGCCACCCTGCAATATCCAAGCGCAAACCAAACTCAGCTTCCAGTGCGGTTTGCAGCCCGGGAATGTCCCATTGCTCATCCAGGCTTTGCGGCGGGATGAACTGGTTAATCACTGCCGTGAGGACATCACTGCGGATCGCCTGGATCGTGGCGGAAACATCGCCGGTTTCCATCAGCTCATTGCGCTGCTCGTAAATTACTTTGCGCTGGTCGTTGGCGACGTCATCGTATTCCAGCAATTGCTTACGGATGTCAAAGTTATGGCCTTCAACCTTACGCTGCGCATTTTCAATGGCCTTGCTCACCCAAGGATGTTCAATCGCTTCCCCTTCCTGCATGCCGAGTTTCTGCATGATGGCAGATACCCGGTCCGACGCAAAAATTCGCATCAGGTTGTCTTCCAGCGACAAATAAAAACGTGTCGAACCGGGGTCGCCCTGACGGCCGGAACGGCCCCGCAACTGGTTATCAATGCGCCGTGATTCATGGCGCTCAGTGCCGATAATATGCAAGCCACCCAGCGCCACCACTTCGTCATGGCGCTTTTGCCATTGCTCACGTACTTGCGCTATTTTCGCGTCATCCGGTTTTCCGCCCGCTTCATTGCTGGCGCTCTCCAAGGCCGCCAGCTCCGATTCCAAGCTACCGCCCAATACGATGTCCGTGCCGCGGCCCGCCATATTGGTGGCGATGGTGACAATGTTGGGGCGGCCGGCCTGCGCGACAATTTCCGCTTCACGCGCATGTTGTTTGGCATTCAATACTTCGTGCTGGATTTTCTGTTCCGTGAGCAGGCGCGATAAATACTCCGATGTTTCGATGGAGGTCGTGCCGACCAGCACCGGCTGGCCGCGCCCCTGGCATTCCTTGACGTCTTCAATGATCGCCGCAAATTTTTCTTTGGCGGTAAGATAAACCAAATCCCCATGGTCTTTGCGCACCATGCGGCGGTTGGTGGGAATCACCACCACTTCCAGGCTGTAAATCTGCTGGAACTCATAGGCCTCTGTATCGGCCGTCCCGGTCATGCCGGATAATTTATTATAGAGCCGGAAATAGTTTTGAAAGGTGATGGACGCCATAGTCTGGTTTTCATTCTGGATCCGTACGCCTTCCTTGGCTTCCACCGCCTGGTGCAGACCTTCAGACCAGCGGCGGCCCGGCATGACACGGCCGGTGAATTCATCAACGATGATAACTTCACCGTCTTTCACAATGTAAGCCACGTCCCGGAAATACAGTGCATGCGCACGCAATGCAGCATTCAAATGGTGCATCAGGCTGATATTGGCGGCGTCATATAAACTTTCATTTTCGGCAAGCAAACCCGCCGTGGCCAGCAATTCTTCAGCATGGCCAAAACCTTCTTCGGTGATGTGTACCTGACGGGCTTTTTCATCTACCGCATAATCACCCGGTCCATCTTCGGTTTGCTGCTTGACCAGCGTTGGAATCAGGACATTGATCTTTTTGTACAGCTCGGAGTTATCGTCAGTGGGCCCCGAAATAATCAACGGCGTACGCGCTTCGTCAATTAAAATCGAGTCCACCTCATCAATGATCGCGTAATTCAATTTGCGCTGCACCCGGTCTTCCGGGCTGAAAGCCATGTTGTCGCGCAAATAATCAAAACCAAATTCGTTATTGGTGCCATAGGTAATGTCCGCCGCATACGCCGCACGCTTGGTATCATTATCCTGTCCGGACAAAATCACACCTGTCGTCAGCCCGAGAAAACCGTACAGCCGTCCCATCCATGCCGAATCACGCCGCGCCAGATAATCATTAACTGTCACCACATGCACGCCGGTGCCCGGCAGGGCATTCAAATAGGCCGCCAGCGTCGCCACCAAGGTTTTTCCTTCACCCGTGCGCATTTCTGAAATTTTGCCTGAATGCAACACCATGCCACCGATGAGCTGCACATCAAAGTGGCGCATGTTTAATACACGCTTGCCTGCCTCACGTACTGTGGCAAAGGCCTCGGGAAGCAATTTATCAAGATCTTCACCCGCCGCCAGACGCCCGCGAAATTCATCGGTCTTGGCCCGCAAGGCGTCGTCAGACAACTCCGCAAATTGGGGCTCAAGCGCGTTAATGCGCGCTACGTTGCCTTGCATGGTTTTCACCAAACGGTCGTTACGGCTACCAAACAGTTTACTCAGGAATTTTGTAACCATATATAATGATAAAACGATGAATTCGCCGTGCCTGGGCCTTACTTTGAGTATGTATCTCGGGTCGGGCCGGCTATTCTCTCGCCCTCGTTGCGTTTATGGAAATGGTGGATAATCCGGTAATACCCGAAAGCTGCGATCAAGCCGCTTTCTGGATAATCTCACATTATAAGGGTCTTTGCGAAAATCTGCACATATGAATACACTGAAAAACATCGTGCGGTTATTGGCGGGAAGTCCTGATGGTTTACAGGCGGTACTTAACCACAGCCAACGCCTGGAAGCGCTCAACCGTGTGTTGCGTGGATGCATCCCAGCACCGCTAAACCAACACTGCCAGGTAGCTAACCTGCGGGATAATATACTGGTCTTGCACGCTGACTCATCGGCATGGGCGCTGAAATTGCGCTATGGCAGCCGCACCTTGTTGCAGCAATTACGCCAGCGCGGTATGCCGGGGCTGAATACTATTGAAGTGAAAGTCCGACCTCCTAACCCGACACTCCATCGCCCCGAAAAAATCCGGCCTGTCCAAATGTCCGCAAAAACCGCCCAGTTGCTGGACAGCATTGCCAGCGGTATAAATGACAGCCCCTTGAAAAACGCGCTACAGCGTTTAGCCCAACATGGAAAGGATGCAAAACTGCGCTAATTACGCGGGGGCTAATTAATTTGAATCTTGAAATTCCCCGCGGCTCGCCGCGGGGAATAAGGTGATGGGGGATTCTCCCCCCTTAGCAAGCACGGGGATGCATTCCCCGTGCGCAGCCGGAACAATTGAATTAGGTGGTTGCCAGCACCTGGGTGAATGAGATGGGCGCCGGTTTACTGTTTTCAAATGTCACGACTTCCCATGCGTTTTCATCCGCCAACAAGGCGCGCAATAAACGGTTATTCAATTGATGCCCTGATTTATATCCACTAAAGGCACCGATCAAGCTATGGCCGAGCAAGTAAAGATCACCCACCGCATCTAACACCTTATGTTTGACGAATTCATCTTCATAACGCAAGCCTTCTTCGTTAAGCACCCGATAATCATCAACTACAATCGCATTATCCAGACTGCCGCCTAAGGCCAGCTTGTGGCTGCGTAACATTTCGATGTCGCGCATAAACCCAAAAGTACGCGCGCGGCTCACTTCTTTAACAAACGAGGTGCGGGAAAAATCCACTTCCACGTCCTGGCGACGGCCTTTAAACGCCGGATGGTCAAAATCTATGCCGAAAGCCACTTTGAAGCCATCAAAAGGCTCAAATCGCGCCCATTTGTCACCGTCTTTAACCGTGGTGGAACGCTTGATGCGGATAAATCGCTTGGCCGCATTTTGTTCTTCTATGCCCGCTGATTGGATCAAGAACACAAACGGACCCGCACTGCCATCCATGATCGGCACTTCGGGCGCGCTGAGGTCAACATAGGCATTGTCGATGCCTAAACCGGCAAACGCCGACAATAAATGCTCTACCGTAGAAACAGTGGTAGTGCCGTTACGCAATGTGGTGGACAAGCGTGTATCCCCCACATTTTCGGGACGTGCGTTAATTTCAACGGGGGGGTCAAGGTCAATGCGACGAAAAACAATACCTGTATTAACTGCGGCAGGACGCAATGTTAAATAAACTTTTTCACCGGAATGGAGTCCGACGCCTGTTGCCCGAATAATATTCTTTAAGGTACGCTGTCTGGTCATTTTACCAACACTCTAAATACGTATAATTCACAAGGACATCCCCGCGACCTGTTTACTAAAGATCTCTATCAGGCATGTATATAAAATTACGCTGTAATTTTTCCTTTTATTTCATAAACTTAAGACTAAATAACGCCTAGGGCGACCTTAGCAAACCACTTAGATCCCTTCAAGCAATTATAAGTACTATCTAAATCTATGGTCTTTATGCTACCACAGCTTAAAATAACCACCTAGAAGTCTGATAGGAATCCAGAAAACTGTATCAAAAAAACAACATGGGTGCTCACCTTTCGTTTCGGCAACCCTGTTCCAGAACCCGGAAAAAACGCATCGCTGCCCTTCAGTTTTACAGTAATGGCAAAAACCACGGCGCAACTTTCGCAGTGAACCCCTGGAGAGGCCGTCGAAAAGCTGCCGTGGTTTGTAACCCGCTACATCAGTCGGCCTGGCGGCGTAAAAATGCCGGAATATCCAGATAATCTAAATTTGCATCCAGATTCACTGCCCGTGCGTGGCGTCCCGCAACCACTTGCTGATTACGCATGACTGTCGGCCGATCCAGCTTGCCATAGTCGGGTTCGCTAAAACCCGCCAGCGTCGCTTGCATGGCAACGTGCTCGGTGTGGGAAGTCGACATGGCACCCTGGTTCCCCTGTTGGTATACCAGCTTGATGGGTTTTTCGGCGGTTTCTTCATGGCGGCCACCCAGGCCCGTCGCTACCACCGTTACGCGTAATTCACCCTGCATGTCTGGATCAATTACGGTGCCGACCACCACTGTAGCGTTCTCAGAAGCAAATTCTTTAATGATGTTGCCGACTTCTTCAAATTCACCAATCGACATATCCAGGCCTGCGGTAACATTCACCAGGATGCCGCACGCGCCTGACAAATTAATGTCTTCGAGCAGCGGGCTGGCGACGGCGGCTTCAGCGGCGCGCCGTGCACGATCGGCGCCGCTGGCAGAGCCGGAACCCATCATGCCCATGCCCATTTCAGACATGACAGTACGCACGTCCGCAAAGTCGACGTTGATCAAACCCGGGCGGGTGATTAATTCAGCAATGCCTTGTACCGCGCCCAACAAAACATTGTTGGCGGAACGGAACGCATCCAGCAATGACACGCCCTTGCCCAACACGGACAGGAGCTTTTCATTAGGAATGGTAATCAATGAGTCGACATATTGTGTCAGCTCTTTAATTCCTGCCTGCGCAACCCGCATGCGCTTGGCGCCTTCGAAGGGGAACGGTTTGGTCACCACCGCTACGGTAAGTATGCCCATTTCTTTGGCGATTTGCGCCACGATCGGCGCGGCGCCCGTGCCCGTGCCACCACCCATTCCGGCGGTAATAAATAGCATGTCGGTGCCGCGTATCAACTCCATAATACGTTCACGGTCTTCCAGCGCGGCTTGCCGTCCTACATCGGGATTGGCGCCGGCCCCCAAACCTTTGGTGACGCTGCCACCCAACTGCAACACGGTGCGTGCCGCGGAATTTTTCAATGCTTGCGCATCGGTGTTGGCGCAAATAAAATCCACACCGTCAATATTGGCCGCAAGCATGTGTTCGACGGCATTGCTGCCACCGCCGCCGACGCCGATAACCTTGATTACTGCATTCTGACTGTACGCATCCAACAATTCAAACATGGCGTTATCTCCTTAACCTACTGCATAGTACCTGAATAAAACCTATTAAAAACTACCCTGAAACCAACCTTTCATCCTTCCCCAGACACCCTTTACACCATCGCGAACCTTTGTATCTGCCCCCCGGCTTGCCGCGCGATTTTGGCAAGCGAACAATAAAAGCCCTACCCCTGTCGCATGGATGGGATTACGCACTACGTCAGCCAACCCCATGACGTTTTGCGGCAATCCCAGCCGTACCGGCAGGTGAAAAACTTCTTCGGCAAGCTCAATGACCCCCTCCATTTTTGCGGTGCCCCCCGTCAATACAACGCCAGCGGCAATCAATCCTTCATAACCGCTGCGCTGCAATTCAGCCTGCACCAGGCCCAACAACTCTTCATAGCGAGGCTCAATCACCTCGGCCAGTGTTTGGCGGGCCAACCGGCGCGGGGGACGGTCACCGACGCTGGGCACCTCAATGCTTTCATTGGCATTCGCCAACTGCCGTAGCGCGCAGCCGTATTTAATTTTGATTTCATCCGCAAATTGCGTGGGCGTGCGCAGCGCCACAGCAATGTCATTGGTCACCTGGTCACCGGCTATGGGGATCACGGCGGTATGACGGATCGCGCCATCAATAAATATTGCGATGTCCGTGGTGCCACCGCCGATATCCACCAGGCACACCCCCAATTCTTTCTCATCTTCCGTCAATACCGCATAGCTGGAGGCGAGCTGTTCGAGGACGATGTCGTCAACTTCCAAGCCGCAGCGGCGCACGCATTTGACAATATTCTGTGCGGCACTCACCGCACCCGTGACAATATGCACCTTGGCTTCCAAGCGCACGCCCGACATGCCAATCGGCTCACGGATACCTTCCTGATGATCAATAATAAATTCCTGCGGCAAGATGTGCAGTATTTTCTGGTCGGCGGGAATCGCCACCGCACGCGCCGCATCAATCACCCGATCCACATCCGCCGCGGTCACTTCGCTGTCACGAATGGCGACGATGCCATGCGAATTCAGGCTGCGGATATGGCTGCCCGCAATGCCTGCATAAACCGAATGGATCTGGCACCCGGCCATCAGTTCCGCCTCTTCAACAGCACGCTGGATTGATTGCACTGTTGATTCAATATTGACTACCACACCTTTTTTCAGGCCCCGCGAAGGGTGCGAACCGATGCCAATAATTTCCACTTGCCCGTCCACATTGATTTCGCAGACGATCGCCACCACCTTGGATGTGCCGATATCCAGGCCTACCACTAAATCTTTTTCTGATTTCTTTGACATCTAAATCTATTTACCCCGAAAAACTTGTATTTTAAATTCTCGAAATTCCCCGCGGCTTGCCGCGGGGACAAGGCGATGGGGGATTCTCAAGGGGGAGAATCGTGATTCTTCCCCTTGAGCAAGCACGGGGATTCATTCCCCGTGCGCAGTCGGAACAATCAATCTTATATAAAAATATGATCCGCTATCCCGCTCCGCTATTTATGATTCACGGCCCCAGGTTTTACAGCGTTTTCCAGCGCACCGAAAACCCATTGGGGTAACGTAAATCCACCTGCGCTATCTCGGCTGCGCGCGCCGCCAGAGCCACCGGGTAAAGCCGCGCAAAACGTACCAAACGCGCATTATCACTGGCGCGTCCCAACAATAGCGTTACGCTACCATCAAGTTCAATTTTCCAGGAGCGCCGCTCATCCAGCGCCACACGCTGGATGCGTAACGTGAGTGGCTCCAATTCCTTCGCCATTTCCCTATAACGCGCCACCACCACTCCCTGGCTGCCCACCGGCCCCTGCAACTCGGGCAAATCAGCCGGATAGGTTTCAGGCAGAGGGAAAAACAATTGGCCTTGCAAATTCACTAGCCCGCCCGCGGCCCAACGGGCGACTGGCATCTGTTCCACCACCACCACCTGTAATGTATCTGGCCAAATGCGCCTGACGGTGGCCGCGTTTACCCAGGGAATCTCAAGCAACCTGTCGCGC
>JAGVME010000118.1 GCA_020053945.1 Gammaproteobacteria bacterium
CGGCAGCCGCGAGTATGTGACCTTCTGGGCGGACTTCGACGGCAATGGCAGCCTGGAGACCTGTTTGGGCACGGCGAGCGTGCGTGTTTATGATCTTGCCAATATCCCGCCCGAAGGCGTTTACTACGCCGTGCGCCTGCCAGTCGATCTCAACCCGTACCGCCAGCCTTGCAAGAAGGGGCCAAGGGTCGTGCGCATCCGTGCCATTCTATCGTGGAATGTGGCTGTGGCCTGTGCCAATCCTAACCAGGTACCGACATGGGGCAATCGCGAGGAGACACTGATTAACATCGCGCCGTCCGCGCTGGCGCCCGCTGGTAAGATCTTAAATATGGGTGGCATACCTGTTCCTTATATTGATAATGTTACTGGCCTGACAACACCCGATGCCAAGTTTGCCCTTAATAATCTATCTCCCGATGCGTTGGGCAGGCCGTGTCCCTTTGCCGGACGCGTCACAATACAAGGGTTTCCTATAACGGGGTACAGTTACATGGTGGAGGTGAGCCAAGATCAGTTGATATGGGCACCAGTACTCACCGATCTGTTAGTGGAAGATCAGAACGGGATTTTCAGTACCCACAAGGCTAACCCCATTACCCATCGTTTCGATTATCTGCCGTTCACGCAAAATGCCCTGCTACTGCTCGCCCAGTGGGACACGACGGGCGACGCCAAGTGGTACGTCAGGCTCTCTACCTATGATGGCGGCGGTGTGCTGCAAGGGACTGACACCCATGTGATCCAGCTCGATAATACGTGGCCGGAGGCGTCGATAGACATCACCCTCGGCGCTGGAAACTGCGGCAAATTCCAGCCGGGCACGGTGCTTTCCGGCAACTTCATCGCACGCGATGATTATTTGGGCAGCTATAGTCTGGGCGTCGAACCCGCAGTTAATGATCCCGGCGAAGCGATACCCACCCCGAGTTCGGGGCTTGTGCAAACGGCGGCCGCGCCGGGCGATGTCTGGACGCTTGACACCACGGGCATGAAGCCCTGCGGTTACGTGATCCGCGTCGTCGCCGTGGATCGCGCTATCATTAATAGCCAGGGGGTAGGCCACGTCAACTCGGACAGCGCTGGCTTCTGCCTGGAGGAACCGATGGAAGGCTAAAACGGGATGAATCCGTTCCGGCGTGGAATATTCGCCGGAACGGATTTTTTAAGGCATTACATCCATCACCCCCGAAATACACTTTGGTGGGAAGACTCCGCAAGAAACTCCACTTTTTTCCCCGCACGGTGCACACTACGCGTAACAACAGACAAGGAGGCGCTCATGGTCATTCCCGGCTCAAATGCCGAACACGCGTTACAGGAAATATACGGCACCAGCAAAAAGGCGGCCGCATTCTACAAAAAACAGATGCTGGATTACCTGAATCCAGAAATGTGTGAATTCATTACCCAACAGGAGATGGTGTTTATTGCAAGTTCTGACGTAAAAGGTGAGTGCGACTGTTCGTTCCGCGCGGGCCCGCCGGGTTTTATTCACGTCACAGGAACACGGTCTTTAGCGTACCCGGAATACCGGGGCAACGGCGTTTTTGCCAGCCTGGGCAATTTCTCCGAAAACCCCCACATTGGGATGCTCTTTATTGATTTTTTCAATAGCACGGTGGGACTCCATATCAATGGCACCGCTAAAATCATTGCGAATGAGGACATCTGCCACCTGCCGGACACGGTAACACAAGTTACCCATCCTGGCGGACAACAACCCCTGCACTGGGTATCCGTGCATGTTGAAGAAGCCTATATCCATTGTTCCAAACATATTCCTCTCCTGAAAAAACTGGATAAGGAACTCCATTGGGGAACGGATGACGAAGTTCGCAAGGGGGGAGATTATTTCAAGGCGAAGCGCTGTGCCCGGCCTTGGGGATCTATCGCGGAAGGCGTTGCTGAAGACGCGCCCAGTGAGGATCCAGCTCTTTAGCACTGAACTACCCGCGGTTTACATCGCACCCTGATTGCAGCGGAAAATGAGTCCCCGCAGAGGATACTTTGATCTCGTCGCACGTGCGGCAGAGATTAAATTTTTATTGCCCATGGCGGTTTTTATATCACGGGCTTTATGACAATTTGATGTCGTGCGCTTTAGTTAACCTGCGCCTCAAGCAAGCTACGGTCATCGGCCACCCGCGTTTTTGATTTGAGGAACACCCATGTCATGGCGAAGCCTATCGCATGGTATTCCTTGGTCTTGACCAACGGCGATGGCGTAAACACGGCGCCTTCCAATGTATCATAGCGCCCAAACACGCCAAACCATAAATCGCCGAAACGTCTTTGCAGGCCCACGCTTACCCGGCTGCCGCTGTAACCGCCGGGAGCTTGGTACGCGGACCGCCCGGGGGCCGCATAAACCGCGTCTACCGTATAAAAATAGTCATGATAATTTTCATCGGCATAAATCGGACCGGCAGCGATGTTGGCCTTCCATGATGCGTGCCTGCGCTCATTACGCCAGGTGTATTCAACAAAAGGCGCGATTATCCAGCCTACATGGCCAATCCCGGAATTGCCTACTGAAAACGCGCTGCGTAAAGGCAAATGCAACCAGAGGTCATGATTGGTTTCACCGCCCTTCCATAAACGCATTTCCAGCGACGGCCCCACTTCCAGCGTAGTATCAAGACTGTGCATACCGGCACGCGCGCCGCCCTCCTCTTTGGGCACCGGCACACCCCCCGCCAAGCTGAAATCAAGCACCACACGATCCGAACTGAAAATATTCCCCCGGATGCCGGACTTGTCTATTTTCAAACGTTCACCCCGATAAATCACATACGGAAGCGGCAGCACATAACTTTTGTCTTGGTCCGCCCCCCGGTAAAAAGGCACATTTAAACCGGCGATGCCTACTCCCACTTCCCAGAGCGGTAAACCATCAGCCCATGTTGCGTTAGGCAGCGGAAAAATCAATAATACCGATAATGCAACGTATCCAACGTATCGGGCGGTCATAATATGAACCTTGGCAGGGGTAGGCTGATGGGCAAGTTGCAATATTAAGCGATACCCTGAAAAATAACTACGCAGGAGCAGAAAAAGTATGGCTGATTGCCTATTTTGTAAGATGCTGGCAGGAAAGATTAAACCTGATGTCATCTATGAAAATGACCACATCATGGCATTTCGGGATATTAATCCCCAAGCGCCCGTGCATGCGTTGGTCATCCCTAAAAAACACATTGCGACCCTTAACGACCTGCCCGATGATGACGCCTTGCTCGCCGGTGAACTTTTCATCGCCGCAAAAACAGTGGCGTCGCTCACGGGCATCGCCGAATCGGGCTACCGCACGGTGATGAACTGCAATGCGGATGCAGGACAGTCGGTGTTTCATATCCACTTGCATGTGTTGGGTGGCCGCCACTTGCAATGGCCACCGGGTTAATCCTGGATATTCTTTTACCCGAACAAGCTAAAATATTAATCCATCTGCCGCAAGCAGGAGGCTATACTTTGTTACGCTTGGCCGCGCCCCAATGCGCCGCGCGCGCGCGACCCGGAACGCAGGTGCGCCTGGTTTGCGACAATGGCGCCCTAACGCATACCGCCGCGCTGTTACGTGCGGAGGCGCGCGCAGGTTGGATAGAAATTCTTTTTCCCGGAACATCAGCCCTCTCCACCCTGAAGAGGGACGAACTGATTACGCTCAGCATCGTGCCGGGCGATGTTTTTACCGTGCCCAATCTGCCCTGCCCATTGATAATCGGCGATGCTCCCGGCACCGCGCCTACAGTATTCATGGCAGACCGGCTGCGTCCGCAAAAAACTTTTCAACCTTTGATATTGCTCGGCTACGATGATGCCCTTCCCTTCGTTGCCGCACCCTCACGCATCCTGGTGCAGGGCATGCCCAGCGGCGTGATC
>JAGVME010000101.1 GCA_020053945.1 Gammaproteobacteria bacterium
AACATAAATAACAACACCCGCGATATCTATTTTTACCGCTGTACAGCAGCGAGTATCAAAAATACGGGGGTTGTTCAGAGGTCTCTATTGATATTGACTAGGCGCAATAAATGCGCGTATGATTAGCAATGCTTTACTAATCAACTAATAAATAGTTTGATTTATTCAATAACTTATCAAGCACATTGTTAATGTTAGGTTGCCCTGCGTGGCGGCTGCAGTAACCCCCTGTACTGTTTCGAGCAGTACAGGGGGGGCTTTTTTTGCGTCCGCAATAAACTGCGAAGCAAGTCGGATGATATACTTATTTTTGTTGCACGTCGTCAACTTTGCGTCCGCCAGAGCCCAAGTACGTCCTATCCAACTGTATTATCTGGATAATATTAAAAATAGTCGTTATGGCATTGCCAAAATTCAAGATGCAAATTTTCACAGCACACCAATTAAGTCAGTCCGCGTGCGTGCGGGTAGGCGGGGCTTAGCTCTTCAATTACTGTGACGTGTCACGATTTCAATTTTGTGTATGCGTCAATCAGCAAATTTTCGATAATCTCTTTTTGTAACGTGCCACTAAATCAGCATCCGTTATGCGGTCTTGCGGTGCAGCAATATCACGTCCGCCCCCGCTTTCAGCTTGTCCAGATAGTCCGCCCACTGCTGCATCATCTTGCGCCGCTCGGGAAGATATTCCGCATAGTTGTAGGCCGCCGATACTTTGTTACGCTCGCCATGGGCTAACTGCCGCTCAATCACGGCATGGGGCAAGCCCAGCTCATGTAGCAGGGTTGATGCCATGGAGCGGAAGCCGTGACCGGTCATTTCTTCTTTGGTGTAACCCATACGGCGCAAGGCGGCATTGACGGTATTTTCGCTCATGGGTCGGGCACGGGTACGCTCGCCGGGGAATACGTAGCGCCCCCCGCCAGTCACGGCCTGAATCTCGCGCAGGATAATGATGGCTTGGGTGGGCAGCGGGACAATATGCTGTTCTTTCATCTTCATCTTGCTGGCGGGGATACGCCACTCACCCTTAGTGAAGTCGAGTTCTGCCCATTCGGCATGGCGCAACTCGCCGGGTCTGACGAATAACAGCGGTGCAAGTCGCAAGGCGCAGCGGGTGGTAAATGATCCGGTAAACCCCTCTATAGCCCTCAGCAGTTCCGCTGCCGCTTGGGGATCAGTCACTGACGCGTGGTGTTGGACGTTAGCCGGGGGCAGAATGTCCTTTAGCTCTATGTCCCTGGAGGGGTCGCGGGTGGACAGGCCATGCCCTACAGCATAGCGGAAGATGCGCCCACAGATGTTGTGCATCCGTCGGGCTATCTCCATGGCACCACGGCTTTCAATTCGCCGGATGACTGACAACAGGTCGGGCGCGGCAAGCTCGGTAATCGGTCTATGACCGATGATCGGGAATGCGTCACTTTCAAGGCGCTTCAACAGTTTGGTCTTGGTGCTCTGAGCCAAGGTGGGGGCGGTCTTGGCATACCACTCACGCCCGATCACCTCAAAGGTGTTTGCCGCCAAACCGGCCTGCATGGACTTGGTGGCCTTGCGGTGTTCGCTGGGGTCTATGCCTTGGGAGAGAAGCTCACGCGCTTCGGCACGTCTCTTTCGCGCCACGGCCAGTGATATATCGGGGTAGCAGCCAAAGGCTAGAAGTTTCTCTTTGGAGTTAAAGCGGTATTTCAAGCGCCACAGCTTGCCGCCTGCGGGGGAAATTTCCAGGTATAAGCCACCCCCGTCAAACAGGCGGATACGCTTGTCGCCGGGCTTGGCTTGTCGAATTGCAGTATCAGTGAGCGCCATTTGGGGGTATCACCTTCTGAGGTAGGCCGAATACCCCCAACAATACCCCCAAATACCCCCGGATTGCAATAGACTTGATTGGATTACTCTTGGACAATGAAAAGACCGAAAACCTTGTATTTACTTGGTCTTGCGGTCTTCTTTGGACTCCCTTGGAGTCTTTAATGGTACCGATGGCCGGACTCGAACCGGCACAGCTTGCGCCACTACCACCTCAAGGTAGCGTGTCTACCAATTCCACCACATCGGCTTAATCTTGTGACTTTACTCTGCCTACTGACGGGAGGCTACGGGCCGGGAACGGCGGGAACATCCGACGGCGCAGCGGGCGGCGCGGGAACACTCTCTGGGGGCGCTATCGGTGCCATGCCCGAAGGCAAGCTAGGCAAATCCGAAACTTTAGCTGGCGCCGTAATATCAGTCACGCTTTTTGCGTCGGTTCTATTTCCTGAAATATAGGCCAATGACAGGCTGGTAATAAAAAAGCCCGCCGCCAACCCTGCCGTGGTGCGCGTCAGAAACGATGCGGAACCACGACTACCGAACACGGTTTGCGAGGCGCCACTGCCAAACGCGGCGCCGATGTCAGCACCTTTGCCTTGCTGGATGAGCACCAGCACCACCAAGGCAATGGTTATTACTATATGTACAACCAGGATAATCGTTACCATTTCACTCTATACCGAAAAACCAATAAACCATGACAGATCAATATGTTAACCCGCCGCCCGGCAAATTGCCAGAAACTCGGACGCTTGCAGGGATGCCCCCCCAATCAAGCCGCCGTCAATGTCCGGCATGCTGAATAGCTCTACTGCATTCGCGGCTTTGACACTGCCGCCATACAACAATTGAATCTTCTCCGCCAGATCTGCATTACGCCCCGCAATACGCTGCCGGATAAACGCGTGAACCTCTTGCGCCTGTTGCGGGCTGGCGGTCATGCCAGTGCCAATAGCCCACACCGGCTCGTAGGCAATCACGGCATGGCCAAGCGCTGCCATGCCAGCCACGCTGTGCAACACGGCGTCGAGTTGACGCGCCACCACCGCTTCGGTACGGCCTGTTTCGCGCTCATCCAGTTGTTCGCCAACACATAATATCGGCGTCAAACCAGCTTTAACGGCAGCGATAACCTTATGCGCCACGTCGTCATCGCTTTCACCACATAGGGCGCGGCGCTCGGAATGGCCGACAATCACGTAACGGCACTGAAAATCCACCAGCATCGCGGCAGATATCTCACCAGTATACGCCCCTGCAGGGGCATGATACAGGTTTTGCGCCCCCAATGCGATGGCGCTCCCCTTTAGCAATGCAGCGCAGTCAGCAAGATAAACACACGGAGGACAGATTACTACCTCAGTACCTTTATTACCGGCGGTATCATCATCGTGTGAAAGACCCTTGATCCCGGCCTTGATGCCTTCTACGAGATCCCGGGCGCTGGCCCGTGAGCCGTTCATTTTCCAATTCCCGGCGACCAATGACTGTCGCATCATTCTACCCCAATAAATTTGCAAAATAAGTGTGGAATTTTAACAGAGACCCGCAGAGCCGGTCAATTTTAGCACGCGGTTGAGATATAACCCCATGGCTGTTACGGCAGCTTGAACAAATGCTCCCGATAATATTTAAGTTCGCGGATCGATTCATGGATATCATCCAACGCGCGGTGGCTGGATTCTTTGGTGTACGCCGTTGCAATATTGGGCACCCAGCGGTGCGCCAGCTCTTTTACGGTGCTGACGTCAATGTGGCGGTAATGGAAAAAACGCTCCAGCTCGGGCATGCCGCGGTGCAAAAAGCGCCGATCTTGGCAAATGCTGTTGCCACACATCGGGGATTTATTGGGCGGCACATATTTTTTCAGGAAATCCAGTGTCATGCGCTCGGCATCAACCTCATTGGTACGGCTGGACAATACCTTGTCAATCAGCCCGGTTTTGCTGTGCTGAGCCTTATTCCAGGCATCCATACCATTCAGTACTTCGGCGGTTTGATGGACAATCAGCACCGGCCCTTCGGCAATCACGTTGAGGTGGCTATCAGTAACCACAGTGGCGATCTCAATGATATAATCCCGCTCTGTATCCAGGCCAGTCATTTCCAGGTCGATCCAGATCAGGTTGCTCGGATCTTGCGCCATTCAGTCATTACTCCTTAGGATTTTATATCCGCCCATTCTAGCTAAAGGGTGGCAGGGCGGGAAGGAAAATCTGACTTTAATTATTTATGGATACCCCTGATGCCGACGTTTACGATAATCTTTCTAGTCGCTTTGGCGATGAGCATGGGCACACGCCTGTGGCTGGCGCGGCGCCATCAAGCGCATGTGCAAAGCCATCGCCAGCAGGTGCCGATTGCGTTCCGCGATAAAATTACGGCGGCAAATCACCAGCGCGCCGCCGATTATACGGTTGCCAAAACGCGCCTGGAGATAATTGATATTTTTATCAGCGCCGCCTTGCTGCTGATTTGGACGCTGGGCGGCGGGCTGGCATGGCTCGATGAAAATTGGCGTGGCCTGCAACTTGCGCCGCTCACTACCGGGGTGGGGGTGTTATTGAGCGTGCTGTTGCTCGGGCAACTACTCGACTTACCGTTGTCAGCTTATCATACCTTTAAATTGGAACAACGCTTTGGCTTTAACCGCACGACTCCCGCGCTGTTTCTCGGCGATATTTTCAAGCAGACGGTATTGCTGATTGTGCTGGGCACGCCGCTGGCCGCGCTGATATTGTGGCTGCTGGACAGCAGTGGTGGATGGTGGTGGCTAACCACCTGGGCGGCGTGGATGGGTTTTATGCTGTTGATGATGTGGGCGTATCCCGCGCTGATTGCGCCACTCTTCAACCGGTTTACGCCGCTGCAAGAGGGTGAGTTGCGGCAGCGAGTGATGGCACTCTTGCAAAAAAATGGCTTTACTGCGGGCCAAGGTATTTTTGTGATGGACGGCTCGCGACGCTCCGGGCACGGTAACGCTTATTTTACGGGCTTGGGCGCCAACAAGCGTATCGTGTTTTATGACACCCTGCTTAACTCGCTGACACCGGATGAAATTGAGGCGGTGCTGGCACATGAACTGGGACATTTCAAACGTCACCACATCCACAAACGCATTGCGGCAACCGCTGTGATGACCCTCATTGGCCTCGCCGTGCTGGGCTGGTTGATGACCCAACCGTGGTTCTATACCAGCCTGGGGGTGGCGCAAGCGTCTTCCTATATCGCGCTGGTGCTGTTTCTGTTGGTATTGCCGGTGTTCACATTCTTTATGCAGCCTTTGAGCTCATATTTGATGCGTAAACACGAGTTTGAGGCCGATGATTTTGCCGCCACCCAAACCAACCCAACCGATCTTGTGCAGGCGCTGGTGAAATTGTATAAAGAAAACGCCGCCACCCTCACCCCGGATCCGCTCTATTCGGCGTATCATGACTCACATCCACCTGCCCCGGTGCGCATTGCCAATTTATCTGCTAAATTAAACGGTGTGCCAAAACCACTCTAGCCCAAGCCGCGCCAAGAGGATATCTTCGCCATGGATCAACAACGTTTTTTACTCAACATGGGCCTGCTTCTGCTGGCGCTGGCATGTTACGCTAGCCAAGCTAAAGCGGCCGACGCCATTACCAACCCCGCACAGGGCAAAAAACTCTACGAAACGCATTGTTTCTCATGCCACGATTCTAAAATTCACACGCGCCCTGAAACCATCATCCACTCATTTTCCGCGCTGAAAAAACGTGTGCAATTTTGCCAGAACAACAGTCAACTCAACTGGTCAGCCGCGCAAATCAACGACGTCGTGGCCCATCTTAACGACACTTTTTACAAGTTCAAAACCAAATAACTAGGGCGATGACCAGCGAACTGACCCACAAGCATTGCCGTCCCTGCAAGTCAGGGGAACCCGCATTGCCCCGAGCACAGGCACGCGCACTGCTCAAACATCTGCCCGAATGGAAGATCAACAAGGCAGGCACTGACATCAACCGCACTTATCACTTCAAAAATTACTATCAAACCCTCGCCTTCGTAAATGCCGCCGCCTGGATCGCCCACCAGGAAGACCATCACCCCACGCTCACAGTGCATTACAACCGCTGTGATGTACGCTATACCACAGATTCCATTAAAGGCCTCTCAGAAAATGATTTTATTTGCGCGGCCAAAATAGATGCGCTGGTGACAAACTTTTCGCCGCCGTGATTGCCGTATTTACCCCAAGCAACACGGCATATCACTGATACGAACAGAGGATTACCTTGGGAGAAGTTTGTGCGCGCCGATTAACCGCGCAAATTATTTTTCGACAAAAGCGCGCTCAATTACATATTGTCCCGGCACGCCAATGCGCGGCGAGACGTGGAAGCCACGGCTGTCGAGTAGATGGCAGGTATCTTTCAGCATGCCGGGGCTGCCGCAGATCATGACGCGGTCGTGTTCCGGGTTGAATGTTGGCAAACCAATATCATCAAACATTTTGCCGTTGTTGATCAGGTCAGTGAGGCGTCCTTCATAGAGAAACGCTTCGCGGGTGACGGTGGGATAATAAATAAGTTTCTCGCGGATCATGTCGCCCAAAAATTCATTCTCGGCCAACTCGGCTTTAATGAAATCGGCATACGCCAGTTCATTGACATAACGCACACCATGCACCAGGATGACTTTTTCGAAACGCTCGTAGGCTTCCGGATCTTGGATGATGCTCATAAATGGCGCGAGCCCCGTGCCGGTGCTTAACAGGTAAAGATTTTTACCGGGCAGCAAATCATCGAGCACCAGGGTGCCGGTGGGTTTGCGGCTCACCAGTAACTCATCGCCTTCTTTAAGGTGTTGCAGGCGCGAAGTTAACGGGCCATCCTGAACTTTGATACTGAAAAATTCCAGGTATTCTTCATAGTTTGCGCTGACGATGCTGTAGGCGCGCATCAGTGGTTTGCCGTTCACCATCAAGCCAATCATGACGAATTGGCCATTGATAAAACGCAGCCCGGGATCACGCGTGACTTTGAAGCTAAATAGGGTGTCGTTCCAGTGGTGTACACTCAAAACGCGTTCGGTTGCCAGATTGCTCATATCATTACAGATCCATAAATTATCAATTAGGGAAATTCCAAGATTTCTCGCTTCGCTCGAAATGACATGCTTCAGAATTTCTTTAGATTGCTTTCGTCAGCGCCGGTACAGCTTCAAACAAATCCGCCACCAGATAATAATCTGATACCTGAAAAATGGGCGCGTCGGCATCGTGGTTTATCGCCACGATTACTTTGCTGTCTTTCATACCTGCCGTATGTTGCACCGCGCCGGAAATACCCACGGCGATATATAACTCGGGCGCCACTACGGTGCCGGTTTGTCCCACTTGAATATCATTGGGCGCGAACCCGGTGTCTACGGCGGCGCGTGTTGCGCCTAGCGCGGCGCCGAGTTTTTCTGCAAGGGGCGCCAGCACGGCCTGGAATTTTTCGGCGCTGCCCAGCGAACGCCCGCCGGATACCACGACGCGGGCACTGGCGAGTTCGGGGCGCTCGGATACGTTGTGAACTTCGCTAATCCACCGCACCTGGGATGTGCCCGCCACTGCCTCTACCATTACAATAGGCGCCGCTATGCCACCCTTCACCGCCAATGCAAAACTGCTGGCGCGCACGGTGAGCACCTGTAGCGTATCGGCACTTTCCACAGTGGCATAAATGCTACCCGCGTAAATCGGCCGCACATAGGTTTTCGATCCTTTAATCTCCACCACATCGGATAACATGGCGACATCCCGCAACGCGGCCACACGCGGCAGCACGTTCTTGCCAAAGGCGGTATGCGCCGCGACGATTACGTGATATTGGCCGCTTAAACGCACCACCAGATCCGCTACATCTTCAGCTAGCGGATGTGCGAATACGGCGGCATCGGCCTGCATCACTTGTGTCACGCCCTGAATCGCGGCAGCTTCTTGTGCAATAGCGGCGATGTGATGCCCCACCACCAGCACATGCACTGGCGACTGCCAATGTTGCGCGGCGCTGACAGTCCGATACGTCGCCTGCTTGAGATGGTGGCCGTCGTGTTCGGCGAGAATCAAGACGCTCATGATATTACCTTTGCTTCATCACGTAATTTTTCAACCAGTTCCTGCACGCTGTTAAGCTTAATGCCGGGCTTGCGGGTGGGCGGGTTGGCCACATTGAGCTGCTTCAGGCGTGGATTGGTATCCACGCTATCAAGACCCAACTCTGACGCATTATACGTCTGTATCGGCTTCTTCTTTGCCATCATCAGGTTGGGTAATTTGACATAGCGCGGCTCGTTAAGCCGCAAATCAGCCGTGACCACGGCGGGCAAGCGTAACGCCAGCGTTTCGCTACCACCATCCACTTCACGGGTGACGTGAATTTCACCATCATGCGCCGTGCAGGGATGCACAAGTGTCGCCAGAGGCAGGTCGAAAGAATGCTCCTG
>JAGVME010000092.1 GCA_020053945.1 Gammaproteobacteria bacterium
CCTGCGCCAAGAAATGGAAACGCCGGTTTCCGCTGGAGACTTGGCGGAGGCAGGAAGCCAGGAGCCACGGGTGCCTATGAATACGCAACAACCTCCTCCCGTGGACAGCAAAATATTGCAAACTTTACGTGACTTGATGGGGGATTCCTTCGCTGAATTGATCCATTCTTTCCTCGATGGCGTACCTCCCCACCTGGCGCGGCTGCATGATGCCGCGCGGGAAAATGATGCAAAGGCCATGTTGAGTGAAGCGCATGCCTTGAAGGGCAGCAGCGCGAATTTAGGTGTTATGGTATTGTCGCAGTTAGCCCGTGACCTGGAAATGCATTGCCGCAATGGCACACTCCAAGATCCCCATTGGTACGTGGAAAATATCACGCTGGAATATGAGCGGGCGCGTGGGGCTTTGCTGCAGGCGTTGCTATAACCGGATTTTTCATTAGGCTCCTACTGATGGGTTTCCCAGGTTGAAATCTAAGCCGGTTCGCGGCCAAACACGCGGCGTACCACCGCAATGAGGAGTTTCCACGGCACTGCCTGTTTGGGCGTGTTGCTATAGCCGCTGGTATAGACCTTGCGGATCAATGCGTCGCGTCGTTGTCCGGGCTCGATGAAACGCATGCCTACTTCGTGTGAGCCAATATTACGGGCAATTTCGCAGGCCAACAGTCCCACACCGTCGACATCAAGTTGCAGGCGTGGGCCAGCGACGCGCGCCATTCCTGGCTCCAGCGTGGGGTGACTGTGGTTTGTTACCGGTAAAAAGGGGTTGTCGCCTGTCAGGTGGACGCGCGCGCCGCTTACCGATAGATCGTGGATGGCGCAGGGCGCGATTCGTCCGTCGATGCTGAGGCGGGAGGTTTCGCCCGTATCAAAGCGTTCTTCTTTGCGCCGCCGTGGCAGGTCGATGCATACCAGGATAGTGATCAGCATCAGCGCCATATTGTAGATGCTCCAGAAAATATTCATGCCCTGCTGGTCGAAATCGTCGATGATGGCATAGGGTGTGAGATTGATCACGATGCCAACCAAATTGAGCGCCAGCAGGGCGAGGAAATTTTGCATCACCCGCCATTGCACCACGGCGCGGTCGCGGTCGCCGCCTTTTGCCGTAACCTTGAAACGCTGGCCAAAGGGCCGCAGCAGGCCTTGCGCGATCGCTTGCAGGGTGGTGAACATCATCACCAGGCGCGTGACGTCGGTTATGCCAACGATGAATGTCCGGTTCGATACCCACGCCGTGGAGAGGATCAGGGCGGCGAAGGCCGGCGCGAAGTGGTTGAGCAAATCCTGCCATTCGGCGTTGATGGCATAGACACCGAAATATAGATAGAGCAGCGGTGCGATGACGGTGGCTAAAGTCCAGGGAAACGTCACCATCCAGCTCATCGCCAGCCAGAGAAAACTGATGCGCTGGAACAGGGTCAAGCCCGGCGCCCATAGCGGGCACGATTTCAGCCATAGCATTTGCATGGTGCCGACGCACCAGCGGGAGCGTTGCGTCAGGTACTCCTTCAGTCCTTCGGGCGCCAGGCCGACGCTCAATGGCTCGTTGAGATAGCGGGTGATGTAGCCACGCCGCAACAGCTCATAGGTGAGCAATACATCCTCCGTGACGCTGTCGGTGGGAAAGCCGCCGATCATGCCGAGGTGGCTGCGGCGCACTACGCTCGATGTGCCGCAACAAAACGCCACATCCCACGCGTCCCGCGACGGCTGCACGATGTCGAAGAAGTAGCGTTGTTCGTCCACCCAAGAGCGGTGCGCCACGAGGTTGGCCTGGATAGGGTCGGAATTGAAAAAATGCTGCGGCGTTTGCACGATGCCGATGTCCGGGTCATCGAAAAAACCGACCGTGCGCCACAGAAAGTTACGGCGCGGCACGAAGTCGGCATCAAGCACCATGACGAGTTCGCCGTTGGTGTGCGCCGCGCTCACGGCAAGGCCATTATTGAGGTTGCCCGCCTTGGCATGATGGTTATTGGGGCGGGTGAGGTAACGGGCGCCTTTAGCCTCGCAATAGCGGCGCAACCAGTCACGTTTGCCGTCATCGAGCACCCACACCGCATAGCGCGGATAATCCATCGACAACGCGCCGACAATAGTGCGTTCGATGACATCGAAACCTTCATTATAGGTGGTAATGAAGACATCGACAAAAGGGGGGTTACCCCGCAGGCGAAGCTGTGTCTCGCGGTGGGTGGCTTCCGCCGAACGCGAGACAGTACGTGCCTGGATAAGCGAGCCGATCAGCATGCCCGCCAGCGAAGCCATTTCAAGCATATAGAATGCCCAGGGCCAGAGCGATTGTACCGATAGCTCAAGGCCCGGTAGGGTGACCACGGTGCGCCAGTACATGTAACGCACCACCAATATCGCCGCGCCCCCCAACACCAGCCGCCGCGCCCAACCGCTGTCACGCGGGAGCAGCGGCAGCCACATTATCAGCACGGCCACCAATATCAGTGAGGCGAACAAGGAATCGGCAAAAGTGTTCATGAGGATTGGTCGAACGTCACCTTGGCGCGGCGTCCGACCTGGTTGGCGACCCCGGTTTTTTTGGACAGGTCTTGGGTGTTCAGGCTGACCACCACAAGAAATTCGCGTGGTTTGACAGGCGGTGGCGCGACGGCGAGCACCGATTCGTCAACTTTGGATTCATTGCCTTGTATGCGCTCGACCTTGCCGTAAAACGACCCGCCTGAACCGATTAGTTCGACGGTGGCGCGGTCGCCGATGGCGATATCGTCGAAGTGGCGTTCGTCCAAGCTTACCATTAGGAACAGGCGTGAGGTGTCGAGGATTTGCAGCAACGGCGCGCCAGCGGCGACATATTCGCCTGTGGTTGCCAGTTGTAACCACAGGCGTCCGGCGGCGGGCGCCGCCAATTCCGCGCGGGTGAGGCGGTTGAGCCGCACCTGTTCCACAGCGGCTTGCCGCCCTGTTTCCTGCTCGCGTATGCGCGTTTCCCGCAGTTCACTGCGTAACGCCTGGGCCCGTAGTTGGATGTCGTCGGTACGTTGCTGGGAATAGGGCACGTTGTTGAAGCCATCGCCGAAATAGATGCCTTGGGCGGCGCTGGTTTTTTCGGCATGGATGCGCCCCACGGCCTGTTCCGCCTCCTGGAGATCCGCTTGCGCAACGTGGTCTGCCTTTTCGGCCGCATCGAGCGCGGCGAGTGTCGTCAGCCGTTTCGCGTAAAGCGCGCGTTGCCGTTGGAGATTTTTTACTGACTCGCCCGCGATGGCGCGTCGGGCCGACAGCCGCGCGGATGCCTCGGCGAGGAGCGCATCATACCGATTGCCCACCGCGCGGCGGTATTCGGTGGAACTGGTTTTAAGGCGGCCCTCAAGTTTTTGCAGCTCCAGAAGTTCCCCTTCAATCGCTTTGCTTTTTTCCTGCAAGGTGATTTGCTGGGCTTGCATGGTGGAGAGCTGGCTGTTATCGACGCGGTTATTTTCGAGGCGGGTGACGATATCGCCTTGGGCGATGGGGCGGTCTGGGATGGAAAACATGAATGAAACATCACCTGCGATGGGCGCGCGCAGAGTGATGACATGGGCATTGACAATGGCATTGCTGCTGATGGGGAAAAGCAGCCCGGGGATGAAAAACCAAGCGCCAATAAGCAGGATAGCCAATCCGGCGGTGATCCGGAGAAAGCGGCTAATAGGAAATTTTTTCTTGAGTCCGTTTAGCCATGGCGGCGGCGGTAAAGGCGCATCGGAGGCAACACCCACCGTGGGCGAGGACTTCACATCCAGTTTTTTTGTCATGTTTCACCTGTTCATCCTTGAATGCCGTTAGCCACGGGATAAAAGTAACATCCGTTTACCGGAGCCATCCACGCGACGACTTCGTTTCCCAGTGGGGTTTCCGGCTCAATGGCGCCCCATTTCCATGTGGCGGATATGCGCGAATATTTGCTGCCAACAAGCAATTCAGGCCGCGTTCGAGCCATTCCCGGAGGATGCCCCGCGTCTATGTGTTAATTATAATCCAATTGGAAGATGCTTGCCGGTTGTTGTACGCCATCCGCACAGCCACGCTTTGGATGCGGCGCCCGCGCAGCGCCATAACCGAACAATTATTAAATTATTCAATCTCTGCGGGTTTGCCTCCCTCGCCACGCTCTCCCGCAGCTCGCCTGGCCAGAATAAGGGGTCTCTAGCAGTATGTTGAAAAAGGCCATTCATGGCCTTTTTCAACCCCCAAAGCAAAAAACGCGGTTTTGGCTTTGTTCCATTTTTCAAGCACATAAACCGTGCTTGAAAAATGGCGGTACATCCCTGCACCGCACGCAGGCTGTTTTTCAACAACCTGCTAGGCCAGGCGCCTACTTTTGGCGCTATGTTTATTGTCATCGTCCTTATCATTTCAGGCGAAGGGATCTTGCTTAAGATTCCCCGCTGTGCCCGGAATGGCATGAATTATGTAACCTATAACCTGTCCCAAGCTTATTAAGCGAACAGTATTGATGCCGGGTCGAGGAAAAATATCTTTTTCCAGCCCTGTGTGGAATGGTCCCAGCGCCACAAATATGGCATTAATGTGATAATGGAATAGTGCAGATGCGCGGGTTTACCTGCCGCATTTCCCGTCGTGCCCACCGTGCCGAGAATCGCACCCGTTGCCACAGGTTGCCCGAGAGTGGCGTCAATATTTTTCAGGTGTGCAAAGTAGTGTACCCGCCATTGCGTGGTTAACAGAACAAGCACATTACCGCCTCTGGGCAGGTAACCAGTAAAGACCACAATGCCGGGTACTGGCGAAACGATGGGCACGCCTTCCCGCGCAAAAATATCAATGCCTTTATGCACCCCCGACACTCCCCATGGCTCAAACCAGAAAGATCGGGCATTCCAATCCCGTGGAGTCGCGCCCTGCACGGGAATAATGGGGCGTTGTGGCCATAGGGAGTAGATAAGGAGCAGCGCCAGAATGGTAAGCCAAAGGTGTTTACGCCGCTTGAGGATCATATTTTAACCTTGTAGGGTGGACAGTAGTGCCCACACTGTCATGCCATTCACCGCTGATGTTGGGCTTCGCAAGCTCAGCACCAACCTACGAAACCCAACTTACCGCGTTGTTCACATAATCCCATTGCTGCTTACTTTTGTGGATATATCGTCCAGTTTCAATCAAAGTACCTGCATATGCCTGTTGTTGTGGATCGGCTACATTGCGCCGCAGCAGCCTGTTTATCCAAGTAACTGGCCAATGTATGGTGTCCTCTGAGTTTCCTTGGTAGATATCTATTTTGCCAGGATATGTTGTTGCTACGATTTGAATATGGTGCGCCCTCCCTCCTGTTACTTGCCCCTTGATATCGTGCGCCAGCCCAAGGATATCTCCTGGCAAAAGATCTTCGGGCTTAGCAACAGCTACAGTGCTTTCACCGATACGCTGCGTATCTCTTGCTCCATAAGTCAGCATCACCATATCACCAAACCCATACATGGTTGAGCTATATTTATCATGCTCTGCAGCATCGTAAAGCTCCATGTTCCGGTATACGCGCACGCCGGTTTTGAGTTTTACGGGCAAGCCTTTAGATGACGCGTATTGGGCGAGAATGCGAATGGCGAAATCTTCGCAGGTGAATTTGCTGGTTTTAATGTCGCCATCCTTGTTCCAATATTTTTCGGCTTTGATCTTTTCAGCTAACGCTGGCACAGACTTTTGAAAGTCCGCGATATCCGCCGCCGTCCATTGCTTCGTTGTCTTCCAGAATACCTTAAGCTTGACGATATGTGGTGTCTTGTCAGCTTTAGGCGTTAAGGGGGCTTTGACAGAAACAGCGGTCATTATTGGGCATCCCTGAAAAGAGACAACTCAGCCTGTTCTCCATTGTTGCCTGATACGGGCGGGGTTGTGCCTTCTGCATCGGTTTGCACTTTGGCCGTTTGTCCGTCCGGAGTTGCCAGTGTTACTGTGATCCCGCTCACTGGCACGCCATCCTGGTCTATCACCTGGAACAGGCGATCAAAGGTGTCGCTCTGGTCTTCATCATTTGGCCAAAGTTGTTGGTTCGATGCAATATGACTGGCGACAATGCCATTATTCGCCGTACCTTGGCGCGGCATTGTTTGATCCGATTCATTCGACACCGTAGTGACATGCTGGCTGGCAATCAGTGTGGCGCCGCACTCGGTTTTATCGCCTTCGCGGGCGATGGGGCGTCCATCCAGGATAAAG
>JAGVME010000109.1 GCA_020053945.1 Gammaproteobacteria bacterium
CAAATCCTCTTCGTTATGCACGATTTCCATGGCGCGGCCACCCAGCACATAAGAGGGTCTCACTACCAGCGGATAGCCGATTTTTTTGGCGCCTTCCACGGCCTCGTCAGGGTGACGGGCGGTGCAATTGGGCGGCTGACGCAGACCCAATTTTTCGATTAACTTCTGGAAACGCTCACGATCTTCGGCCATATCAATGGAGTCTGGCGTAGTGCCGATAATCGGCGCGCCCGCTACTTCCAGCGCGCGCGCCAGTTTCAGCGGGGTTTGCCCGCCGTATTGCACGATGACGCCTTTGGGCTTTTCGACGGCGATAATTTCCAGCACGTCTTCCAGCGTCAACGGCTCGAAATAGAGGCGATCCGAGGTGTCATAATCGGTGGACACGGTTTCCGGATTGCAGTTGACCATGATGGTTTCATAGCCATCTTCATGCAGCGCCAGCGATGCGTGTACGCAGCAATAATCAAATTCAATGCCTTGGCCGATACGGTTTGGCCCACCGCCCAGCACCATGATTTTATCGCGTGTGGTGGGCGCAGCTTCGCACTCTTCTTCATAGGTGGAATACATGTAGGCGGTGCTTGAGGCAAACTCGGCGGCGCAGGAATCGACACGTTTGTACACGGGGCGCACGCCCAGCGCATGACGCAAGGCTCGCACGTCATCTTCTTTAGTGCCCAGCAGGCTTGCTAAACGGCTATCAGAAAACCCTTTGCGCTTGAGATTATATAAATAAGTTTTGTCGAGGCTTTTAAGTACATCGGCCTTAGTAAATATCTTACTGCGCACTTGTGTCTCGACGCGTACCAGATCTTCAATCTGCGCCAGAAACCACGGATCGACTTTGCTCAGGGCAAAAACTTCATCCACCGACAACCCGGCGCGGAAGGCGTCACCGATGTACCAGAGGCGGTCTGGCCCCGGCGTATGCAATTCCTGACGGATGCGGTCCATCGCTTCGGGCGAGGCCAGGTCGACTTTTTCATTCAGGCCATCGGACCCGGTTTCCAGGCCGCGCAAGGCTTTTTGCAGCGACTCCTGGAACGTGCGGCCCATCGCCATCACCTCACCCACCGACTTCATCTGCGTGGTGAGGTGGCTGTTGGCACGCGGGAATTTTTCAAAGGTGAAGCGCGGTATTTTGGTAACCACGTAGTCGATGCTTGGCTCGAACGACGCAGGCATTGCGCCGCCGGTAATTTCCCCCGTTATATCATGGCGCAGTTCGTCGAGGGTGTATCCCACCGCCAGCTTGGCCGCTACTTTAGCAATCGGGAAGCCAGTGGCTTTAGAGGCTAGCGCCGAGGAACGCGAGACGCGCGGATTCATTTCAATGACGAGCATCCGGCCATCGTCGGGATTAATGGCAAACTGCACGTTCGAGCCGCCCGTGTCGACGCCAATCTTGCGCAACACTGCAATCGAAGCATTGCGCATGATTTGATATTCTTTGTCGGTGAGGGTTTGCGCCGGAGCGACCGTGATGGAGTCACCGGTATGCACACCCATCGGGTCAAAATTTTCAATGGAGCAAATGATGATGCAGTTGTCCTTGCGGTCACGCACCACTTCCATTTCAAACTCTTTCCAACCCAGCAGTGATTCTTCGATGAGTAGTTCGTTGGTAGGCGACAGGTCTAAGCCACGCTCGCAAATTTCAATAAATTCCTGGCGATTGTAGGCAATGCCGCCACCGCTACCACCCATGGTAAACGAGGGGCGAATAATAGTCGGGAAACCGATTTGCGCCTGCACTTGCAACGCTTCTTCCATGCTGTGGGCACTTGCCGCACGCGCGCAGCTTAGGCCAATGTCGCGCATCGCCAGGCGGAAGCGCTCACGGTCTTCAGCCATATCGATGGCGTCGCGCGATGCACCGATCATTTCTACGCCGTATTTTTCCAGCACGCCTTCACGCACCAGATCCAGCGCGCAGTTAAGCGCGGTCTGGCCGCCCATGGTGGGCAACAGCGCGTCAGGGCGCTCTTTTTCGATAATGCGCGCGACCACCTGCCAGTTAATCGGCTCGATGTAAGTGGCGTCCGCCATTTCCGGGTCGGTCATGATGGTAGCGGGGTTGGAGTTGATCAACACCACGCGGTAACCTTCCGCGCGCAAGGCCTTGCAGGCTTGCGCGCCGGAATAATCAAACTCACAGGCCTGACCGATCACAATCGGCCCCGCGCCAATGATTAGGATGCTTTTAATGTCGGTACGTTTTGGCATAACTCTTCAATATCGATGTAGGGCGGGCTAGCGGCATCGCCGCGTAACCTGCCAATCCGTCGCCGCAGGCGACACCTTGCATGGGTTTGCGCCGCTGCGGCGGCAACTTGGCGGGTTACGGCCTTCGGCCTAACCCGCCCTACATTTCTTTTCCATTAATTCTATAAAGTAATCGAACAGCAGCGCGGCATCATGCGGGCCGGGACTGGCTTCCGGGTGCCCCTGAAAACTGAAAGCGGGCTTATCGGTGCGGTGTATGCCCTGCAACGAGCCATCAAATAACGAGCGATGCGTGACACGCAAGGTATCGGGCAAGCAAGTATCATCCACGGCGAAGCCATGATTCTGGCTCGTAATCATCACCCGTCCCGTATCCAAGTTTTGTACCGGGTGATTGGCGCCGTGGTGGCCAAATTTCATTTTCAAGGTGCGCGCGCCGCTCGCCAGCGCCAGCAACTGGTGCCCCAGGCAAATGCCGAATACCGGCGTGCCGCTGTTGACGATGTCGCGGATAGCATTAATGGCATAATCGCACGGCTCGGGATCGCCAGGGCCGTTAGAGAGAAACACGCCGTCGGGGCGCATTGCCAGCACTTTGGCGGCAGGCATTTGCGCGGGCACCACGGTGATCTGGCAACCCCGGTCCGCTAGCATACGCAGAATGTTGCGCTTCATGCCGTAATCATAGGCCACCACATGGAAACGGCCAGGGTTGATGTTATTGGCAGCGGGTGCGGCAGTAGCGGGTAACGTCCAGCTTCGCTGCGACCACTCGTAAGCGTTTTTTGCGCTCACTACTTTGGCCAGATCCATGCCCTTCAGGCCAGGGAAATTACGCGCCGTGTGCAGGGCTGCGGCTTCATCCACCTTACCCGCCATGATACAACCATTCAGCGCGCCTTTTTCACGTAGCAGACGTGTCAGACGGCGCGTATCCAGCCCTGCCATGCCCACAACCTGGTGGCGGTGCAAATAGGCATCGAGACTCTCTGTGGAGCGCCAGTTGCTTACAGTTGCGGAAAGATCACGAATCACCAGGCCGCTGGCCGCAATAGTAGCCGATTCCTGGTCGTCATCATTAGTGCCAACATTGCCAATGTGGGGATAGGTGAGGGTAACGATCTGGCGGCAATAGGAAGGGTCAGTGAGAACTTCCTGATAGCCCGTCATGGCGGTATTAAATACCACCTCTCCCGTTGTTTGCCCCTCAATACCAATGGACTTGCCCCTAAAGAGGCTGCCATCTTCCAGGGCTAACAGGGCTGGCTGCCGCAAAACTACCTCCACTTTCAAAGATATGCGAAACGGGGATGTGCGAAGCGGGAGGGGCTCGCATAAAGCACCACTCCCGCTGTTGTGTTCGGTTCATATTCAATATTTATGACGGGAATTTTACTCCATTTAGACCCACCCTGTCTATGGACTTGGTGAGCCAGTTTGGTGCATTTTCAGATTTCATCCTGCCATTGATCGCGCCCTTTCAGCTTGCAGCGATACAGCGCGGCATCGGCACGCTCGAAGGCCTGGTTAACGGTATCACCTTCCTTAAATACGGCAATGCCGCAGCTGATGGTGATGGGCACGCGCTGTCCGCCATGATGAAACTCACAATCACGTACACACGCACACAATTTTTCGGCCACAATGCGCGCGCCTTCCAGCGCCGTTTCCGGCAACAGCATCACAAATTCCTCACCCCCGTAACGCCCCATAAAATCCACGTCACGTATTTCTTTTTTTAGCAACTGGGCAATAATGCGCAGCACTTTATCACCCGCCTGATGGCCGTAACGGTCATTGACCCGCTTGAAGTGGTCAATATCCAGCACCAGCAAGGTTAACGCATGGTTGTAACGCCGCCAACGCGCAAACTCCTCGCTTGAACGCCGTTCATACGCCAGACGATTGGGGATACTGGTCAGGGCATCTTGCAGGGAATTGGCCTGCTCGGTGCGCACCCGCGTATGCAATTGGCCAATCTCGGTTTCCATTTCACGCACCCGGCTGCTTAACAGGCCTACCTGGCGTTGCGCTTCTTTCTCGCGCTCTTCTTCTTCGCGGCGGAACACCGTCATGTGTTCGCGTATGCCTTCCAGGCGTAGTTGGATAACCTGTTTCAACGAGCTGATATCAACCGCCTCCTGCATGGAGGTTTCGATGCCGCTCACCTGGTCGTTAACCGCCAGGTCAAATTTTGCATGGCTATGCTGCGCCGCCTGACGCGCCACTATGCTTTCAGATAAATGCTGGTCAATCTCCTGCAAGCGTTGCGTCAACATGCGCAGGAACGCTTCGAGATCGCTTTTTTCACTGCGGATTTTTTCCAGCGTGGCGGCCACCAACCCGGCTACGGACTGCAACGATGGCAAAAATGCCAGCGCCTGCGTTTCTTCGCTGAGTTGCACCTTCAGCGCTTCTACTGAATCCGTCATTTCCGGTTGCAACGTCAAGCGTTCCAGTAATTCCACCACCGCTTCACGCACGGCGGGCGATAGCGTATCGGCCTTGGCATCCTGCGGGCGGGGCCGGGCCGCCGTGTCGAGGGAGGTAGAGGCGGGTGCTTTGGGGGGTACTTTGTGAGGCGAAGGCGGTGGCGCTGAGGGCGCGCGATCGGGCAGCGCTGGGGATAGATCACGGCTTTCTTCTTTGGCGGGCTGTTTGTTGCCGCCAAAGAGTTTGCCAAAAAATCCTCCCGACGCCGGTTCAGATGCAGATCCAGGGGAGGGCGCGATGGACACATCCAGATGATCCGTCTTGCGCGCTTTAACAGCGGGATGCAGATCCAGCTTAAGCAGTATTTGCGAAATCGCCTCAATGCGTTCCTGCAACCCCACAGGCCCTACGCCATCGCGCACCGCCTTGCGCAAACTTTCCAGTTGCACGTCAACGTCAGGGTGCATGCCGTCCGCCGCCAACGCCAAACGTGAAATACAGCGGCGTAACATTTTTTCCAGCGATTCCCACTCATGCTGCTTGGCCTCGGCTTTTTCCAGCGTCGCATAATATTTCTGGCGCCAGTGCTCGAAGTCCTGGGGATGGTCGCTGTCTTTCATTGAACGCTTCTCACGCCATGTTGTACTGTTGAACCACGGAGGGCACGGAGAACACGGAGGAAGACAAGGTTTTGCCAGCGTATGCTTTGCCCCCGCTTGGGTGGCGATGCTTGTCAGGCTGAGCCTATGAGCTTCTTTCTGTGCTCCGTGCTCTCTGCGTCCTCCGTGGTTCAGGTGTTTTTCAGGATTATCGCAACCCTAACACATCCTGCATATCAAACAAGCCGCGCTCACGCTGCACCAGCCAGCCCGCCGCGCGCACCGCGCCCTTGGCAAAGGTCATGCGGCTGGATGCCTTGTGGGTAATTTCCACGCGCTCGCCCAGCCCCGCAAACAGCACGGTGTGGTCACCCACCACATCACCCGCGCGTACTGTGGCAAAGCCGATAGTATTGCGGTCACGCTCGCCGGTCACACCTTCGCGCCCGTACACTGCGCATTGCTTCAGGTTACGCCCCAAGGCGTTGGCGACCACTTCGCCCATGCGCAGCGCGGTGCCCGAGGGCGCATCAATTTTATGGCGATGATGCGCTTCAATAATTTCAATATCGACCTCGTCACCCAAAATGCGCGCCGCCGTTTCCAGCAACTTGAAACAAAGATTAACACCCACGCTCATGTTGGGCGCCATAACGATGGCGATATCTTTGGCGGCATCGGCCACCTGGCGGGCTTGCTCGGGCGTAAAGCCAGTGGTGCCAATCACCATACGGCGTCCGGCAGCACGGCAAATTTCAAGATTCTTCAGGGTAACCTCAGGCCGCGTGAAGTCGATAAGCACATCAAAGGCGCGCGTCGCGGCGCTTAAATCATCGCCAATACGCACGCCCAATGCCCCCAACCCCGCCATTTCTCCCGCATCCAGGCCGATCATG
>JAGVME010000144.1 GCA_020053945.1 Gammaproteobacteria bacterium
AGGCCACCCCCACGGCCACGGCAATCACGCACAATGTGAATAGCTCGCGTGAGCCGGTGTGCGCCACCAGCCAGAGCACACGAGGAAATACGCGCCGCCCCACCACCAGCATCAGCGTGATGAATGCAGCGACTTTGGCGAGTGTGATCCCTAAAGTGATCCATAGGTTTGCGCCGGAGGCGGCATCTGCTTTCCCGCCCAGCAGGCTGGCGAGTGGGGGCAACAATACCAACACCAGTACCATCACCAGATCTTCGACGACCAGCCAGCCTACGGCAATGCGGCCGTTGACTGACTCCAGCACGCCTTGGGCTTCCAGTGCACGCAATAACACTACCGTGCTTGCAACTGACAAGGCGAGGCCGAAGACCAGCGCGGCGCCCATATCCCAGCCCCAGAACGTGGCCGCCACCATCCCCAACACCGTGGCCACGGCGATCTGCACTATGGCTCCTGGGACGGCAATGCGCCGGACCGCAAGCAAGTCGTCCAGCGAGAAATGCAGCCCGACGCCGAACATCAGCAGCATCACGCCTATTTCCGCGAGTTGGCGGGTAAGTTCGACATCCGCGACAAATCCGGGGGTCGCCGGACCGATTACGATCCCCGCCAAGAGATAGCCGACCAACGGCGGCATCCTCAAGCGCGCCGTAATAAAACCTAGGACCATCGCCAATCCCAGCGCGGCGGCAATGGTTGTTATCAGGCTGACATTATGAGGCACTTAGATGACCTGTAATAGGGCGCAGACACATATCTAATTCCATTTCTAATTCAATAGCGCATTTACCCCCTCTCCCGCTTTGCGGGAGAGGGGTGGGGAGAGGGTGCGCAGGACACTAAAATCACCTGAAAGTAATCAGGTTTATCCGCTGATTGATTGGGTTATTTGGTTCAACACGGGGACAGTACGCAGCGTCCACCGCGCCCACCGCGCCCACTACATTTGCCGGCATTTTGATAGCCGGGCTGGCTGAGTCGCGCCACCTCAAACCATTTTCAAATATCCCTTAATAATTCATTAATCCCCACCTTGCCACGCGTTTTTTCGTCCACTTGTTTGCGGTATTTCGGTGGTGAAGCTGCCCCGCCTCACGCTATAGTTAGTCAGAGCCCTGTTTCTTAGCTGGTTCTGGCCGCGCCGCGACGGCGGCTTTCTCGGCCACAATAAGCCGGGTTCCCGTTTGCTCGGCCAGACGGCGTGCCTGCGCCGCCGCACGCTTCATGGCTTCTTGCGACTTTAGTAGATCGGGAAAACGCTGAGTGAGTTCGCGAGTAATGGTCATGGTTTGACTCCTGCATCAAGTAATATGGGCAAAGGATCGCTGTTGTCGTAAAGCGCCCAGGCATCCACCAAAGGGCGGTAAACCTGATCAAAATGGCGTTGGCCCGATATGAAGCGGCGACGAATTACTCTATCGGGTACGTTGTGACCACCCTGCTTCACCCGTTCTGCGACGCGTGCGACGGCCATATCGGTGGAAGGCAGTGCCAGGAAAAACAGCTCCACCCAATAACCTAATGCCTGCCATTCCGGAATGTGCCGGGCATAAGCCAAGCCGGACAAAGTAGTTTCAAAGGCAAAGCTCTGCCTTTTCTCCGCATGTACTGTAATCTGTCGCAGCATCAGCCGTCCCGCCTGGATTGCCGCCACCTCGGGGTCGAAGGGGGACAATCCGGCAGCAATCAAATCTGCGTTGACGAAATGCACGCACTGCGCCTCATTGGGTAAAAATTCCCGGGCGAAAGTGGTTTTCCCCGCCCCATTTGGCCCGGCGATGATAATGATTTTCGGTCTGTTCATCAGCTTTCACGCTACGTTTTTTGCGGCATTCGGGTAGTGGGGTTGCCTGAGCCGCCCGCCTCACACTATTTCAAATATCCCGTAACAACTCATTAATTCCCACTTTACCGCGTGTTTTTTCATCCACCTGTTTGACGATGACGGCGCAATAGAGGCTGTATTTGCCATCACTTGAAGGCAGGTTGCCGGAGACGACGACGGAGCCGGCGGGGATGCGGCCATACAGGATTTCGCCGGTCATGCGGTTGTAGATGCGGGTGCTCGCGCCGATGTAGACGCCCATGGAAATCACCGCGCCTTTTTCGACGATGACGCCTTCAACGACTTCGGAGCGAGCGCCTATGAAACAGTTGTCTTCGATGATGGTGGGGCCGGCCTGCACGGGCTCGAGCACGCCGCCGATGCCGACGCCCCCGGAAAGGTGTACGTTTTTGCCGATCTGTGCGCACGAACCGACAGTGGCCCAAGTGTCGACCATGGTGCCGCTGTCAACGTAAGCGCCGATGTTGACGTACGACGGCATGAGCACGACACCCGGCGCGATATAGGCGCCTTTGCGCGCGGAGGCGGGCGGTACTACACGTACACCGCTGGCGCGAAAATCACGCGCGCTGTAGTCGGCGAACTTGGGTTGCACTTTATCATAATAGTTTGTGAAGCCGCCTTTCATGAAGCTGTTGTCTTCAATGCGGAAGGACAATAGCACGGTTTTTTTCAGCCATTGGTTGACGACCCATTGGCCGTCTTTCTTTTCTGCGACGCGTGCCTTGCCGCTGTCGAGCAGATTGACAGCTTCAATGATGGCTTCTTTAACCAGCGTATCGACGTTGCGCGGAGTGATGTCGGCGCGGCGTTCAAAGGCTTCTTCGATAATTGTTTTGATGTCGTTCATGGGGATTCCAGTGTGTGGTTAGTGGGTTGTCAGCGATTAGATTTACTTATTGATCTGGCTCGATGAAGTTTAAAGGTTTTCATGCGGCCTATTATACGCGTGGATCCCGGAAATATTTTTTGACGCCCGGACGATTTTTCCAATGTGCGTACAGGCCTTGTTACGGTCGATTTCAGTGTGGCCTTAGAGCCTATTCAAATCTCACCCATGGGCGCATCGCGGCGTTGCCATGTACGCGACCCACTTCTGTCAGCCTGCCGCCACCAATTTAACCGCCTCTTCCACATCCACCGTCACCAGCCGCGATACGCCGGGTTCGTGCATGGTCACGCCCATCAAATGCTCAGCCATTTCCATGGTGGCCTTATTATGGGTAATGTACACAAACTGGATGCGTTCCGACATCTCTTTCACCAGCTTGCAGAAGCGGCCGACGTTGGCTTCATCGAGCGGTGCGTCCACCTCGTCCAGCATACAGAATGGCGCGGGATTCAGCTCGAAAATGGCGAACACCAGCGCCACTGCCGTCAACGCTTTTTCACCGCCCGACAGCAGGTGAATGGTGCTGTTGCGCTTGCCCGGTGGGCGCGCCATGATGGTGACGCCCGTATCCAGCAAATCATCGCCGGTCAGTTCCAGATACGCCTGACCACCGCCGAACAGGCGCGGGAACATGGATTGCAGGCCAGTGTTGACCTTGTCAAAAGTATCTTTGAAGGTGTCGCGGGTTTCACGGTCAATTTTGCGGATGGCGTTTTCCAGGGTGGTGAGCGCCTCCGTCAAATCGGTATTTTGCGCGTCGAGATACGCCTTGCGTTCAGATTGCGCGGCAAATTCGTCGATAGCCGCCAGATTGATCGCGCCGAGGCGCTGAATCTGTTGGGTAATACGCTCCACCTGCGCCTGCCATTCGCCTTCAGAGGCCTCAGCGGGCATCGCCGCAAACAGTTCGTCCAACACAAAACCGGTTTCGGCAAGCTGCTCCTGCAAAGTCTCGCGCCGCACTTTGACTTCCTGCCATTGCATACGCAACTGATCAAGCTCATCACGCAGACGCCGCACTTTTTGTTCGGTGGCCTGATGTTCGTTACTGGCCTGACGCAAAATATGATCGCATTCTTCAACGCGCCGCCGCGCCTGGGCAAGCTCGGCTTCCACCGCCAGACGTTGGCCGAGCATCTGTTCCAGCTCGGCGGCCATGTCACGCAACGGTTGTTCGCTGGTAGCCAGCGCCGTCGTCAATTCTTCACGACGTTGCGTCAAATGGCCGATCTGTTCCTGGGCGCGCGCCATTCTTTGCTGGGTGGCGTCGAGCTGGGTGCGCACGGTTTGGATGCGTAGCGCCACCTGATGGGCAGCGTCACGGTCACCGCGCGCCTGCATGCGCACTTGATCCAGCGCGTTGCGATGCTCATCACGTTGCTGCGCCAGATCATCACGACGTAGCGCATGACCTTCAGTAGCGCCCAGTGCGTCTTCCAGACGCAGGCGTGCCTCCGCCATTTCCTGCTCATCACTGATTTTTTGCTGCCGTACATCATCGATTTCCTGGTGCAAACGGCTACTGCGCGACAGCATTTGTTCCAGGCGCGCCTGTTTGCCGCTGGCCTGGGCGCGCACTTCGCCACGGCGGTGCGCCACTTCGTTTAAGGCCTTTTGACCTTGCTCACGCAAAACCTCAAGTGATTTAGAGGTTTCATGGCTATTTTTTTGATTAATCTCAAGTTTTTCAATTGCGTCAGACAGATCATCCATCTGCCTCAGCAGTTCTTTGATCTCCTGTTCACGTGACAACACACCGGCCTTTTCATCGGCATCACGCACCACGCGCAGCCAGTTAGTGCCGAGCCACACACCTTCGCGGGTAATCACCGACTGATGCGGAGCAAGTTGCGCGCGTAATGCCAGGGCATGCGCCACGTCATCCGCGATGCAGACACCGGACAATAACGCATCAAGAGACCACGGCGACTGTACCTTGCTTAACAGAGGATTTAACCCGGGCATCGAAGACGCGGGCGTGAATGCGGGCTGCTCCCGGCATCCTGCCTCTCGCAGCACTTGTACTTCCCTGTACGGCGCCAGATCAAATACCGCCAATTTGCCACGCTGCAAGGTGCCCAGCAGATTGGCAATATTCTCCATGCCCTGCACGCACACCGCTTCGAGATTAAAGCCCAGCACATGCTCTACCGCACGCTCCCAGCCAGCCTCGACTTTCAAGCCCTGCGCCAAACGCTGCGCACCGTCAAGCTGGTGCTGCTTCAACCAGGATGTCACCGCCGCACCCGCGCCACTTTTACCCAGCGCCTGCTGTTGCAATGCCTCCAGCGACGCATGACGACCTTTCATGGCTTGCAAACGGCCACGTTGCGCATTCAAATCACTGGCGAAGCGGTTATGATTGTCACGTTCCACTGTAATACGTGCCTGATGATCCTGAACCTCATGTTCATAATTCGCCACTTGCTCATCCAGCATCATGCGTTGTTCACTGAGTGCGGCGATCTCTTCTTCGAGCGTGCCAGTCGACAGGCCGCGCTGCTCATCTTCAAGGCGTGCCAGCCGTTGCTCAATCTGCCGCAGGTGCTGCTCAAGCTGCTGAATGCGCGCGCGCTCCACCTCGGCGGCACGCAACTGCGCGCTGGCCTGGGCATTGAAATCATCCCACGCCTGCTGCCAGGTGTGCTGCGCCGCCTCG
>JAGVME010000030.1 GCA_020053945.1 Gammaproteobacteria bacterium
GGCCTGCTCGCCGGCCTCGTCGCCGCCTGCGCCGCCACCCTGCTCGGCTACGTACTCGCCACGCAACTCTTCCACCTGCCCTACACCTTCAACCCGTGGCTATGGATCATCGGCGTGGCTGGCGGCACCCTCGGCGTCGGCCTGGCCGGACTGCTTGGCACCCAGTTCATACTGCGCCAACCGCCGTTGCAGACATTGCGGAATGCGTGAACTCCCAATAGAAACGCACCGCAATCAATATTCCTGTTGACACCCATTCATGAGGGACGACACTATCTAACCTCAATCCCCTTTTGCGCCATATAGTGCTTGGCTTGGGCAACTGAATATTCGCAGAAGTGGAAGATGCTGGCGGCGAGCACGGCGTCGGCTTTGCCGAGGGTTACGCCATCAGCGAGGTGGCCAAGGTTGCCAACGCCCCCCGAGGCGATTACTGGCACGGATACGGCTTCACTGACGGCACGGGTGAGCGCCAAGTCGAAGCCGTCGCGGGTACCGTCACGGTCCATGCTGGTGAGCAGGATTTCACCGGCGCCTTCTTGTCCGCTCATTTGTTTCGCCCATTGCACCACATCAATGCCGGTGCCTTTGCGGCCCCCGTGGGTGAATACTTCCCAGCGCGGCGGCGCGCCTTCGCTAGTGACACGCTTGGCGTCGATAGCGAGCACGATGCATTGCGAGCCAAAACGCGCGGCGGCTTCTTTGACTAATTCGGGATTTTGAATCGCGGCAGTGTTGATGGCGACCTTGTCAGCGCCTGCGTTAAGCATGCGGCGGATGTCAGCGACACTGCGGATGCCGCCCCCGACGGTGAGTGGAATAAACACCTGGGCGGCCACTTGTTCAACAACATAAACCATGGTATCGCGTTGATCTGAACTGGCGGTGATATCGAGAAACACCAGTTCATCCGCGCCTTGTTCATTATAACGCTTGGCGATTTCAATAGGGTCACCCGCATCGCGGATGCCGACAAACTTCACGCCTTTGACAACGCGGCCACGATCAACATCAAGGCACGGGATAATGCGTTTTGCCAAGCTCATACAGCCCCTCTCCCTAAACCGGCCCGTCCGCAAGCTTTTGCGCGGCGGCCAGGTCCAGCGTACCTTCATACAGCGCACGCCCGGTAATCACGCCCGTGATACCTTCATCAGCCACTGCGCACAATGCTTTAATATCTTCCAGACTGGAGATGCCACCCGACGCAATAATCGGGATAGACACGGCACGCGCCAAGGTTACGGTGGCTTCGATGTTCACGCCGCCCATCATGCCATCACGGCTGATGTCCGTGTAGATAATGGCTTCGACGCCATCTTTTTCAAAACGCTGCGCAATATCAATCACGTCGTGGTGCGATAACTTTGACCAGCCATCAATGGCGACCTTACCATTTTTGGCGTCGAGACCAACGATGATGTGGCCCGGAAATTCACGGCACACATCGCCGACAAAATGCGGCGTGTTAATCGCCTTGGTGCCCAGAATAACGTAACGCACGCCCGCATCCAGGTAGGATTGAATAGTGTCATCATCACGAATGCCACCGCCCACCTGCACCGGTAAATCAGGATAGGCGCTTACGATTTCACGGATGATGGCGGCGTTCACCGGCTTGCCGGCAAATGCGCCGTTTAAGTCCACAATATGCAGACGCCGCGCACCGGCTTGCACCCAACGCTCGGCAACGGCGAGAGGGTCATCCGAAAATACAGTGTCATCTTCCATACGCCCCTGACGCAGACGCACACATTTGCCATCTTTCAAATCAATGGCGGGTATCACCAGCATGACGTTTTCCTCATGTAAACACCAAAAATATTTTCCCTGCCCTTCCGGTCAACAAGGAATCTTAAGCAAGATCCCCCGCTGTCCCTGATTAATGATAATGGCGATGACAATAACTGCCGCAAATTACACATTACCATCCCAACCCACAAAATTGGCCAGCAGCGCCAATCCCGCCTGATGGCTTTTTTCGGGGTGGAATTGCACCGCAAAAACATTACGCCGCGCCATGGCGCACACAAACCCTACGCCATACTGCGCAGTAGCGGCAATCTGCGTGGTATCTGCAGGGTCAACATAATAGCTGTGCACAAAATAAAAACGGCTGTCTTGCGCAATGCCTTGCCATAAGGGATGCGCAGTGGCCTGATGAACCTGATTCCAACCCATGTGGGGAATCTTCAATACGTCTCCCGTCTGCGCATCACGCATTCCAGGAGGGAAACGGCGCACCGGACCAGAAAATACACCGAGTCCCTGCACCCCGTCATTTTCTTCGCTGGTGTCCAGTAACACTTGCAGGCCCATGCAAATGCCTAAAAAAGGTTTGCTGCGCACCACTTCTTTCACGACTTTATCCAGGCCCAGGCGCTGCAACTCAGCCATGCAATCACGCGCCGCGCCCTGGCCGGGAAACACGATGCGGTCGGCTTGCATGATGCGCTCCGCAGAAGATGTCACCTCGACTTTGGCTGATCCTGCGACATGCTCCAGGGCTTTGGCCACTGAACGCAAGTTACCCATGCCATAATCAATTACTGCAATACTGGCCATGTGAAATTCTAAAGGCTACCTTTGGTGGATGGCATGATGCCCTGCATGCGTGGGTCATGTTCCAGTGCCATGCGTACTGCACGGCCAAACGCTTTAAACACCGTTTCGACAATGTGATGTGCGTTACGGCCACGCAGGTTATCAATGTGCAGCGTCACCAGCGCGTGATTAACAAAACCCTGGAAAAATTCACGGAACAAATCCACATCGAAATCACCAATGCGCGCGCGCGGAAAATCAATATGGTATTCCAGGCCGGGACGGCCTGAAAAGTCGATGGCGACACGCGACAACGCCTCGTCCAGCGGCACATAGGCATGGCCATAACGGCGTATGCCGCGCCTGTCACCCAGTGCCTGGGTAATGGCCTGGCCGAGCGTGATGCCGATGTCTTCGACAGTGTGGTGCGCATCAATGTGCAAGTCACCCTCGGCCTTGATGTCGATATCAATCATGCCGTGCCGCGCGATCTGATCCACCATGTGATCAAGAAATGGCACGCCCGTCTGAAAATTCGACAGGCCTGCACCATCAAGATTAACGGTTACTTCGATGCGCGTTTCCAGTGTGTCACGCTTGACGGTGGCCTTGCGGTCAGTCATAAACATTCTCCGAAGTTTATAAGGCGTGTTCCAACGCCTTTAAAAAAGCCTGATTTTCTTCTGGCGTGCCTACAGTAACGCGCAAACAATCCGCCAGCAATGCGCTTGCACCGTGCATGCTTTTAATCAACACGCCTTGCGCCTTGATCGACTCAAAGATTCGGCGCGCATGTCCGGCAGGCACACGAAACAAAATGAAATTGGCGCGGCTCGGGTAAACGGTGATGCCGTTCAATGGCGGTTCCTGCACATCCCCACCGCACTTGGACATCGTACCCAGCACGCGCAACGCCGCCAATAACTGTTCCCGGTTGTCACGCAGCTTGGCGGCCTGCGCTTCCAGCACATCATAATGGCGCAAGGCAAATTCAGCGCTGGCCTGCGTCAATACACTGATATTATACGGTAACCGTATTTTATCCAACTCATTCAACCACGCCGGGGAGCCCGCCAGCACGCCCATGCGCAATCCCGCCAGCCCCATTTTCGACAACGTGCGCAGCACCAGCAGGTTGTCATATTGAGCGAGGCGCGGCATAACAGTGCTGTCCGCAAAAGCGTTATACGCCTCATCGACGACCACCAGACCCGGGCTGATTTCAATCAACTCACACACCTGCTGCTCATCAAACAAATTGCCGGTGGGGTTGTTGGGGTGTGATAAAAACACCACAGCGGGACGGCGCTGGATAATCGCCTCGCGCATGGCGGGCATATCCAGACTATAGTCATTGGCATTGAGCGGCACACCGACAAATTCCAGGCCCGCAAATGCTGAAATCATGCGATACATGGAAAACGACGGTTCTGGCGACAATACCACGCGCCCCGGCGCGGCTACCGCCATGGCAATGATTTGTATCAACTCATCCGAACCATTACCGAGCATGATGTCCATGTCTTGCGGTATTTGCAGGGTGGTGCGCAGACGGGCTTTCAAATCACGCGCCTGGGGATCGGGGTAACGGTTCAAGCTGACGTTACGCAATACTTCCAGCCATGCATCCACCAGCGGCGTCGGCCAGGTGTAGGGGTTTTCCATCGCATCAAGCTTGATGAGGTTGCCTACTTCGGGCACATGATACGCCGACAAGGCACGCACCTGTGGACGAATCCACTGGGCTATTAACTGGGTGGATTTAGCATTCATTTGCGGGGCATGCGATATTCAGCGGAACGTGCATGGGCGGTGAGCCCTTCGCCACGCGCCAGTATCGAGGCACTGTGACCCAAGGTTGCGGCGCCCTGCGCTGAGCACATGATCAAACTGGAGCGTTTTTGAAAATCATACACACCCAGCGGCGATGAAAACCGCGCGGTGCGTGAAGTGGGCAACACATGGTTCGGGCCAGCACAATAATCACCGACGGCCTCAGCCGTATAGCGCCCCATGAAAATCGCTCCGGCATTGCGGATGCGTGCGGCCAACGCTTGCGGATCGGCCACCGACAGCTCCAGGTGTTCGGGGGAGATAAAATTCGCCACCGTCACCGCTTCATCAATATCGCGCACCTGTATCATCGCACCGCGCTTGGCAAGCGAAGATTCGATGACTGTAGCGCGCTCCATGGCCGGAAGCAAGCGGTCAATGCTGGCTTGTACTTTATCGAGATAGGCAGTATCCGGACTGACTAGGATAGACTGCGCGTCTTCATCGTGCTCGGCCTGCGAGAACAGGTCCATCGCGATCCAGTCAGGGTCGGTGAGGCCATCACAGATCACCAGAATTTCCGATGGGCCCGCAATCATGTCGATGCCTACCGTGCCATACACCATGCCTTTTGCGGTGGCGACATAGATGTTGCCGGGACCCACAATTTTATCAACACGCGGAATGTTTTGCGTGCCATACGCCAATGCCGCAACCGCTTGTGCGCCACCAATTGTAAACACGCGATCCACCCCGGCGATCGCAGCGGCCGCCAGCACCAGGTCATTCAATACGCCGCCCGGCGCGGGCACCACCATTATTAACTCATCCACACCCGCCACTTTGGCAGGAATAGCGTTCATCAATACCGATGAAGGATACGACGCCTTGCCGCCTGGCACGTACAGGCCCACGCGCTCCAATGCAGTGACTTGCTGGCCGAGCACGGTGCCATCGGCTTCGGTGTAGCTCCACGAAGCGGATTTCTGATGCTCGTGATAGACGCGCAAGCGCATCGCGGAAAATTCCAGTGCCTCGCGTTGCACAACCGGAATTTTCTCTAGCGCGCTCTGTAGCTGTTGCTGGGATATTTCCAGCTCCGCCATGTGCGATACATTCAATCGGTCGAAACGGCTGGTGTACTCGAGCACGGCGGCATCACCGCGTGTACGCACATTTGCCAGAATGTCACGCACTGCATGCACTACAGCATCATCAGAAACACTTTCCCACGCCAAACGCCGGTCAAGCTGCGCCCAGAAATCAGCATCAGTAGTATTCAGTCTTTTGATATTTAACATGGCTTATATCTTGGCTATTTCGCCTGGGGGCGCCTACTGTTGGTACGCTTTTGTTCTTTCATTTCTACTGCTTCGGCAATACGTGCAATCAATGCATGCACTACCTCATGCTTCATTTTCATCGAAGCTTTATTCACAATCAAACGCGAACTGATATTTGCGATCAACTCCAGCGGCGCCAGGCCATTGGCCTTGAGCGTGTTGCCGGTATCAACCACATCCACAATATAATCGGATAATCCCACTAACGGAGCTAACTCCATTGAACCATACAGCTTGATGATTTCAACCTGCTTACCCTGCGCGGCAAAATAACGGCGCGTAGTCGCCACATACTTGGTAGCAATGCACATGCGTGCTTCGCTGTTTTTGAGTGTGGCCTTGAGCGCAACCGGCCCAGCCAGCATCAAACGGCAACAGGCGATCTTCAAATCCAGTGGTTCATATAAACCGTCGCCACCGTATTCCATCAACACGTCCTTACCCGCCACACCCATATCCGCCGCGCCATATTCAACATAGGTAGGCACGTCGGATGAGCGGATAATCACCAGCTTAATGTTAGGTTGATTGGTGTCAAGGATCAGCTTGCGGCTGGTCTCAGGATCATCCAGTGGCGCAATGCCTGCATGCGCCAACAGGGGCAGCGCGTCTTTAAAAATGCGCCCCTTGGCAAGCGCAATGGTGAGTGTTCCATTCATCATCTAAATTTCATAATCAACTACGTGGCGTTCCAGGCGAACCTCTTGCACAAAACCCGCAACCTTGAGATGTTCAGGATGCTTTTGATATGCATCCAGGTCATCCCAGCTTGAAAACTCAGAATACAGCGCCACATCCATGCACGGCGCGGGAGAGCGAAGCGAGGGGTCCACGACGCCGCTAGCGACCGCCGCCTGCGCCGATGCTTGCGCATTAATACCGACTTCAAGATGTTTTATTTCCTTCACGGTATCGCGCAACGCTTCCAGCAATGCCTTTAGTTTTTCGGCATTGTCTTGCTTGCTGGCGCCCAGCGCGTGGTCTTTGAGGCGCCACAATACGATGTGCTTGATCACTTGGGTACCCGCCGGATGCGCCCACCCATCTGCCGCAGTTTTTCTTCGATGCACTCATAGCCACGGTCGATGTGATAGATGCGGTCAATCAGGGTATCCCCTTCGGCCACCAGACCAGCAAGCACCAGCCCTGCTGACGCGCGCAAATCCGTGGCCATCACGGGTGCGCCTGTCAGCCTCGCTACGCCACGAATAATGGCTGTGTTACCTTCCAGGCGAATATCCGCGCCCATGCGCTGCATTTCCTGCACATGCATGAAACGGTTTTCAAACACCGTTTCGGTAATGGTGCCCGTACCTTCGGCGACCATGTTAAGCGCCGTAAACTGCGCCTGCATGTCGGTGGGAAACGCCGGGTGTGGCGCCGTGCGGATATCAACAGCGCGCGGACGGCGGCCTTTCATATCCAGCTCAATCCAATTGTCACCCACGGTGATTTCCGCACCCGCTTCCCGTAACTTCAATAGCACGGCTTCCAGTAAATGCGGATCGGTATCGCGCACCTTGATGTGTCCACCCGTAATCGCTGCCGCGACAAGGTAGGTGCCGGTTTCAATACGGTCCGGCAAAATAGTGTACTGCGTGCCACCCAGGCGTTCTACGCCATCAATAATGATGGTATCTGTACCCGCACCACGAATCTTTGCGCCCATTTTGATGAGGCAATTCGCCAGGTCCACAACCTCGGGTTCGCGGGCCGCGTTTTCAATAGTGGTGGTGCCATCGGCCAGCGTGGCGGCCATCATCAAGTTTTCGGTACCCGTAACGGTGACCACATCAAGAAACAGATGCGCGCCTTTTAACTTTTTGGCAATCGCCCGAATATACCCGTTTTCCACCTTGATGGTAGCGCCCATGGCTTCAAGGCCATGGATATGCAAATTGACCGGCCGCGCGCCAATCGCGCATCCTCCGGGCAATGACACGTTGGCTTGGCCATAGTGCGCCAGCAGCGGCCCCAGCACCAGCACGGAAGCGCGCATGGTTTTGACCAATTCATAGGGCGCGAAAAAATTGGTGATGGTGCGCGGATCCACCTCAACATTCATGCGCTCATCCACCGTTACCTGCACACCCATGCGCCCCAGCAGCTCGAGAGTGGTGGTAATGTCGCGCAGATGCGGTACGTTACTGATGGTGACTGGCTCATCGGCCAGCAAAGTAGACGCCAGAATCGGCAACGCGGCGTTTTTTGCTCCAGAGATACGGACTTCGCCATTGAGCGGCACGCCGCCAGTAATAATCAGTTTGTCCATGTGCCCGTCAATTATCCGTTAAAGTTATTGTAGAGGGGGGTCAAATACAGCGTATTTTAATCCGTGGGGCGCGCTTTCATTGCACGGTTGTTTCACGCACTTTTTGCCACTCCGCAGGCGTGTAGGTGCGCATCGACAAGGCGTGAATTTCCGCATGCATCCTGTCGCCCAACGTAGCGTAAACCAGACGATGCTGTGCCAGCATACCCTTGCCTTCAAAAGCATCGGCAATGATCACCGCTTCAAAATGCACACCATCATCACCGTTGACTTGCGCAATACTGCCCGGCAAGCCTACCTCGATCAATCGCTTAACTTCTTCAGCCCGCATGTGGAATCCTTTAATAATGAGGCCATGGTAAATTTATCATCACCCTAAAACAGCGCTTGAGGCTCAGCGGAACGGCCAAGGGGATGGAAGACATGATGAAACCATAAAACATTCCGTAAGGATAGCACCGCTACCCAGGACGTAAGGAAACAGTGGGGACATAGCTTATGGTTTTATCAGGAAAATCCAGCGCTTTAGCCATTCGCAGCAGGCTCCATCGGCGCTTTAGGATTATACCAAATATGTCAAAAGGATAGTGAAGATCATGTAACGCAATGGGAAAATGCCCACCAACCCCCCGCAGGAAGGCCAGGTGAAAAAATGCGCTGGCGCTAAAAAGCTTATGGGCTAACTATAATATTGATGTTGTTAGGGTTTTAAATTCTACGAACTCAAGGAGGCGCACCAAATACCGATTATGCCAAGTAACGGCTCATCATCTCATGAAATGAGCAGCGCATGTCCCGATAAGGATCGTCGAAAAAAATACCTATCTTGAATGAAGAAGAGGATGCGGGATGCTCCTGGCACCATGTGATCGTGCCTGTGAGGCTCACAATATGGTCATCTTCCGCATAGAAAATTTTAACAGGCCGCCCGGGATCCATATAAACAGGCAAGGTAATCCCCATTCCTGAGATGGAAATATCACGCACTTCCGGAATTTCATGAAATTCGTTACGCACTTCCAAGGTAAATGTCCCCTCACAGCGATCCATGCGCAACGGTTTACGTTCATGCTTACGTTTCTCAATGCCCATTTTTTGCTCCTGCTGTGCTGCCCCATGACATGGGAGTCATGAAGAATATCGGCCAGCC
>JAGVME010000146.1 GCA_020053945.1 Gammaproteobacteria bacterium
CAAAGCTGCTGATCAAGTAGTCTGTGTATAGTTCAAGGTTTTGTTTGTCCATAGGCTTTAGTATGCCATCATCAGTGAGGGGGGCTGCGTAACATCAGTCATAAACTATAAGAGGCCAGGAAAATCTTTCACTTCGTTCACCGCATAGCCTGCTTCTGAAATGATCGGCTTGAGTAGAGCCAGTGTTTCGGGATCAATACAATCCAAGTAATGATCATACCGATTTTTAGAACTTTGGTACAGGGCTTGCGAGACCTGGGCATAGCTTGCAGTACGCGTCACGCGTTTGTTTTCATGAAACGCAAGGCACTTTGGCTCCCACGGCAGATCAAGAAACTCCAGCGCTTTTCTCAATGTCAATTCAGGTTCGGTGACTAAATCTTCATAACGGATGCGCAGAAAGTGGATGTCGGGGAGTGTCCGCATTTGTTGCGCGTGTTGCCAGGATTGGACAAACATGTGCGCGGCATCAGGTAGCCGCAGTGACCACTCGTTGCCAAACAGGAACGGTGTGAAATATGCCGAGAGCACCGCATCAAGCGGGTGGCGCAGCACGTGGATAATCCGGGCCTCGGGAAATAATAGGCGGATGAGCCCGATGCGCATCAGGTTAAGCGGTAGTTTGTCGCTGGCGTAGCGCGCCGCCGGGGCATGCCCGGTATGACTGAGTAGTGTTGCCAGATAGTCTGTGCGTAACGCCACCAACCTGCTTTGGCGATCTTTTTCGTTTAATGTGGTGAGGCTGTCGGGATAGCCGGGGCTGCTGGCCTCGCGTTCGATGGATGTTTCCAGTTCACCGCAAGGCACGATCAACGGGTGGCAACCGAGCATCTGTTCCAGCAGCGTGGTACCAGAGCGCGGAAATCCCACGATGAACAAGGGCGCTAGCGCCCGCGGTTCCGGCGGCAGGCTCCAGGCCGCTACACGTTCCGGCGTAAGGATGGAACGTTCGCGCATAAGCGCTTGTTCCATTGCCTGCCTATTATAAGGATGAGCGCGTGTTCTGGCGAGGAGCGTCTTGCTTTGGGCATAGGCGTCAAATGCTTCACGATAATGGCCAAGCGAATCCAGAATCTGGCCACGTTCGGACCAATAAGTGATGGCGGTGCGCGGCATGCTGGTGTGGAGATCGGCGGCGGTGAGCACGGCAAGGGCTTCCACGGCTTGCCCGCGTCTGCGCAATACCCGAGCCCGGGCAACGGCAGCGGTTACATTGCCGGGATCGGTGGACAAGGCGGTACGGGCAGACGATTCGGCTGCTTCTAATTGATTATCGGTTTCCTGCATCGTCGCCAAGCTGGCCCAAAATTCCGCCATGTTCGGCGCGGCTTCAGCGGCGCGCCGGAAATATTCAATCGCCTCGCCAATGCGCTGGGTGAGGTAGAAAACTTGGGCGAGATTATGGCAGGCCGCAAGATTGCCCGGATCGCTTGCCAGCGCCTGTCGATAGTGGCGTTCCGCCTGTGTAAAATCACGCAACTCGAAACGGCAGTTGGCCAGATTAGTCCGCGCGGGTAAAAAATCCGGTTTTAGCGCGAGCGACCGCTCGAAAGCGGCGGCAGCATCAGGATAATCACCCAGCGCCGCCAAGGTGCAACCATAGTGGTAAAAAGCGGCAGGGTCAGCAAGCCCCAAATCGATCGCTTTGCGCATGGCCTCTGCGGCTTCAGCATGGTGCCCGCACTGGAGCGCGGCATAACCCGATAAATAGTGATGGGTAGGATTACGCGGATGTGTTTTTACCAGCTCGGCCAGCCGCTTTTCCGCTTGTAAAAATTTCCCCTCCTGAAGGAGCGCGAGCGCTTGTGTCAGGCGGATATCGCTGGCAGGAAGGGACACAGCAGCCTGGGACGCGCCACAGCAGCGCTTGAATTTTTTGCCACTGCCGCAAAGGCAAGGCGCATTTCGTCCTGGTTCAGCGTTGGGCATGGTCTATGGGAAATCGAGGCCGGGTGTAAAGCCAGATTTTAATACGGGAAGAGAAAAAAAGCTCCCCCTTGAGGGGGAGCTTTAATGCCAACAGAGTGGCTCTTATTTAAACTTAAGACTTGCGGCGGCGGGAGAAGGCGCTTAAAGCCAGCGCGCCCAGACCGAGCAAGGACAGTGTAGCCGGCTCAGGCACAGGATTAGGACATTGTCCGGGTCTACATTGCTGCGTAGAGAGGTTGACGGTGATAGTGCCAAAATCGGTCTTTTGTCCGTCCGATGTTTGCACCTGGTAGAGATAGGAACCCGCTGCGCAGTTGCTGGTATTCCAACTGAATGTCTGGGTTGCAGTATTGAAGCTGGGCGCATTGGAGCAAGAGCCAAGGCCACCAAGCAGTCCGACGTCAGTCCAGCTAAGCGCTCCCGGAGGGGTGGGCAAGCCGTCATCGACAGCGGTGATAACCGCATTCAAATTATCGCCTACCAATGCATTGATGATGATGTCATTGATGGAGGGGGCTAAATTGCCAGCGGTGGCAACGGCATCAAACAACCATTCGAATTCCACTTGGGCCTGCAGCGCACCACTGCCATCACGGGCGATGATGTTGCCACTAAAGCTGTAGTCCGCGCCGATATTGCTGGTGGGGTTGTCCAGATAGGTAGCGGTGTCCACGGCAGAAATAGCCATGGCACCCGTTGCGGCATTGAGGGTGAAGCCGGGCGGCTGAGAATTGATTGGGGTGTTTAACACCTGGTCATAGCTAAGGGTGAGTCCTGGGCCAGCCAAGGCATCCAGATTGTCATTGTAAGCGGCACCACGCACTACTTCCGGCTGCACATTGGAAAAGTTGAACAGGATCGGGGCCGTGGCGCTACTGCCATCCCAGAAGATAGTGGAATCCATTTGCCAGCCTGTGGAACTGCCGCCAGCAAAGTTCTGGATCCCGTCAACCCGGCAGCAACTTGACATTGAAATATTATAGGTGCCCGCCCCAGGCAACTGAAAAGTATGCGTTCCATCTGCTTTGGTAAAGCGGGTATCGCTGGCATCATTGGCTGCAAAAACACCAGCATTGAAACCTACTCCCCCGTCAACCGAAACACCTAGCTGGTTAACTGCGGATGGGCGCCAAAAAGTCGTGGAACTAACAGTAAGTAAGCCAGTGGTGGATACCGTTGGAATCAAAGCACCACCCCGGAAGTGGGAAGCTTCGGCGACGGTACCGACAAGCGCCAACGCAATTCCCCCGGCCATCACGGCTAGTTTAAAATTGGGGTTAGTCATATTTTTCTCCTTGAACTTAGAGGTTAATTTAATACTATGAAAGATAGGTTAGATAACTCGCCAGACACGCAACTGTTTTTTCCCCTTGGTCATATCGTGCCTGTACGACAAAACATATGCATAATTTATGCCAATATTTAATATTTCAATAAAAATTCATTTAAATACAAATTGTTAAGTATTTCTTAATCGCCATGAGGCTCTGAATTACGTAAATCTTTCAGAAAAATTGTAAAAAAATCCGACACGATAAACATTAAAACCAGAAGGCATATAAGAAACACATAATGTTTATTTTTTGTATCCCATTAATTTTTAAAGGGATTTTATTTCGGCAGTATTAATGCAAAAAATGTAAAAAAACCCGATAAGTATTGACCATCCCCCACCGATTCATAAAATTTCACCGCCTTAATCTTAACCTTCAGTATGCCTCCAGTCACTTCCACTCAAAGATTATCCATCGCCTCCGCAAGCCGCGTTACACCCACGACTTCAATACCCTTGATTGCCTGCTTGGGTAAGTTGGCTTTGGGCATGATGGCGCGTTTGAAGCCGTGCTTGGCGGCTTCACGTAAACGCTCCTGACCACTTTGCACTGGGCGTATCTCCCCTGCCAGCCCTACTTCGCCAAACACTACCAGGTCGGCGGGCAACGGGCGGTTGCGCAAACTTGACAAGGCGGCGAGCAGCAGCGGCAAATCGGCGGCGGTTTCGGTGACGCGCATGCCGCCCACTACGTTGACGAATACATCCTGGTCGTACATCGCCACCCCGCCATGCCGATGCAGCACCGCCAGCAACATGGCCAGACGGGTTTGATCCAGCCCCACGGTAATGCGGCGTGGATTGGGTGAATGGCTCTCTGCCACCAGGGCCTGCACTTCCACCAGCAAGGGCCGGGTGCCTTCGCGGGTGACCATGATAATGCTGCCGGGGACTTCTTCTTCATGGCGTGAGAGAAAAATGGCGGAAGGGTTGGTGACTTCGCGCAAGCCTTTTTCCGTCATGGCAAACACGCCCAACTCATTCACCGCGCCGAAACGATTTTTGATGGCGCGGATGACTCGGAACTGGCTGCCAACATCACCTTCGAAATACAACACCGTGTCTACCATGTGTTCCAGAACACGCGGTCCGGCGAGGCTGCCTTCTTTGGTGACATGGCCCACCAGAAATAACGCGGTGCCGGTCTGTTTGGCGTAGCGCACCAGTTGCGCGGCGCTTTCACGCACCTGCGACACACCGCCCGGCGCAGACTGCAACATCTCGGTATAGATAGTCTGAATCGAGTCGATAACCATCACCTGCGGACGCTCTTGCTGCGCCACGGCGATGATGCGTTCCACCTGCGTTTCAGTGAGCAAACGCAGGTGATCGCTCATGTTGTCATCTATCAGACCCAGCCGCCGGGCGCGCATACTGACTTGTTGCAATGATTCTTCGCCGGTGACGTAAAGCGTTTTCAGCGTGCGCGCCAACGCTACCATGCTTTGCAGCAGCAAGGTGGATTTGCCAATGCCGGGATCGCCGCCAATCAATATCACTGAGCCTTGCACTAATCCCCCGCCCAGTACGCGATCCAGTTCGCTGAAGCCGCTTGGCACGCGTACCTCGGTAACATCTTCCACAGAGGTCATGGACTGTACTTTTGATTCGCCAGCATAGCCACTGAAACGCGGACTGCGGCGCGCCGCATCAGTGGCAGACGCAATCACTTCGACCATGGTGTTCCAGCCGCCACAGTCCGCACAGCGCCCCGCCCATTTGGGCGCCTGCGCGCCGCATTCAGTGCAGGCATATAATATTTTATCTTTTGCCATGTTATTCCTCTATCAACACCTTGGTGCCCGCCGCGACGTTATCAAACAATTCCATAATGTTTGCATTACGCATGCGCACACAACCGTGTGAGCCCGGCACACCCATTCGCACATCATCGGGGGTGCCGTGCAGGTAGATATAACGCCGCAGGGTGTCAACATTGCCGAGGCGATTTTTTCCGACTTCCAACCCGCTTAACCACAGGATGCGGGTCAATATCCAGTCACGATCAGGAAATTGTGCGCGCAGCCCCGGCGAGTATATTTCACCCGTGGGGCGACGTTTGATGAATACCGTATCTGGCGCGCATCCGGCGCCCACCTTGGCGCGGATGATATGCCAGCCGCGCGGTGTGCAATTGCTGCCACGCTGTTCGCCTGGGCCGTTAGCCGCAGTGGATACAGGATATTCCAGCAATGCCGTGCCGTCTTGCAACAATTGCAAGCGCTGTTTTTCAATGCTGATATGGATTATTTTTTCAGGCATGGTGTCATTCATCTTGCATCCTGTCATTTCGACCGCCGGGAAAAATCTTGTCTATTCGCAATAATGTATAACATCAAGATTTCTCGCTTCGCTCGAAATGACACACGTGAGGAGGTTCCTTAATGGATATAAGGTGACGCTACTTTCGATAGACTCACCTTTATTAATCCATCATAATTCCCATCGGGTGCCACTGTATAGTCCACCACATGATTTCGCGCGATAAAGATATGGTCTTCGTACCATAACGGAACATAGGGTAACTCTTGCAGTAATAAATGTTGTATTTCACGGTATTTTAGCGCCTGCAAGGGCAGTTCTGGCTCGGCTTGTGCGGTTTCGATAAAACTGTCTGCCATGGCATTGGAAAAACGCCCGCGATTAGCCCCTTCGGGTGGTATGGAACTGCTGTGAAACGCATAATGAAAAATATCAGGATTCTTGATACCCACCCAACTCAGGCTGAACATCTGGAAACGCCCACTTTTAATGTCGCCGTAAAACGTACCCCAGTCATAACTACGCAGATGCACCCGGATACCTACTTCCTGCAATTGGCTTTGGATAATCGTGGCGAGACGAATACGAAACGGATCGCTGGACGTTTTGTAAGTAATATGCGCGGGATGCTCTGTGCTAAAACCGGCTTTTTTCAGCAAGGTACGCGCCTGCTGTGGATCATAGGCATAACCTGATGAAGCGGTGATACCGGCCCAGTGATCCGGTGGAAATAGGGCAGCGGCTGGGCGCGCGGCGTTGCCTAATACATATTTTATTAGGACTTACGCAAGGCGCATTTTTATAGATGGATTTTTCAATTGTTGACACAGGAAATCATCAAGTAATCCATGTTTAACTTGATACAACGTTCG
>JAGVME010000121.1 GCA_020053945.1 Gammaproteobacteria bacterium
AGTGGTTTGATGTTCAGGTTACGCGCTTCCTGCAGGATCAATTCCAGTTCCGAAAGTTTTTCCACGACGATGTAAACGCGGTGGCCGATCTGCTTGCCGATCAGCGCCAGGCGAATGTATTCGCGGTCTTTATAACCATTGCACACCACCGTGCCGCCATTGGGCGTGACCAGCGCCAGCACCGCCAGCAATTCGGGTTTGCTGCCCGCTTCCAGCCCCACACGCTCGCCACCGCTGGCGATAATCTGCTCGACCACGCTACGCTGTTGGTTGACCTTGATGGGATAGACTGCCGTAAAGCGTGCCTGGTAATTATCTGTGGCCATGGCCTGGGTGAACGCGTTGCACAGCGTATCGACCCGGTCATGGAGGATGTCGGTAAAGCGCACCAACGTTGGCAAAGTCAGGCCCGCTTGGCGAATCTCCTGTGTCAATTGGTACATGTCGATGCCAGCGTGTTTGCGGTCTGGGCGGGCGGTGGCGTGCCCCTGCGCATTCACATCAAAATAACCACCGCTCCAATGGGCAATGTTATAGGTGTCACGCGCTTGTTCTATAGTCCAGGTGGTCATGGGAATCCATTAATGTGATGAATGTGGGATGTGCTTACTATAAGATAGGAATGGCAATTGTATTAATAAAAAATTGGGGAGGGGCAGGGTTTTTTGGTGGGATAAACTGTGCAAAAACCCCTTCCGTCCGCCGTTTGGGGGATTATGGAAGATTTGCGCCCGGAAGGAAACTAAAAGGGCTATAATTTTGCTATCTCTCTACTTTGCTATGGACTCTACAGCATGACACTGGACAAAAACTGGTACACCGAAATCTACCCCGCCGATGGCGCCGCTTTCTCATTGAAAGTGAAAAAGAAGCTGCATGATGTGCAAACGCCTTACCAACACATTGAAGTGTATGAAACGGAAGGCTTTGGCACCTTGATGACCATCGACGGGTTGGTGATGGTGACCGACCGCGATAATTTCATTTATCATGAAATGATGTCACACCCGGTATTGTTTACCCACGCCAACCCCAAAAATGTGCTGATTATTGGCGGTGGTGATTGCGGTACCTTGCGCGAAGTGCTCAAGCACCCCGGGGTTGTCCAGGCACAGCAGGTAGACATCGACGAAGGCGTGACGCGTGCCGCCGAATTGCATTTTCCTGACCTGGTGGATTCCAACAGCGATCCCCGCGCCGAACTGTATTTTGATGACGGCATCAAGTGGGTGGCTGATGCCGCGCCGGGCAGCTATGACATCATCATTGTTGACAGCACAGACCCGGTGGGTCCCGCTGAAGGATTATTTTCCGAAGCGTTTTTCCGCAGTTGCCACCGTGCACTGCGTGACGGTGGGCTGATCGTGCAGCAAAGCGAATCGCCTTTATTCCATCAAAAGATTATCAATGACATGCACAGCGCCATGCGCCGCGCCGGATTTGACAGCACGCTCACGCTGAACTTTCCGCAGTGCAGTTATCCCTCGGGATGGTGGTCTGCCACGCTGGCGGGCAAGGGTATGGCGCCCACCAGTTTCCGTGAACAGGACGCCGCACGCAAGCCCTTCAAGACGCTGTATTACAACGCCGCCATTCATCGGGCCGCCATGGCCTTGCCTGAATTTATGCTGCGTTAAACCTGAAATCAACAGGAACATTTCTATGCGGTTCTCCCCCGATGGGTTTCAATGGCGTTTCAGGCTTTTGCTGGGCGCGGCATTACTATGCGTTACGCTACCTGCCAGCGCAAACTACACTATTACCGATCTGGGCGCTAATATCCGCCCTTACGATCTCAGCAATAATGGCATTATTGCCGGGAGTAACGCCAGCACATCGCCCTTTATTGGTTTTGTCGGGACTGCCGGGGCGCTCCAGCCACTTTCTTCATCGGGTCTCGAAAGCCAAGCCAACGCGGTAAACAGCAATGGTTTGGCGGTAGGCTACAATTTTATTGATGGTACCCAGCGCCGCGCTTTCCTGCGCGCCCCCGGCGCCGCCTTAAGTAACTTTGATGCCACTGCCATTGAAGCGAATGATGCCGACGAGTTTGACCACATTACCGGCACAGCTTTGGTTGAGGGGCGGCGCCTTGGCTTTGTATATAACCTGCAAAACCAAAGCATGCTTTTTCTGCCGACGTTTGGTGGCGCAGCAAGCAGAGCGAATGGGATCAGTAATATGGGTCATGCCGTGGGCACCGCCCAAAACGCCAGTGGGGCATTTATAGGGTTCAGGGTCTTGTATGGCAGCAATAACATCACCAATCTGGGCACCTTAACCGGCTTCACTGATAGCGAAGCCAGCGCGGTGAATGACTCCAGCCACGTTGTGGGATGGGTGTCTAAAACCCCCGCTTCGGCGCTGCCACTGGATGTGGCCAGCAGTAAGCGTGCGTTTGTGTGGGTGCCCGTAACGGGCGCTACCGGAGTTCAAGACCTGGGCACGGTGGGCGCAGATGTGGGCAGTGTTGCCAATGATATCAATAACGCCGGTTATGTCGTAGGCCATTCAACCGCGGCCGATGGCAGCACCCGCGCTTTTTTTCATGACCGCAAGGCCACGGATATCCGCGCCATCACGGGTAATGCCACAGATCTTTACCTGGGAACCTCCAATGGGGTTTACCGTAGCAATGACGGTGGTGTTACCCTCGCCGCGCGCAGTAATGGGCTCACCGAGTTGAGGGTTACGGCATTATCGGCCACCAATGATCCGCAGATTATCTACGCAGGTACCGCCCAGGGCGTATTCAGGACGGGCGATGCGGGCGCGTCATGGCAAGCGGTTAACACGGGCCTGATGTTCACCGACAACACCGTCAGCCCGGCGGTGGAAAGGGCGCGGGAAATTACGAGCTTGGCTGTGCATCCTGCTAATCCGGCAATAGTTATGGCCGCAACCTCGAATGGGGTGTACCGCACTACCGATAGTGGTGCTAGCTGGACGTTGTTTAACTCCGGAATGGGTGAAACAGCGGTGAGTGTGAATGAACTGCGGGCTGTTCCTGTAAACGCAAATGTATATGCGGCAACCAACAGCGGTATTTTTGCGAGCACCTTTGGTGGGCAGACCTGGGACAATATCAGCGGCACCGGACTGTCAACCTCGGCTGCGGTCACCACGGTTGATGTGGAATATACCTCATCAGGTGTAACGGCTATTTATGCGGGCACGTCGACAGGTGTATTTAAAATCCCCAACACTACCAGCCCTATCCTATGGACAAGCGCCAATGGCACTGGTGCCACGGGCTTGCCTGCCGCCCGCGTGATACGCCGCTTGAAGTTTCATAGACCCACCAACAGCACTATTATTACCCTCTATGCCGCACTTGCCGGGCTGGGCATATACAAGACCACGGACGGCGGCCTCAATTGGACAGCGGTCGCCACAGCCGGTTTAACCAACCTTGACGCCCTGGCCTTTACAGCTACGCCGGTCGCGCCGCCCACCCTCTATATGGGCACGCTGAGTGGCCTGTTCCGCTTTACCGACCCCACCAGTACCCGTTGGACGCCCACCAACAACATGCAAGACTTGAATGCCCTGATCCCCGCCGGAACAGGCTGGGTATTGCGGAACGCCACCGCCATTAACAACGCCGGTCAGATTGTCGGTTGGGGTGACTTGGGCACCGAATCGCATGGTTTTCTTTTAACGCCAGCTACCGGCATTCCCACCGCGCAACTGACGGTGGTCAAAAGCTTGCCTGCGCCCCCCTATCAACAGTTTGTGCCAGTCAACTATTCCCTGACGGTCACTAATAATGGCCCCGATACCGCCACATCTATTTTGCTAACGGACTGGTTGCCCAAAGAGGCGATATTCCGTACTGCCCAAGGCGCGAGCTGCACCAATACAGACAGCGTTACGCTTACCTGCCAATTAGGAGACCTGGAGGCAGGTAAAAGCCGCAAAATAACCATTATCGTCTCACCCGATGCGCCGAACGTATCCTTGAATAATGTCGCGCGGGTAGTGGCAAATGAGTCTGATCCCGCTTTTTCAGATAATACTTCCGCCGTCGAAGCCAAAACCAACCAGTGTTTCATTGCCACCGCCGCGTATGGCTCATTTCTCGACCCCCATGTGCAAGCCTTGCGCCATTTCCGGGACGAATATTTACTGACCCACGCCGCAGGCCGTATGTTTGTCGAATGGTATTACCATGCTTCCCCACCACTCGCCGCATTTATCGCACAACATGACAGCGCCCGTATGCTCACACGGCTATTATTGGCGCCCGTGGTGTATGCGGTGAAATATCCCGTGATGGCATGGGTAGTGATGATAGCGCTAATGGCAGGAGGCATCAGGCACTGGCGGCGGCGTAGCCACCGTGCTGGGGTAATAGCCGGAATGTAAGGGTTTAGGAAGCGCGCATTGAAGCGCGAAAGGAAGATGTTTTAAACCGGATCCCCCAATCTATTTTAGGTCCAATTACACCAACGCTCAATATCCTTGCGTGCCGCTTCCGTGTTTTTGTTACGCTCTTCCGGCGGCATTAAACGATCGGTGCCGTCCTTATCTTTTTCAATCAGGAAAAGGCCGCTATTTTCCAATTGGGCGAGATTCTGTTTGGCGATGGAACAATTCCTTTTCGCCACTTCTTTGTTGGATTCAGGCGCGCTCCCTGCCTTGGCATCAGCTTCTTTTTTGCTTGTGTTATTCTTGTCCTGTTTCTTTAACGCTTCCAGACGTTGTTGCGATGCTGTATCAACCGGTGGTGCGGGAACAACGCGCAATGTTTGTGTGGGGCTGCCCTGCGGGCGGTCGCCATAATGGATGTTGCCTTGGGCATCCACCCATTTATAGACACTTTCCGCATAGGCTGGAGCCAACAAAAAACTGGTAAAAAAGCTTGAAAAACAAATTAATAACGTTATTAATGGACGATATTTCATGTTCGGGCAGCTTTCGGGGTGGGTGGCTATAAGTAAAATAGCGGCCAGCCGGACATGAAACTTGAGGGTGCGTATACCTCCCCTTATGAGCGGGGGGCAGGATAGATACCCTAGTTATGTAGACGGAAACGGATTGGCATGTTTCACCGGATGACGCATCATCAAGTTTTTTGCCATGAGGATACATTCCCCATAAGCGTGCCGCTTACTCAGGTAAGCCCGAATCCAATACATCCTTAGGTAAACTAAGGCGGGGGGTTTTATGACTGGCTAACTTTAGCGAAACAAGACCGCCTACCAGTCCGCCCAATGTAAAAGAAATAATAACGGCTTCCACAAGAAATTCCATCATGACCATCTCCTTATTATTTATAATCGCCATCCGTGGCGTGTCGATAAAAAGTCCGTTGTTAAACCTGGGGTGGCTAATTTACTTAATAATAAATACGCCACAGATAGAAATTAAAAATAATTACTATCTTCGGGAGAACCTATAAAAACCACTCCCGCCAAGTCTTTCATCTTATAATCCTTTATTTAGTAATGAGGCATCCTGCCTCACATGTAGTCCATTACATAACGAGACTCCCTGTCCCGCAGCTTGTCAATAATCAGCATTTAATCTAATAATTGAGTAAGCTTGGGTCAATTGTAAATAGAACCTATAACAAAGTCGGTGCGCCGCCGAACATTAGGGGAAAAATTTTCTTACCCTTCGTAAAACCAGCGTGCAAAAGTCGGGGGGCTGGTTTTACGGGAGATTTCATGGCTTTACCCCTGATGTAGAAGCTTGCTGGGCATGATATTTTCTGAAGGGGGATGAAGAGGGGTGGTTACGCAATAAAAGTTTTGTGGTGACTGGACGCTATTATTAATGACAGGTCATAATACAGCCGAAGAACTTAACCGCAGGGACCCAAGGACTATGAAGTACGATGTAAGCCAACAAGCCGATTACTATGAAACCAATTTTGAGCGGTTGGCTTGGCTGGTGCCCAGGCTTGCGTCAGTGCACGGGGTATTATTGTCGCACGGGACAGACGGGATGAGCCTGCAGTTAACTATTGTGGAGCGCAGTAAATACACCACGACTATTGCATTGACGCATCATCTTCGCAGCAAGGATGCCATAGTCACTGACCCGTTCATGAAGATCCGCATTTATCATGACGCGCGGGTGGCTGAGGTTTTGAGTTATCAATGCCAGTCACAGCTACAAATATTCCACCCGGACGCCACGTTGAATATTCCCAATCTGCGGGAAAAATGCCGTATTAACCGGTTTCTGGGCGAGTGGCTGGATTATTGTATTGCCTACGGTTATAGGTTTGCGCAACACCACTGCTCAAGCGCCTAATCCCCACATTTTCCATTATCCCTCCCGGGTCGCCGCTCGCCTGGAACGCGCATCCACACACCCTGGACAACGGCTCACCCACGCCGCATCTTATGCGCCATGCGCATGATTGAATCATCGACGCTGTATTTCGCAATATCCGCAACCGGCACCCACGCGAGGTCTTTTGATTCGCCGCTAATGATGAGTGGCGTGTGGCGGTTTGCCGTAAATAAAAAACGCACATCATAATGGAAATGCGCGGGTTCTTTTGATGAAGCGGGAATGGCGTGGACATCCACGTCATAAATATTTTCTGACGCTGGCTTTACCTGCTCCAATCCTGATTCTTCACGCGCTTCACGCCATGCGACATTTAAAATATTTGGGTCGCCATCGGCATGGCCGCCCAGTTGCAACCAGCGATCCAGCTTGCGGTGGTGCGTGAGCAAGACATGGGTTTTGTCCATGTCAACAATCCATGCTGAACCGGTGATGTGGCCGATGTCCAGCGAGCGCTCGAAGCAGCGGGGATTGGCCTGTACAAAGCGCTCAAGAATGGTATACATGCGCGCTTCGGCTTGATCAAAACTGGTATAGGCGTCGAGTTTTTCAAGTAATGCAGCTCTGTGCATGAATAGGCTCCCCTCTCCCTAACCCGACCCCTCGCTACGCTCTCCCCACACGCGGAGAGAACGTAGCGAGGGGTCGGGGATGTGTTTATCCCAGAGTTTCAATTCTTAAATTTTACGCCACACCAACGTGCGGTTATTCGCGGGCATTGCGTGATCCTGCGTTAATGCCATGCCAGCATTACGCGCCAATAGATCAAGCGCTTCAAAATCACGCACGCCACTGGCGGGATCACGCGCCTTCAACCACGCATCAAAGCGCGCGTTGCTGGGGCTCGTGAAGGCGCCATTGTAATTGAAGGGGCCATACAGGCAGAATACGCCGCCTTGCGCCAACACATTACCGATGCCGGAAAACATGCATTGTACTTGCGGCCATCCCATAATGTGTACGGTGTTGGCGCTGAATACGGCCTCCACTTTACTGGTCGGCCACGGATCATTTTCTACATCCAGCGCCAACGGCGGCAAAACATTGGGTAAGGCGGCTTCATCCAACCAGGCGCGAATTCCGGAGTGATAAATGACGATATCGCTGGTCTGCCAGGTAAGATGCGGCAAATGTTCACCAAAATAAATCGCGTGCTGGCCTGTGCCACTACCGATTTCCAGCACCCGTTGCACCGGCGTGAATTCTCTGCGCAGCACCTCAAGAATCGGGGTTTTGTTCTGGTCACAGGATTCGGAATAAGGTTTTTCCATGGCATGTATCAACTCTTTATCCCACCCGCCCTTCAGCGCGCCGTGGCTTTGTATGATGCCCGCTCTTCTCCAGAACCGGCCGCAAAAACCGCCCGGTATGCGAATCAGAATAAGCGGCGACATCTTCAGGCGTACCCACTACCAGAACTTCACCGCCCTTGTCGCCACCTTCTGGCCCCATATCAATGACCCAGTCGGCGGTCTTGATGACATCGAGATTATGTTCGATGACAACAATAGTATTACCGTGGTCGCGCAATTGATGCAACACCACCAGCAGTTGTTTGATGTCGTGAAAATGCAGGCCCGTGGTGGGCTCGTCAAGAATATACAGGGTGGTGCCGGACTCGCGTTTGGAAAGCTCGCGTGACAGTTTGACGCGCTGCGCTTCGCCGCCAGACAGCGTGGTGGCATTTTGCCCGAGACGCACATACGATAAGCCGACATCCATCAAGGTTTGCAATTTGCGCGCGATCACCGGTACGGCCTTGAAAAACGCCAGTGCGTCTTCAATGGTCATGTCCAGCACTTCGTGGATATTTTTACCCTTGTAGCGCACCTCCAAAGTTTCGCGGTTGTAACGCTTGCCCTTACAGATGTCACACGGCACATAAATATCCGGTAAAAAATGCATTTCGACTTTCAGCACGCCATCGCCCTGGCACGCTTCGCAACGCCCGCCCTTGACGTTAAAGCTGAAACGGCCGGGGTTATAACCCCGCGTGCGCGCCTCTTGCGTGCCGGAAAATAATTCGCGGATCGGCGTGAACAAACCAGTGTAGGTAGCCGGGTTAGAACGCGGCGTACGGCCGATTGGGCTTTGGTCGATGTTCACTACTTTTTCAAATTGCTCCAGGCCAATGATTTCGGCACACGGTGCAGGCTCATCACTGCTACCGTACAGGGTACGCGCGGCCTGGCGATACAGCGTGTCGTTAATCAAGGTGGATTTACCGGAACCTGACACGCCCGTCACGCAGGTCATGAGTCCCACGGGAATATCGACATTCACGTTTTTCAAGTTGTGGCCGCTGGCGCCACGCAAACGCAACTGGCGCGCCGGGTTGACGGGTACGCGCACCACAGGCACGTCGATTTCACGATAACCTGCCAAATATTGCCCGGTGAGCGATGCGGGATTAGAGATAATTTCCTGCGGCGTACCCTGCGCGACAATGTGGCCGCCATGCACGCCCGCGCCGGGGCCGATGTCCACCACATAATCGGCGAGGCGAATCGCATCTTCGTCGTGCTCGACGATGATCACGGTGTTACCGAGGTCACGCAGATACAACAAGGTTTTGAGCAGGCGTTCGTTGTCACGCTGATGCAGGCCTATCGACGGTTCGTCGAGCACATACATGACGCCCACCAGCCCTGCGCCGATTTGGCTGGCGAGCCGGATACGTTGCGCTTCACCGCCAGACAAAGTGTCGGCGCTACGCTCCAGCGTTAAATAATCCAGCCCGACATTAATCAGGAAATCCAGCCGCTGACCCACCTCTTTGACGATCTTAGCAGCGATTTCACCGCGCCAGCCGGGCAACACCAGATCAGTGAAAAATTCATACGCCCGACCCACTGGCATCTTCACCGTCTCGGGTAAAGTTTTTCCGGCCACAAACACATGCCGCGCCTCGCGGCGCAAACGCGTACCTTTGCAATCGGGGCAATGCTGGGTACTTAAATATTTAGCCAGTTCTTCACGCACCGCGCCCGATTCGGTTTCGCGGTAACGGCGCTGCATATTGTTGATGACACCTTCAAACGCATGGCGACGCTTGGCCGCTACACCACGCTCATTAAGATAGGAAAACTCAATCTCTTCTTCGCCGCTGCCAAACAGCACCAGATCCTGCAACTTTTTCGGCAACTCTTGAAATGGCGTATCAATATCAAATTGATAATGCCCAGCAAGCGCGTTGATCATCTGAAAATAATAGGCATTTCTACGATCCCAGCCGCGCACTGCGCCACCGGCCAGGCTTAATTCAGGGTGAGATACCACCCGCGCCGGATCGAAAAATTGTTTGACGCCCAAACCATCGCAGGTCTGACACGCCCCGGCGGGGTTATTGAATGAAAACATGCGTGGCTCAAGCTCAGTGATGCTGTACCCGCATTGGGGGCAGGCAAACTTGGCGGAAAACACCACATCGGGCGAGCCTTCGTCATCCATAAATGCCACCCGTGCCAGCCCGTCGGACAGGCGCAACGCGGTTTCAAACGATTCTGCCAGACGCTGTTGCACATCAGGCCGCACCTTGAAGCGGTCAATCACCACTTCAATGGTGTGTTTCTTACGTAGATCGAGCTTGGGCGCCTGATCCAGCTCCACCACCGCACCGTTGATACGCGCCCGCACATAACCCTGCGCACGCAGCTCCTCCAGCACCTCCACATGCTCGCCCTTGCGCCCGTCCACCACCGGCGCCAGCAGCATCAGGCGCGTTTCCGGGGACATGGCCAGCACATGGTCAACCATCTGGCTGACCGTCTGGGCGTCCAGCACCACGTCATGATCCGGGCAACGCGGCTCGCCCGCACGCGCAAACAGCAGGCGCAGATAGTCATAAATTTCCGTCACGGTGCCGACTGTGGAGCGCGGATTGTGCGACGTTGACTTCTGTTCGATGGAAATCGCCGGAGATAAGCCCTCAATGTGATCAACGTCGGGCTTTTCCATCACCGACAAAAACTGCCGCGCATAGCTCGACAGCGACTCCACGTAGCGCCGCTGGCCTTCCGCATAAATGGTATCAAAGGCCAGCGAAGACTTACCGGAACCTGACAGGCCGGTAATCACAATCAATTTGCCACGCGGCAAATCAACATCAATGTTTTTCAGATTGTGGGTGCGGGCGCCGCGAATGCGGATCATATCCATGCTGATTTCCTAGGGCTTAAGTAACCTGCTAATATACGCCTTTTGAGCGTCTTTAGCCAAATTCCAGACCCCCATACTCAGGATATACCGTGCGCAAGCCAGCCAATTCCTCCACCCCACAATCCAGCATGAATTCAGGCGAACGCACCGCCGCACTCTCACTTTCCAGCATTTACGCACTGCGCATGATGGGACTGTTCATGATTTTGCCGGTATTTTCGCTCTACGCCCACGATCATCTAGCAGGCGCTACGCCCCTGCTGATCGGACTGGCGATCGGCATTTACGGGTTAGCCAATGCGGTATTCCAGATTCCCTTTGGCATGCTGTCTGACCGCTTTGGCCGCAAACCGATCATTGTCTTTGGCCTGCTGCTGTTTGCCATCGGCAGCGTGGTAGCGGCGCTCTCGGACACCATCACTGGTGTGATTATCGGCCGCGCCATCCAGGGCAGTGGCGCGATTGCCGCCGCCGTGATGGCGCTGGCCGCCGACCTGACCCGCGAGGAACATCGCCTGAAAATCATGGCCATGATCGGCATGACCATCGGCCTGTCGTTCTCCAGCTCGCTGGTGCTGGGGCCACTGTTGAATGACTGGATTGGCGTGCCCGGCATCTTCTGGCTTACCGCCGTGCTGGCGCTGGCAGGCATTGGCGTGCTGCATTTGTGGGTACCACAGCCCGTCGCCAGCACCTTCCACCGTGACGCCGAGGCCGTGCCTGCACAGTTCACCGATATCCTCAAAGACACCCAGTTGCTACGCCTTAACTTCGGCATTTTTGCCTTACACCTGATTCTCACCGCCAGCTTCGTGGTGGTGCCCCTGGCGCTGCGTGACCATGCCGGCCTGGCGGGCAACCAGCATTGGATAGTGTATCTGGGCGTACAATTACTCTCGATGGCGATAATGGTTCCCTTCATTATCTATGCAGAAAAATACCGCCACATGAAACAAGTGTTCTTTGGCTGCGTGGTCGCCGTTGCCCTGGCACAGGCCGGACTCGGTTTTGCGCACACCTCAGTCATTGGCATTTCATTGTTATTACTGCTATTTTTTATCGCCTTTAATGTGTTGGAGGCCACCTTGCCCTCGCTGATCGCCAAAACCGCACCCTCCGAAAAAAAGGGCACGGCGATGGGCGTTTACACTACCACCCAATTCCTCGGCGCTTTCACCGGTGGCATCATGGGTGGCTGGCTGTATGGCGCCGTGGACGTAACCGCCGTGTTTGCGATGTGCGCCGGGGTAGCCACCGTGTGGGCAGTGATCGCCGCCAGCATGCGCGAGCCGCGCTACCTGAGCAACCACCTGCTCAAAGTCAGCCAGGCCGATGCCCCGCTTAGCCCAGAACAAGCCCAGGCACTCGCCCAGCGCCTGCGCCAGGTGCGCGGCGTCGCCGAAGCCACCGTGATTGCGGAAGACGGCATCGCCTACCTCAAGGTGGATACCCAAACCCTGGATAATGACGCGCTGGGTGAATTTTCAGTGGCAAAGGCGTAAGATAATTATCAGACTAAACTCCCCCTCTCCCACCCTCGTGGGAGAGGGCTAGGGGAGAGGGCAACCTCTATGACCAGATCAACACTTAAATACAGAGGTCCATTATGGCAAGAGGCGTTAACAAAGTTATTCTCATCGGCAATCTCGGCAAAGACCCCGAGGTGCGTTACATGCCCAGCGGTGGCGCGGTCGCCAACATCACTGTCGCCACCACTGACTCGTGGAAAGACAAGCAAACCGGCGAAAAGAAAGAAACCACCGAATGGCATAGCGTGGTGTTCTTTAATCGCCTTGCGGAAATTGCCGGCGAGTACTTGAAGAAAGGCTCCAAAGTCTATATTGAAGGCTCGCTGAAAACTGAAAAGTATCAGGACAAAGCCACCGGCGCGGACCGCTACAGCACCAAGATCATCGCCAATGAAATGCAAATGCTCGACGGCAAAGGGGGTAGCGCGGATTACTCAGCCGCACAAGGAAGCTCAGCAGCACCCAGCGGCGGCTCCCAGCAACGCTCCAGCGAAAACCGGAGCAGCCCGGCAGCGCAGGACAATAAGTTTGAGGACTTTGACGACGACATTCCGTTTTAATTACCACCATCCTATGAACCCTAAAAACGGCAGTCACCGTTTTTAGGGTTCTATCAGCTTCGGTAACTTCTCGGCCACATCCACTCACTGCGGGCAAGGGTCTCGCGAAATAATAACCTTGGCATTCGTCGCAGCCATGCCGCCTGAGAAAAGCAAACTGTTCTGCTGTCTCAACACCTTCTGCCACCACCTTCACGTCAAGACTGTGCGCCATAGCGATAATGGCCACTACGATGGCAGCATCATCCGGGGCCGTAGCCACATCAGGCAGTACTACTAAATATAGGTCGGAGTATTTACCGAACGTTTCAGATGTCTCCGCAAGTTAGGTGCAAGTGGGTCTCAGAAGAGTTAGGTGCCGCGTAGGTTTCTCGGGAAACATGGATAAAGATTACCCAAAGGCTGCGAAATACTCCTGGATATCCCGACAAGCACGGTGATCATTTACTGACTTTTTTGTGAATATATCACCTGACAGGAGATCGATCATCTGGGGCATGAAATCAGGATGCCTGGACAATGCATGCAACGTATCCTTTAGCCGTTCTCCAGTTAGGTGAAGAACCGCTGTACGGATTGCATTATAGGTAAAACTCGCATACGGTACTTCGAAGGGTTGGCAAGTTCTGAACCAATGCTCGATACGAGATGCTGGCACGCCCAAGAGTCGTGTACCCAGTCGCCATGCACGAAGGCTAAATTCGACATCCTCAAAACCGTAATGTCTCATTGTATCGAAGCCGCCAATGTTTTCAAATAGTTCACGTGACAACGCCATACATCCACCCGGAATAATCCCAATTTCTGTCGGATACTTATTTTGAACTGGGTTCCATTCATATCGTAACTCTCGACCAACAAGCCTTGCGCCACAACCGATGTAGTCGGGTTCATTTCTGTCTCGGACAGCGGGTCCGACGATATTTTGTTGGCCCGTTTCGATAACATCCACAAGGCTTGCAAGCCATCCGGAATGCACAAGGCAATGAGCGTCAAGGAATACCAGGAAAGGCTGTTTAGCGATCGATGCGCCGACATTACGTGCCCCGGAAATGCCGAGTCGTTTCTGTGTCACTAGCACGATGTTCATAGGTGATGTATTAACATTATTCGGTAATTCGTCGCAACACCCATCTATACTTCCGTCGTCGACTACTACAATTTCTTGTGGTAAATCAGTTGTCGCGCCTATTGAATTAATGGTTTCCGCTAACGATTTTCCCTCGTTGAGCGCAGAAATTACAATTGTTACTGGAAGACGGTTCACCGGAGATCGGCCGGCAATAAATGAGCAATGTCGGATGGGCTACAGCCCCGCCCCCAGAATTGAACGCACGGCCAGTTCACCAGAGATTCGGTTCCGCTTTCGATCCATGTAAAACAATATTTCATGTATTGAAATGCGTATGCGCCTAATATACTAAACTCAGAAAATTGATCCGGCCGTTGAGCAAGAATTAAATCACTCATTTTTAGACCATGACGAATCATGACGAACTGCCGTAGTGCCACGTAAATGCCTCGCGGATATACGGCTGGTAAAGTGACCATAAATTCCTTATCGGTATCTATTCCCAAAACATTGGGTATCGAATTTCTCCAGCCATCGATAATTGGTCGTATACTCCTGTTTCGATAGATATGAATAGGTTTTTCTTCACGGAACAGATCTTCCCATACGAGAGTGTGCCGAACGAATACACAGTCTGAGTCCAAATGAATAAGGTAGTCTGCGTCGGAGATCTCATCAGCGTAAAGCTTGCTTATCTGTTGGCCTAAGTAATCATCAATGTAGTCTTCGCAGATCACTAGTCGTAAGGGCAGTCCATTGGGTACCAGCGATTCTTTCCATCGATCAGCGCTTGATTCTGGAATGATTAGTAGTACTTGTCTGTATCCTCGCAAGAAAGCGTGAATAGACGCTAACGCTAACCGCAGCCAATTAAAGTCGCGAAAGTAGCTACGAATAACTACATCAATGCATGGTATCATCCAACGTGTGTCATTCAGCACCACCTCTAAAATCTACCCCACGGATCTTTGGCCCCGGTGTTCCTCCAATGCCTCCCGGTGGCAGTGTCGCTACCCAATCAATTAATCCCGGTAATAGAAAAACCTCATCAATTCGATCTTTCCAAAAATTCTGGATTGCAGCTGACAGTCCCCAGTGGTAAAGGGATAGTTGCGATATTTGGCTTGGTTCAATCGACAAAGATAGCAGGTCACCAATACGCCGTTCTGCCAATCCAAGCCGTTTTAGACCTTCCACTGGATGTGCAGCGAAGTGCACAAAGTTAGCCCTTTCGGTAATGACGTGCTCGCCAGAGGGTTCAAAACCCGCTTGTGTCAGAATATGTGCCAATAGTGCTGAATCGGCACGGGCAAGATATATCATTGATTGCACGGATTCTTTATTCATCGTTTCAAACAGCTTTTTTGTTAAGACGGCCACGAGCCCGACATTGGTGACGTTCTGTGGACTTGCGAGAACAGGGGTGAGAAAAGCACGGTTACCTTCGCCAATAACAGCGATGGCAAGCCCTTCAATCACTTGCGCTCCTACTCCGCGAGGCGGCCAAGGTCTGTCGGATACTGCCGCGACGAAAATGGTTCTTGCCGAGCATGTCAGCGGTTCTATGATTTCGCGCATTACGTGAGGGGCGCCAATTTCGCGAAAGAATTTTGCCACCACCGCTTTCATGTCCGTCGAAAACTCAGTGATGATTTCAAACCGTATGAACTCATTTCTTGACGAGCAGTTATCTATATGCATGTTATTTTTCCTCTAGGTTACTATCATTGTTTCAAAAACCAGCACAGAATCGCATAGCGAACACCTTCGTGAATCGTGAGGACCTCATGTAAACATTTAGATTTGAAGGCAACTAAAGTGCCTACTTGTGGTATCACGATCTGCCGCCCACTCAAGCCAGGACATGACGGGTCATAAACGGCAAGAGCACCCCCATCGAACGAGGGAGTTTCAGTAGTCGCCTCACGCCCATTGAGATAGAGGACAATTGTTAGCACCCGGTCAGTCACACATTGTGGGTCACTCATGTGGGTCGCTATGTCTTGATGAAGTCGAAAAAAAGCTCCGCGCCGGTAGCTCACAAAATAAGGACCGTTGGTAACACAAAACGGTAAATTAAAGCATTCGAGAAGATCCTCTTGCAGATGCAATATGTGCCCGAGGACGTAATCAAACATTGCTTGTGGCACTTGATGGACACTACAAATCCGGGTATCAAGATCTAAAGTTTCAATCCCATTTCTAAGGATCAAACCGTCTGTGTGTATTGATGTCTGCATGCATGCAATGATTCGCCCACATGCCTCTGGCGTGAGCACACTGTCCCTCCGCTGGAGAGTCGGTATCGAGTACTCGATCGTAGAAGGTTGGTCAAAAAACAGATTCACAATGCCTCACCCCGATAATCTGACGTACGCTGAAGTTTTGGATTGGGTGCTCCGTAGCACAAACCCTGGTATTCAGCATTGCGGTACAGGAAGAATTACATGCGATAACCTTTTCTCCTTACTACTCATAACTCATAAGATGAAGGTGAATCGCAGTGCCCTCTTTAATATTATTTCTTATGTCATTCACATCCCGTTTGTGAGAGGAGATTTAAATACCTGCAACGGTAGTCGATTACTCAATCAATCCCTCGAACTTGCTGTAATGTGTGCCATGTCGCGTATTGTACCCTTTAACGACCGCAGCTTTGAGGCGAGTGAGATCGATGGCATCACTGTTCGGCTGGCTAGCCGCATGTCCGTAGTTCCACGCAATTACGTCGATGTAAACCGGCAGTTTGAGTCGTTTACCATTCAGAGTCTCTAGAAGTGCATGGGCAAGCCCTGGGTAGGGGGTGGCGCGATCACTGAGCCATTGTCGGAGATCGGTCTCGTTCACACTAAAATCAATCCGCGCCGCTCGGAGTGCTAGGATGGTGTCCTGCGTCGTGATCTGTTTGATCGACAATGAGCGGGTGGACAGTCCCGCCGGAATCACAATATCCAAGATACCTCCATTAGCGCTGCCCTTGAAGGCAAACTGCTGTTTGATACACCCGAGAATGGTGGGATCATTCCGACCCTCGCATCCGATGCCCACCGGATCGACCGCGACCACGTCGTAGAGGTGACCATCAGTCAAGTTGAGGGTGAACGGTGCGTCATTGGGGTCGGGACAGAAGCCCGTTTCAGAGTACATAGCATCAATGGGCGCATTGGAGTCCTTCGTCCCCTCAGTAGCATCGCCTACCCAGTAGTACAGCCGACGTTGATCAGGATCGCAATTGAACAGATTGACCTGGCGCAAGCCATCAACGGGCTTTTGGGGGGCGGGTTGCCCTGATCCAGAAGCTGGTGCTTGGTCGGTAACGGCGAAGACTAATAGCCGGGTTCCACGCGTGCGCCCAAGGGCGTCAGATAAGATCTCAGTTAAAACTAAGTCACTTCGCCCATCCCCGGTAACATCGGCCAAATAGAAGGCACCCCAACCTGTGGTGTCGGCTGAGCGCCGTATATTGCGCCAGTTGAACGGTGTTGCGTTGATGAATTTATCGCCATTTGACAAGGAAGCAAGAACCTCTGCAGGTTGGGGTACATCTGAAGACATCCCCTTAACCAACAACACATCGGTTTTTCCGTCAGCGTTGAGGTCACCTACCAAGCAGCGCTCATTATCGATGCAGAAGAATCCGTGACCGTATCGAACGGTTCCAAATTTTGTGCCATTCGATGGGGAAATCAAGACATTACCTTTTTCCCCTCCATTAGCCACGGGCTTGAACAGCAAAATATCGCCCTTACGATCACCGTCGACATCACCAACGTCACACAACTCACCGCGAATGCAGAAGAAATTATGCCAAATGCCATTAGCCCCAAAGCGATTTCCCTCGGACAATGAAGCCCAGACCAAGCCCGTAATGGGTGTAAAGGCAACTAAATCGGCCTTACCGTCGCCGTTAAGGTCGGTAACCTTGCAAACCTGTTCCGTAATACAAAAACCGTCGTTCCAGACTGGCTGAACAGTGTATTGGAAGTTGGCCCCATTCGACAACGCCACATAGACATCGGCCGATCCGGCAGTTTTGCCCTCACCGTGTTTAAATACAATCAAGTCTGCCTTTCGATCGGCATTGACATCGGCCATTGCAAACAAAAGCGTGAGGGTTGTCGAAGCTGCATCAATGGGTAGGCCACTCGCCCAAAGCTTAGGTACTCCGAACGCTTGCCCGTTGGATAACGCCACATGCGCCGTACCGCGGAACTGGTTGTAGTCGACCAAGTCGGCTTTACCGTCACCATTGACATCGGCAAACTGAAAGTACGACCCAAGATTAGTCGGAAAGGGCAATTCCAGCCAGGAACGTGGTTCCCCGAAATGCAATGGTGCAGCCAGTGCCACAGGAGGAATCAGCGTCAAAAGGATAGCCACTGCCACTAGCGTTAATCGTCTAATGAAGATATCCAACATAGGAATCACCGTTAATTTATCGTAACTAGAAGAGTCAGGACATTTATCATTGATATCAATAAAAATCCCCGCAGCAAGCTGCGGGGAATCAAACCGAAGCGATTCAAATATGATGAATTATTGTATTCTGCCAATAATTCGCCAGATAACTAAATCCTAACTTCTAGTTAGTTACAAATTGGATACATAATCAAATTAAAGGCAAAAAATGACAAGTGCAATTGACCCCAAAGAGGGAATGGGGCACCCACAGCAATATGAGGGAAGACGATGAGGGCGAATGGCTATCGGTGGGACTCGCGTTTCCATGAACCGCCCAAATAAAGTGGGAATATTCATATGGAAGTTTTACGATTACCTGGAACGATCAAAGATATTGGGTTCCAGGCATGGATGCCTCCGCGAGTTAAGTTGTAGAAGTCTCGACTTGACCTGACAATCGGGACTGTGCGGCGGTCGTCTGTGCGGTGGACGTAAATATACACGCTGAGCCGGGGCGTCCAAGGATCGTCGTACCTAACAGCGTGTTGTGGCTTGCATAATTTAAGTACAATGGGTTTATGAGCAGGTAGCTCGACCAACAACCAACGAATCGGTAGTAAGCATTGGGAGTCAGAGTTTATGTACACCTACGCTGATATTTACTACCGTTTTAATTACTACAACCCATTCTATGACCCTAAAAACGGCAGTCACCGTTTTTAGGGTTCTATCAGCTTCGGTAACTTCTCGGCCACATCCAGCGCTGGCAATGGCCTGCTGAAATAGTAGCCCTGACATTCATCACAGCCATGCTGTTTGAGGAAATCATACTGCTCTACGGTTTCAACGCCTTCCGCCACCACCTTCACATCCAGGCTGTGCGCCATGGCGATGATAGCCACCACAATGGCGGCGTCATCCGGGTCGGTGGCGACATCACGGACAAAGGATTGGTCGATTTTCAATTTATCAATCGGAAACCGCTTCAGGTAACTCAGGCTCGAATAACCCGTGCCAAAATCATCAATGGAAATGCGGATGCCCATATCGCTCAATGCCTGTAATTTGCTGACCGCTTCATCGGCGCGCTCCATGAGCAGGCTCTCGGTGATTTCAACCTCAACATGCCGCGCGTCAATTCCCGCCCCGGATATGATTTGCGCAATCACCTGAATGAGGTCACCCTGACGAAATTGCCGGGTAGATAAATTGATGGCGACACGCGGCGCGGTATGCCCTGCGTCCAGCCATGCCCTGACTTGCAGGCACGCCGTTTTGAACACCCACTCCCCCAAAGGACCAATCAAGCCGGTGTCCTCGGCCACAGGAATAAATTTCGCCGGGGATACCCAACCTAACTCAGGCTGTTGCCAACGCAACAACGCTTCCGCGCCCACCACATCCCCACTCCCGCAGAGCACAATGGGCTGATAATAGAGCAAGAATTCATCGCGCTCTAACGCATGGCGCAAGTTGGTTTCCAGCAAGAGCCGCTCGGCCGCTATAACATTCATCTGGGCCGCAAAAAACTGGTAATTATTGCGTCCACTTTCTTTGGCGTGGTACATCGCCGTATCGCTATTTTTCATTAGCGTCGCGACATCTTCCCCGTCATGGGGATAAATGCTGATGCCAATGCTCGCGCCCGTATGCAATTCATAGGTTTTCACCATGAACGGTTCAGATAATGAAGCAAGCAACTTTTGCGCGATCACCGCGGCGTCTTCCGGGTGGTCAAGCCCCGGCACCACTATGATAAATTCATCACCCCCTTGGCGCGCCACGGTATCTGCCTCGCGCAGGTTCAGGGCAAGTTTTGTGGCGACGGCTTGCAACAACAAGCCACCCGTATCATGGCCCAACGAATCATTAACGACCTTGAATTTATCCAAATCAATAAATATCACGGCGATGCAACTTCCACTGCGGTGCGCCTGGGCAATGGCTTGGTTAATGCGGTCGTGCAACAAGGCGCGATTGGGCAGGTTGGTTAAAACATCGTGCGTTGCCAGGTGCAAAATGCGTTGTTCCGCTGCTTTGCGTTCGGTGATGTCGCGGACTGTCCCAATAAACAAACGCCGCTCCTCCAGGCGCATTTCGCTCATCCGCAGGTCCACGGGAAAATACGAACCATCCTTGCGCAATCCGGTGACTTCACATTCCACGCCAACACTAGCGGCGGGTTCCGCATCGCGATAATTATTGGCTTGGGCGCCGCCGCAAGGTTCAGGTATCAGGGAGGAGATATTTTTGCCGATGGCATTAACAGCGGCATATCCAAAAATGCGTTCCGCCGCAGGATTAAATGATTCAATGATGCCTTCTTCATTAACCACCAGAATACCTTGGTCGACGCTGTCAACCACGGCACGCACACGGGTTTCGCTGCCCTGTAGTTGTAGATTAGCGGCGCGAGCTTCACGCTCAGACAACACTAATTTACCCACCAGGGGCGCGACCTGCCAGCGCAGCAGCAAACCACCTATTAATACCGTCAGGATTAATAATGGCAGGATATAATAAAATTGCTCGCGTACTGGCTGATACAATTCAGCGGTATCTATTTTTAACACCATGCCCAAGCCCAGCGCCCCAATCGGGCTATAAGCGGCCGCCACATCCTGTTTACGGTAATCCCGTGCGTAAATGATGCCGCTCTCGCCACGCAATGCATAACTCATAGGCAAAAGTTTACCGTCCGCGCCCACCGACTGGGCCGTAAATACTCGAGGATTCAGCGTGGTTGGGAAACATCGCATATCTTTTGCCAACGGTGCGCAGACCGCCAACTCCCCGCTCCGCCCCAACGCCCGCGCCTCCGCAAACAGGGTGGCCAATGTCGGCAAAAACCTTTCTGTTATTACCCGGCCGATCCGCTGGCCACCATGAACGATATCAGCCTGCGTACGCAGCACCATGCCATGATTCCACAGCAACTCTGATTTATGGGACGTCTTCAGTGGCACGGTTAACTGCGGTTGCTGCACAAAGCTGCCAACCCTGGCCACCTCCCGGCCGCTTTGGTCGTACAGGACAGCCGCGGAAAATCCAATGGGCAAAAAGGATCGGACCATGTCTTTCAGGGATTGTTGTATGGCCAAATTATCGGGATGGGAGTTACGGTTCTGTAACTGCTGAATAAGGAAAGGCCGGGTCGTAATCACGGTAACGTCGGAAATACTGTCGCCAATCAGATGCTCGAATTCATGCACATGATTTTTCAAAAAAAGCTTCAGGCCGGCATTCAAAATCTGCTCTGTCTGGCGCTGCATGACCAAAAATACACAAACACCCGCAATCAAAGTAACGGCAATCAAAATAAGACTTCCGATCAAATTTATTTTTCGCGCTTGCGTCCTGATAAACAACACTTTCTCCCTAAGCTTGGCGACGTTTTATCAGGTTCCGCCACTTAATCTGCACAACCCTTATGATTTATTCTCATCCAACAACTTACTTAGGCGTTGCGCCGGAACGTAACCGGGCATCAGGCGGCCATCTTCCAGCATCAACGTTGGGGTGCCTGTGAGGCCGAGGCGCTCAACCAGCGCCATGTGCTGATCGACTGGATTTACGCAGGTTTTCTTTTCAATGTTACCCGTCGCCTTGGCACGTGTCAGCGCCGCGTTGCGGTCTTTGGAACAGAACACCGACACGGCTTTGTCGTACGAAGGCGAATTTTTGCCCGCACGGGGAAACATCAGGTAACGCACTTTGATGCCGTGGCGATTCAGCTCCGCCATTTCACTGTGCATCTTGCGGCAGTAGCCACAATCAACATCCGTAAACACGGTGATGGTATGTTTTACTGGCTGGTTCTTTGGCGCAAATACGATCATGGCGTTTTCGCTGAGGGCATTCACCAACTTAAGGCGCCCCGTGCCACGCTTGGCCTCGGTAAGATTTTTTTGGGCTTGCACATCCACTAGGTCGCCTTGCAGCATGTAGCGTCCATCTTTGCTAATATAGACTATCTCAGTACCCACTATTACCTCATATAATCCTGGGAGCGATGTGGCGGTAATGCTATCGGCCTTCGCGCCAGGCGCCATTGATTCCAGCGCTTTTTTCACCTGAACGATGTCTGCATCATCTGCAAATGCAATCGGCATGCTGAACAGCGCGTACATCAACCCTGCGACCGCCAGGGATGGCGGAAGTGCTGAAAACGCAGGAGCAGTTTTTCGGCCAATTATTTTGCGCATATTCATCCTTAATCCCGGAAATTGTTATATTGCAGCGGTAAACCAACATCTGCCTTGCGTAACATGGCGATCGCTTCCTGCAAATCATCGCGTTTTTTACCGGTAATGCGCACCTGCTCTCCCTGTATCGACGCCTGTACCTTAACTTTTGAGTCTTTTATCAATTTTACAATTTTGCGCGCAATATCAGCATCAATACCCTGGCGCACGGTCAGCGCCTGACGGGCTTTATTTCCCGCCACCTCGACTTTGCCTTTGTCCATGCAGGCAATATCCACTCCGCGCTTGGCGAGCTTGGCGTATAAAATATCCAGCATTTGATTAATCTGGAATTCGCTGCTGGCATGCAGGGTCAGCACATTTTCCGCCTGCTCCACATGCGCATCGCTGCCCTTAAAATCAAAGCGATTGGTGATTTCGCGGTTGGATTGATCTACCGCATTAACCAGTTCATGCATATCAACTTCAGACACTACATCAAAAGATGGCATATCGTTTACAACTCCCGGTTAACCACGTGGATGATGCTTGGCGTGCAGGCTCTTCAGCCGTTCTTTCGCCACATGGGTATAAATTTGCGTGGTGGATAAATCACTGTGCCCTAGCAGCATTTGCAATACGCGCAAATCAGCGCCGTGATTGAGCAAATGCGTCGCAAAGCAATGCCGCAAAGTATGCGGGGAAAGCTGGCGGCTGTCGATACCTGCGATGATGCCATAGCGTTTGATGATGTGCCAGAATGCCTGACGCGTCATTCCTGCACCGCGCTGTGTCACAAACAGCGTGTCACACTTCTGGGTTAGCAACATCTGCGGCCGCGACTCGCGCAAATAGCGCTCCAGCCACGTCAACGATTCTTCACCCACCGGCACCAGGCGTTCCTTCCCTCCCTTGCCGGTAATACGCACCACACCCTGGCTAAGGTTTACCTGCGCTACCTGTAGCAACACCAGCTCCGACACACGCAAACCACTGGCATACAGCAGCTCCAGCATGGCACGATCACGCAATCCCAATACTTCATCCGTCACCGGCGCGGCCAGCAGCGCCTCGACCTGAGACTCAGTCAGCGATTTAGGCAAAGGCCGACCCAGCTTCGGCGAGTCGATACGTGCTGTCGGATCAACCGGCATACGCCCTTCGCGCACCTGGTATTGATAAAAGCGGCGCAGGCAGGACATCAAACGCGCCACCGACGCCGGGGAGGATGCCCAAGTGCGGTGAGCGCAGGGATGCGCAGGAACCGCCCGCGCACGCGCCTGTGTCTTGGCGCGCGCTGACAAATATTCCAGCACATCACTATGCTGCACGGTTAATAAGGTCTGGTGGCGTTCTCCCAGCCATGCGGCGATACCAGTAAGATCGGAACGGTAGGCTGATAAGGTATTGGCGCTCAGGCCGGACTCCATCCAAACCGCGTCCAGAAATGCCTCGATGGTTGCCTGATCCTGCTCACAGGGGAGCAGGGTGCCCTCAACTGCGCTCATGGTCTAATAGCCAGCGCTTGATCGCAAGCGCTGCACAGGGATGTGCAAGTGTCGCCAGAGGCAGGATGCCGGAAGCGACCTCCGTGCTCAGCCCCTGCGTCACACCCGAATAACCCCCGAGGCCGGTTGCGCTCACCACACGATGACACGGCACCACGATCGGCACCGGATTAGCGCGACACGCGCCTCCCACGGCGCGCGCCCCACTGGACAAACGTCGCGCCAGATCGCCATAGCGACACGGCTGGCCGACCGGTACTTCACGCAACGCCTGCCACACCCGTTGCTGAAATGGCGTGCCTGTACAGGCTAACGGTATTGAAAACACATAAGCAGGATCAGAAAAATAACGCATCAATTGTTGCACCACATTCGCAGCATCCGGGTTTTCAGCAGGCTGATCGTTAACCTCAGGCGCCACAAAATCCAGCGCGCACAACGCCTCACCTTGCATGCGTATACCCAGCTTTGGCCATGCGACCGCCAGGGACGGCGGCAGTGTGGAAAATGCAGGAGGAGTTTTTCGGTCAAAAGGGGCGGTCAATATGGCATGATAATGTTGCATGTCGGGCTAATGAAAACGATCCAGCTTGACATATAACGCACGCATCAACGCAGCACCCTGCGGCAACTGGCCTAACAGCGTAATCAACTGCTGATGCGCGCGCACCCGGATTTCCACAGTAGTCGCTCCCGGCATCCTGCCTCCTGCGACACTAGCACCTCCCTGTGCGTCGTCAGCGCGCATAGCTAAAAATGCAAACAGGGCACGGGCGCGTATCGGATGCTCTTCCGCCAACGACTGCGCCACCGCAACCCACGGTGCAAAATCGCCCATCAATAATTGCTGCTGATTACTCAACACCTGCGCGTACGCCACATAAGCATCCCACACACTGTCATCAGTGATACTAAACAACCCCGCCAATGCAGGGGGCGTCACACCCCCATATAATGCCAATACATACTCCACTGCTTCCACATGGCGCTCATGATCTCCAATCATCTGCGCCACTTCAGCCTGCGCCACGGCTGCCAACCCCTGTGATGTGGTGAGAGGCTGCTGCGTTAATGCCTGACGCGTTTCCCGCAAAATATTTTCAGGGCGGTCGCCGCTGCGCAACCGCGCCAGCAAAGATAGCGCGGCTGCGGTCGGCTCCTCGTGGGTGCCCGCCAATAACATCGCCCCCTCCGTAGCACGCCCAGCCAAGAGCAAGACATGCGCTTGCAGCAGCCGTGTTTGCGCGTCCGCACTGGCATTGACATAGTCCTGCTGATAGCGCAGTAACGCCGTGTAGGCATCATCCACCCGACCTTCCACAATATAGCTATGAATGACCATGCGGCGCCATTCGCTGAATAACTGACCATCAACATTGGCATGTTGCCAGATCAAACGTAACAACCACGCGCGCGCGGCAGCGCCTTGGCCTAATTCAAGTTGCGCGGCAGCGCCTTGAGTTAAAACCCAGCGTGTAAACATAAGGGGTAAATTATCGGGTAGCGCCTGCGTGCGACGCACTACCGACGCCCAGTCACGACGCTGCTGATAAATTAAAATACGCGCTTTTTCCCATGCAGCCCACTCAACGACAAGTGGATCAATAGCCGTTTGTTGCTGATCTATTATATGAAGAGCAAGCTCGGGGACACCTTGTTCGGCAAGGGCGATAACGTCCTGGAAGGGGTCGGCATGGGCGGGGGCTGCAAATAATCCTAACGCAGCACAAACACCAATGAGAAGCCGCCGCGCATGGGCGGGGGATAATAAAAAGCGGGGGATAAAACGATAGGGGTGCTTATCTGTAACGCGGTGTCTCGCCACAACATCACATCCTCACTATGTTGCGGAATTCCTGATGCGCGTCATTTCGACCGTAAGGAGAAATCCTGGACGTTCAAATTTAGAACAAACCAACACAAAGATCTCTCCCTACGGTCGAAATGACAACACGCTAATTAATCACGAGATCACCAGGACGCGATTACAATTTTGTCTTGCTATACCGAAAAACCTAGAGTTTTTCCTTGATACGCGCGGCTTTGCCGGTCAGGTCACGCAGGTAATACAGTTTGGCGCGGCGCACATCACCGCGGCGTTTTACGGCCAGTGACTCAAGGCTCGGGCTGTAGGTCTGGAACACGCGCTCCACGCCTTCGCCGTGCGACACCTTGCGCACCGTGAACGATGAGTTCAGGCCACGGTTGCTTTTGGCGATGACGACGCCTTCAAAGGCCTGCAAACGCTCGCGGGTACCTTCTTTGACCTTCACCTGCACGACGACGGTATCACCCGGCGCAAAGGGCGCCAGTTCGCGCGTCATCTGTTCGGCTTCGATTTGTTGAATAATGTTCATGTTATCACTCCTCATTAACTATTGGCTGGCAGATCTGTATCGCTAACAGAACTGCCGTAATACTCCCGGATAAATTCATCCAGTAATTTTTTCTGCGCGGGATTTAATATCCCCGCTTCCGCCGCACAGGGATGCGCAAGTGTCGCCAGAGGCAGGATGCCGGAAGCGACCAGCAAATCTGGCCGCCGCAGCCAGGTTCGCCCTAATGCCTGTTTTTGCCGCCAGCGCGCGATCGCCTGGTGGTCGCCGCTCAACAACACCGCCGGCACCCGCGCCCCATCAACTTCTTCGGGGCGCGTGTAGTGCGGATAATCGAGCAGTCCAGGACCATCGACACCCCCATTAGATGAGCCAAATGAATCCTGCTGCGCGGAATCTTCGTGCCCCAACACGCCGGGCAGCAACCGCGCTACGGCGTCAATCATCACCATGGCCGCCAGCTCACCGCCGCTCAATACATAATCGCCGATCGACCATTCTTCGTCGATGTTCGCCTGCAATACGCGCTCATCAACGCCTTCATAACGGCCAGCCACTAATATCAGGCGCGGCACAGCGGCCAACTCACGTACGCCCGCCTGATCAAGGCGCCGCCCTTGCGGTGACAGATAAATCACCCGCGGTCGCTTCCGGCATCCTGCCTCTGGCGACACTTGCACATCCCTGTGCGGCGCTGGCGTGGCATCTGCGATAGTCGCCGCATGTATCGCATCGCGTAGCGGCTGCACTTGCATGACCATACCGGGGCCGCCACCGTAGGGGCGGTCATCGACGGTGCGGTGCCGGTCATGCGCGTAATCCCGCACATTCCACAGACCCAATTGCAACATGCCGCGCTGTATCGCCCGACCCGTAACGCCGTGCTGCGTCAATGCATCAAACATCGCGGGAAACAGTGTGACGACATCAACGCGCATCACATGCGCCGGGCAGGATGCACAAGAACCGCCTCCAAAAATCAATAATCTATGTCCCAGTCAACCCGCAAAACCCTGGCATCCAGGTCAACACTGACAATCACGCCGTCAACATAGGGAATCAGGTGTTTTTTTCCAAGGGCGTCAGATTCCTGCACCACCAGCACATCATTCGCGCCCGTCTCCATAAGAGACTCTACTGTACCCAGCAGCGTGTTATCCACACCCTGTTTAATGCCAATCACCTGCAAACCGATCAGGTCGCTCCAGTAATACTCACCCTGGGCTAACGCGGGCAGTTGCGTGCGCGGCATGGCAATTTCTGCGCCTACCAACGATCGCGCCGCTTCCGGCGTATCCCAGCCTTCAAGCCGGGCGACGATGCCTTTGCCCTGAATGCGCCCTTCAAGCACAGTGACGAGGCGCCACGATTGCGCCGACGCCATCCCTGGCGGTCGTATTTGCCAGGGAGCATAATTCAAAATATTTTCACGCGGCGCGGTATAAGAGTGGATCTTCACCCAACCACGCACACCATAGACGCCCGAAATCTGCCCTAAAACGATCAAAGCCGAACTGTCTATCATGACGCGCTATTACAAGCCAAGGCGCCGCACACTACGGTGCGCGCCCTCACCACAACAGTGCTTACGCTGCAGCCTGTTGACCAAGCAACATCGCAACACGATCAGAGGTTTGCGCACCTTTGCCAACCCAGTATTTGACGCGCTCGCGGTCTACATTCAGCTTGACTTCGCCACCGGTGGCGATGGGATTGAAAAACCCGATGCGCTCGATATAGCGGCCATCACGCGGGTTACGCGAGTCGGTGACAACGATGTGATAAAACGGGCGTCTTTTTGCGCCGCCACGAGACAAACGAATGGTTACCATTTATACCTGCTTCCTTTGAATCAATACCAATAATGAGGCGCCACCCGCCCTTTTGTCACAGGCGGCGGCGGTCGTTCACGGCATCCTGCCTCCCACGACACTTGCAAAACCCTTCGCTTCCGCTCTTCCCTGTGCAGCGGAATAAAACAGAGTATTTTACGCGAATTGGCGAAAAAGGGAAGGCTTCAATTGGGGTTTTGAGGGTGACGTATTTATATACCCTCAGCGGCTTTACGGAAAAAAGCGGGGAAAGCTGTAAAATTAATTAAAAATCATTATGTTACATCACACCCCCTCTCCCTAACCCTCTCCCGCATGCGGGAGAGGGGAGATACCGTACAGTGCCGCTACCGCCTAAAAAGGCAGCTTTCCTTTCATGCCGCGCAGCATTTTGGCCATGCCACCGCTTTTAGTGACCTGTTTCATGACACGCTGCATCTGGTCAAACTGCTTGAGCAGGCGGTTGACATCTTGCACCTGGGTGCCGGAACCGGCGGCAATGCGGCGTTTGCGTGAGCCTTTGATGACGTCCGGAAAATGCCGCTCTTGGGGGGTCATGGAGTTGATGATGGCTTCGATGCGGCCAAAATCCTTGTCACCTACTTGATCTTTGACCTTTTGCGGGACGTTGGCCATGCCGGGCATTTTGTCCATGATGCTGGCCATGCCACCCATTTTGCGCATTTGCTGGATCTGGCTGCGGAAATCATCGAGGTCGAAGCCTTTGCCTTTTTTCATCTTGCCAGCAAATTTTTCGGCTTCGGCACGGTCGATGCTACGTTCCACCTGCTCGACCAGGCTCAGCACATCACCCATGCCGAGAATGCGCGAGGCGATGCGGTCGGGGTGGAAAGGTTCGAGGGCGGCGGTTTTTTCGCCCATGCCGATAAACTTGATGGGTTTGCCAGTAATATGGCGAATCGACAACGCGGCGCCGCCGCGTGCGTCGCCATCGGCTTTGGTAAGCACCACACCAGTGAGCGGCAGGGCATCGTTAAAGACTTTGGCGGTGTTGATGGCGTCCTGGCCGGTCATGCTGTCGACCACGAACAAGGTCTCGGTAGGTTGCAGCGCGGCGTGCAGACGCTTGATTTCGTCCATCATCTGTTCGTCGACGTGCAGGCGACCAGCGGTGTCGATAATCACGACATCGATCATATGGCGGCGGGCGTGATCTACGGCAGCCCGGGCAATCGCCACCGGGTCTTGCGTGATGTCGCTGGGATAAAATACTGCGCCGACTTCTTTGGAGAGGGTTTCAAGCTGGTCGATTGCGGCGGGGCGGTAGATGTCGCAACTGGCGACCAGCACGCTCTTTTTGCGACGCTCTTTGAGCAGCCGCGCCAGTTTGGCGACGGTGGTGGTTTTACCGGAGCCTTGCAGCCCGGCCATGAGGATGATGGCGGGCGGCGGCACATTCAGGTCAAGGTCGGTAACACCACCCATGATGGCGATCAATTCATCATGCACCACTTTGACCAGCGCCTGACCGGGCGTGAGGCTTTGCAGGACATCCTGGCCGACGGCGCGCTCACGCACCCGCTCGATGAAGTCGCGCACCACGGGTAGCGCGACATCGGCCTCCAGCAGCGCCATGCGCACTTCGCGCAGGGTGTCCTTGATATTGTCTTCAGACAGGCGGCCTTGTCCGCGCAGGCGCTGGATAACGCCATTGAGCCGCTCGGTAAGATTATTGAACATGGTGTGTTACTTCTATAACAAAGAGACGGGGCTTATTATAGCCGAAGGCTTGTGATATTACAGCCGAATAACCTCACCGCCCCGCAAGGGATGCAAGCGTCGCCCCGGCATGGCGGCCTGGCATTCGGCAAAGATCAGGTCTTCGCTGCCGGGTTTGTTGTGGGTGATGTAAATCAGTGGGTCGTGGCGTAACTTCGCCATATCCTGCGCCAGTAAGGACGGACAGTAATGGCGAGCCATCTGGCTTAATGCGAGGCTTTCGTTGGGAAACGCGGCTTCGACGATCAACACGTCCAGCCCGGGCCGCGCATTAAGCACGTCCCAGAAACTGTCATTGCTGGTGGTGTCACCGCTGATGGCGATGGCGCCCGTGGGGCATTCTATGCGATATCCCACGCCGGGCACGGCATGGTTGACCGGGATCATCTCCAGGGTGCGCTCAGCCATCCCCGGGGCGCTTCCGCCCTCGGTATAAATATCGCCAGGCGCCATGATTTCATAGCGCAGCACCGGCTGGTCAGGGTGTGGCAGGCGGGCGAAATCGGGCCAGATGATCCAGTTGAAAATATGTTCCTGCAAAGCACGCAGCGTGACGGCTTGGCCATGCACCACCAGCGGTTGCTGAATGCGGTCAAAGATGCTGTCGAGCAATAGCGGCAAAAAAGCGATGTGGTCCAGATGGGAGTGCGTGAGGAAAATGTGGCGAATTTCCAGCATCTCATCCAGCCGCAATTCACCCACGCCACTGCCGGCATCAATCAAGATGTCGTGATCAATTAACAGCGAAGTGGTTTTCAGCCCTTCACCCACCCCGCCACTTGCCCCCAACACGCGCAAATTCATGTGTGCTATTCCGAAATAATTTCAAGCGCCCTGGTTAACTATACCTGACATGCCAGGAAATTCCCAAGCATCACTAATCATCGGCTGACTTTAAGGCGGACATGAGCCTTTTCAGGCGCTGCCTTGGCAGGATATTGAAAAAGCCTTTCCATGGGCTTTTTCAACAGCCTGCCAGCCATGACCCTTTCACTCAAAGGCACAGATGTGCGATGATTCTGCTTATTCACCACGACTCAGGATCCATGACTACGATTATTGTTGGTTTTACCGCCATCGCCCTTTATTGCGCAACCGGTTTTCTGCTGGCCTTTTCGCTGTACAAAAGAAGCCAGTCGCCGGTAAGCCGGGGGCAACTCATTGCGCTGGGCATGGCAGCGACGCTTCTGCATGCCTTTGAGTTGCAAGAAGGCCTATTTACCAGCCAAGGCTTGAACCTGGGGTTTTTCAATGCTTTTTCGCTGTTTTCGTGGCTGATCGCGCTGTTGGTATTGATGGCTGCGCTTAGCAAGCCCATTGAAAACCTGGGCATTATGGTGTTCCCTTTGGCGGCGATATCCATCGCCTTGGAGATGCTGTTCCCTTCCCAACATCTGCTGCTGCTGGAAAAGGCGCCGCCGGGCTTGCAAGCGCATATCCTGATTTCAGTGCTGGCCTATAGCCTGCTGAGCATTGCGGCGGTGCAGTCCATTTTATTATGGGTGCAGGATCGGCAATTGCGCAGTAAACATCCTGGGGGGTTTATCCGCGCGCTACCGCCGCTACAAACCATGGAGACGCTGCTGTTTCAGTTGATTGGCGTGGGGTTTATCCTGCAAAGCATATCATTGATCAGTGGCGCGGTTTTTCTGGAAAATCTGTTTGCGCAACATCTGGCACATAAAACCGTGTTGTCGATTATCGCCTGGCTGGTGTTTGCGGTGCTGTTGTGGGGGCGCTGGCACTTTGGCTGGCGCGGACGCACGGCGATCCGCTGGACATTAAGTGGGGCGGTAGCGCTGATGCTGGCGTATTTTGGCAGTAAACTGGTGCTGGAGCTGGTGCTGCACCGTTGAAGGCTCCTAAATCACACCTTTCACGGTGGTGTTTTCGGAAAGGCACAACTGGTTGCGCCCACTCTCCTTGGCTTTATACAAGGCTTCATCAGCCATTTCAATGAGCGCGGCCGGAATGCCCCCGTCGCGGGGCAAGGTGCTGGCTACGCCGAGGCTGATGGTGACGTGCGGCGCGGTTTTGGAGTTGGCATGTTCTATATGCAATGCTTCCACGGCGTTACGTAACTTTTCAGCGATAACGCCCGCGCCTTGTAAATCAGTATCAGGTAACACGATCACAAACTCTTCGCCGCCGTAACGTGCCGCCACATCCGCCGCACGTTTAAGCTCACTATCCAAGACGCGCGCCACCTGTTTGAGGCAGAGGTCGCCCCCTTGATGCCCATAGTTGTCGTTATACGCTTTGAAATGATCAATATCAATCAGGATCAAGGCCAGCCTTTTGCCATCACGGGCGGCTCGCAACCATTCTTGTTCCAGGTATTCATCAAAGCGCCGCCGGTTGGCAATGCCGGTCAGGCCATCTAGGCTGGACAGGCGTTGCAGTTCGCTATTCTTTTTTTCAAGTTCGACCTGCAAATCACGCAATTCGCGGTAAGCCTCGTCACGCTGCTGCTGGGCCAGGTAACTGCGGGAATGGGCGCGGATGCGCGCCACCACCTCAAGCTGATCAGGAAACTTGACCAGATAATCGGTGGCGCCCAATTTAAACGCTTCCTGCTTAGTCCTGGGGTCTTCCTTGCTTGACAACACCACGATCGGCGTTGTCTTGGTGATCGGGTTGGCGCGGAAGAAACGCAGCAACACCAAACCATCCACATCCGGCATTATCAGGTCTTGCAAAATAACCGTAGGGCGGAATTCAATCGCTTCATTCATGGCGCGGGTAGGATCCATGCAAAAGCGCAATTCGATGTCGGGCTCACTTTCCACCATGCGCTTCAACGCCTCACCCACAATGGCCTGGTCGTCTATGAGCAAGACCCGCGCCACGTCGATGGATTCAGGCGCCGTGACTTGCATACCTAACCTTCTCCCATTACTCATAATGCGTGTACCCTCGCGTCTATAGTGCTAGTATCTATATCGGCACTGCACGGGAAATGCTTGATCAACGTGGGCGCTATATTGGCAATGGGCAGCACCTCCACGGCCGCCTTGAGATCGGCGGCTGCTTTGGGCATGCCATACACGATGCAGCTTGCCTCGTCCTGTGCGATCGTATGCGCGCCACGCCCACGTAACCGTAGCAACCCCTGCGCGCCATCCCGCCCCATTCCCGTCAGCAACGCGGCCACTACCCGGCCTTTCCAGTGCTTGGCCACGCTATCAAAAAAAACATCGACCGAGGGGCGGTATACGAGTTCGGTGGGGGAGTGCGTATAACTTAAATATTGATTGGCATGCATTACCAGATGGTTATTGGTTCCCGCCAGCAATACCGTGCCCACTTCGGCGCAATCACCTTCCTTGGCGAGGCGCACATTCAGGGGACATTGCTTGTTCAGCCACGTGGCTAACTCCCCGGCGAATTGCGCATCCACATGCTGCACAATAATCACGGGGGCGGGATAATCCGCAGGTAACCGGGACAATATTTGCGCCAAGGCTTGCGGCCCTCCCGTCGATGAGCCGATAACCACCAAACCACCGGCCCGTTGGCTCTTAATATCAGCGGGCTGTTTCATATAGACCGGACGCGCCGGAAGCGTGGCCCGGGTTAATTTCTCGATGGTTTTCAGCTTGGCCTGGAATGTTTCACAGCTATCGCAAGCATAGATCTCAGACTGCGGATCAAGCACCGGGGTATTTACCGCATCCAATGCTCCCGCACCCATAGCTTCAAACACACGCGCCGATTGGCTATCTATTGAAGTGGTCACAATCAAAATCGGGCAGGGGGTATTTGCCATGATGCGCCGCGTGGCTTCCACACCATCCATTTCCGGCATGAGCAAATCCATCAAAATCAAGTCTGGCCTGTCTTCAGCGCAACGCCGCACCGCTTCAATGCCATCACGGGCTATCCACGCCACCTGATGCACACCCATCGTCAGGACCCCACGGCGCAGGCTTTCTATGGCCAGCGGCATATCATTTACGATCGCTATTCTCATTACACGGCCTCGCCAATCAAGTCACGCACTGCCTGCAGCAATGTATCATCATGGAAATTTCCTTTGGTCAGGTAATAATTGGCGCCGGCGTTCAATCCCCGGTGCCGGTCTTCTGCCCGGGCTTTGTACGACACGATCATTACTGGGGTATTTTTTAGCTTGATGTCTTTTTTGATCATGTGGACCAGCTCTATCCCATCCATGCGCGGCATGTCTATATCCGTGATAACCAGGCCATACGTTCCGCTGCGTACGGCATTCCATCCATCCATGCCATCTACGGCGACATCAACTTTATAACCATGATGCTCCAGGAGCTTGCGCTCCACTTCGCGCACCGTAATGGAATCATCGACCACGAGGATGCTTTTTGCCGGACGCGCCTGGGCGGCGGTGTCATCATCGATGCGGTTAAGGCGTCCTTCCTTAATCACCATCTCGATCGAATGCAAGATACTGTCAACGTCAATGATTAATATGGGAGAGCCATCTTCCATGAGCGCCGCGGCACTGATGTCATTCACCATGCCCAGCTTTTGCGGTAAAACATGTACCACCAGGTCACGCTCACCGATAAAATTTTCCACCACCAACCCGTAGCAATGGTCCCGGTCGCCTATAACTACGACGGGAAGGCTACCTTGATGGTCCATGCCGCCCTTCACATCAAGGATCTGCGCCGCCGACACCAGGCCGATACGTTGCCCTTCAACGCTCGCATACTGATGTCCTTCAATGGATTGAATGTGTGGCTTTTCCAGGCGCAAAATGCGCTGGATACGCACCAGGGGGAACGCATAGGGTTCGCCGGCGATATCAACCAGCAATGCCGGAATAACTGACAAGGTCAACGGCAATTGCATTTGGAAACGCGTGCCCTTACCGAACCGTGAGGTCACGCGCACCATGCCACGCATTTTTTGTACCGTATCATGCACGACATCCAGGCCCACGCCGCGCCCGGATATTTCCGTGACCGCATCGCGCGTGGTAAATCCCGGCAGGAAAAGAAACGCGAGTAACTCTTCTTCACTAAGGTTGGCCGCCATGTCCGGCGTGACCAGCCCGCGGGCCAATACTTTGGCACGCAATTTTTCTAAATTTACGCCACGCCCATCATCCTCAATGACAATGGATAACATGCCCGCCTGGTGATAGGCGGACAAACGCAGCGTACCTTTAGCGGGTTTTTCTGCCGCGGCGCGCTCTTCAGGGGACTCAATGCCATGGTCAACCGCGTTACGCAACAGATGATTAAGGGGCGCCTCGATTTTTTCAAGGATTTCCCTATCCACCATGGTTTCCTGTCCCTTGATATCCAGGTTCACATCTTTGCCCAAGGAACGCGCCACATCACGCACCATGCGCGCGAAACCATGCACGCCATCACCAAACGGGCGCATACGGCTGGTGACCACTTCACGCCGTAAACGCCATGACAGATTACTTAAGCGGTGGTCAAAAGCTTCGATTTCAGACAAGCGTTCCGCCAAAAATTCGCGGCAGGATGACACTTTATGCTGAATCTCACGCAAAGAGGCATGCGCTTTCTTACCATGCCCGTTAAGCTCCAGGCTTTCCGACAACTTGTCAATCAACCCTACCAACTCCACCTGTTTACGCTTCAGGCGCAACATAGATTGGGTGTAAGGCCGCAACCAGTTTGACTCGATCATGGCTTCACCGGCCAGGCCCATGAGACGATTCAACTGTTCTGCGCTTACCCTCAATACCCGGTCTTTAGGAGCGTCATCTTGAGCCGGGTTTTTCGCCCCTCCACCGGTGTTGGCGATGGGCGCTGTGGGAGCAATTTTTTCCAGCGGCAGCGCTTCGCCAGAAAGAATCGCCCGCAGCGCCACCAGCAAACTGTCGTAGGTTGATTGATGCTGACCCACCCATGCATCAACTGACCCATCAAGCGCGGCAATACGCGAGATCATATCAACGCCTTTCAGGAAAGCGTCGATATGGCCGGATTGCAAAATCAATTTTCCGGCCTGCGCCGCGACAAAACTGTCTTCCATCAAATGCGCCACATTCACTATCGGCGGTATGCCGACAAGACGTGCCGCACCCTTAACGGAATGCGCCGCGCGCATCAAAGATTCAAGGTGTTTGGTAAGCGTAGGATCTTGCTCAAGGGACAGCAACCCTTCAGTTAAAACAGCCGCCTGTTGTTCAACCTCGGTTCGGAATAAGGCCAACAATGAGGGGTCGACCGGGGTAGCATCTTTTGGACGGGGCGCTTGGTGGGAAGGGGCATGTATAAATTCCGGTTCCCCAAGAGTGTTTATGTTTTCTTGCGGGGCAGGGGATGCAGTAAGAAAAACCCCTTTCAAGGCATTTAATACGGAATCAAATTCATTTTTATGCTGGGCCAGCCATAAGCTTGGCGTGTCTTGTAAAGCGCCAATCTGGGCAAGCATGTCCGTGCCCTGGAACAGTACCTCGATATTATTTGTATTAAGCGACAGCTTACCCCGCTGCGCCGCGACAAAGACATCTTCCATAACATGCGCAATCTGGGCCGCCGGGGGCACATCCACCAAGCGCGCCGCGCCTTTTATGGAATGGGCGGCGCGCATTAAATCATCGAGGCGCCCCTGTTGCGCGGCATCTTGCTCCAATGCCAATAAGTTGTCAGATAAAACGGTGGTTTGCTGTTCCACCTCAATGCGGAACAAATCAAACATGGAAAAATCGCCGGCATCCATTAAATAATGCCCCGCTCTAATGCAGGAAATAACAGCGCTTCATCCAGGCAGCCAATATGGCGTTCCTCATCGCCCTCTTTCCAGGACACCAGTCCGGACAGGTAATCTTTGGCGCTATGTGTTACGGTCGCCGGAGGCGCTAACAACTCCTTATCAGGATAACGGCGGATACCGCGCACTTCACCCACCGGAAAGACATAACGTACCCCGTCTTTGGCTATCACAATCATCCTCTCATAAATGCCCTTTGCGATATTGGTCCCTTGGATTTCACCTTTTTTGATATCCAGCAATTGGCCGAGGGAGACGCATAATTGCAATTCACCGCGTATATTCACCAGGCCGCGCAATATTTTACCGCGCCGGTGTGGAATGCTGTGGACACTGCGAAATTGCACCACCTCTTGGAATAAATGGGTGGGCAAGCCCAACCATTCTTCCCCGATCCTGAATATCACAATTGACGTAGTGTCAGTGTTTTTAGTGGTTTCTTTGCGTTGCGCCAACGTTATGGCGGCTTCTTGCATATATTCAGGAGAAATTTCCCGGTCCAGCAATTGACGCGCCGCGGCCGAATAAACTTTGCAATTAGCGCAATGGATGATTTTTTCCAATTCCGGGCACCGCGGCCTGACATGGCCCCATACGCCGATTTTATTCCAGCAATCGTCAATTTTTATATTTATGTCGGCCATATTTTTGTCCCCGATCTCGCCATCAATCCGCTTCAACCAAGCGCTTGGCGCGTGTCCGGTAAGTCGCCGCGGCCGCCAAGTTACCTTGGCGTTCGGCATGTCCCGCAAGATGGATCAATGCCTGGTAGTGTTTTGGATCAAGATATAGCGCTTTATGAAACAATTCTTGGGCAAACTGAAGGTGCCCCTGGGCTTCACGGATTACCGCCAATAAATAGTAGGCATCAGCGGAACACGCGTCCAATCCCAATTGTTTCTCGCACAGCCAGCCCGCCTCATCCAATTCACCACGGTCAGCAAGTTGGGCGGCCTTTGCCAGGAAGTCCTCTTCATTTCCTCCCGGAACCGCCTCGGCCAAAGTTGTTTTCATGGCTTTTATGGCGGGAGGCCCTGCGGCGGGCCCGCTGCGCGCGGAACGCTTGATATTTTTTTTATAATTTGACCCCTCTTTAAAGATCGGCTTGTTGGCATCTTTTTCCTCAGAAGACGCCGTATCGTTGTCTCCCTTGGGACCGATACTTTTCCTGTAGGCAAACGCCCCTTCCCGCCGCACTATGGAAAATAATGCATTATCCACACAACCGGACTCGGCATGCCCCACAAAAAGCATGCCCTGGACAGCCAATAAACCATGCAGCTTCATCAACGCCATGGTTTGCGTGGGCCGGTCAAAATAGATCAATAAATTTCTGCAAAATATCGCGTCGTATGTCTGCATGCCACATAAAAAATCTTTATCCATTAAATTTTTGTGCATGAAGTTAACGGAGCCACGAACAATATCGTTGATGGCATATCCATTTTCAACCTCATGAAAGTAGCGGCCTACGACATCCCCTTCGTCACCGCGGAAAGAGTTCCGTCCATACACGCCCAATTTGGCCCGGTCGATGATCTTGGTGTTAATATCTACGGCATCAATATTAAATTGGTCTTTTGCAAGGCCAATATCCATAAGCACCATGGCGATGGAATAAGGTTCCTCGCCACTGGAACAGGGGACGCTAAGGATACGGAAGACCTTGCCAGGATTAGCTGCGCGCCATTCTGCTGATACGTATTCGGCCAATAAGCGGAAGGGTTCAACACCCCGGAAAAACCATGTCTCCGGAACCGTAACCTCGTCAATCAGCGCCTGTAATTCTGGGGGGGATACCGTTAATAATTTAAAATAAGCTTCCTCATCGGGCAGTTTGCATTCCACCATGCGCCGGCGAACAGATCGGTCTACCGTGACGGACCCTATGGAGGTGCTGTCCAAGCCTATGGCATTTTTCAGGAATTCCTCAATTACCTTGGTCGCCATGCGTCAACATTCCATGGCATTAGGGGCTACGTCTGTTTCTTTCCCATTGGCAAATAACATGGCCTTCATGGAATCAGGCAACACTTTTTTTATGTCAATCACCTGGACCATATTACCCGCATGTATGGCGACATCCCCCAGAAAGGGCGCATTACCTGTTTCGACGCCAGAACGGGTAAAAGCCACATCCGGAATCCTCACGGTTTCCGTAACTTTCTCAACCCGCAATCCCAGGGCATGGCTATCGCCACTCCCAGTAAAATAATCCACCAGGATGATACGGGAGCTGATCCTGTCCCGGGAAGCGTGCGCTGACATCAACAAGGTCAAATCAATCACTGGAACTGCCAAGCCACGGTAATTCAACAGTCCCGCCACATATCCGGAACCCTGCGGGAAATGCTTTAACGCCACACTGGGCAACACTTCAATTATGCCGCTGACGTTAATGCCATAACTGTCGCCGCCCACATTAAACAATAAAATCATCATGTTTTTATTCATCAATATCCCGCCGCTGGTGGCGGCGGCAAAACCATGGGGCGAAATCCAAATTGATTTTTATGCCCATCTCATTGGGACGCAATAACCTTGAAACGCGAGACGCCATTCTGCAGTCCATGGGCCGCTTCGTTTAAGCGCTCAATAACAATATTGGATTGCCTTAAGGAATCCACGGTTTGTTGGGCTGACTCACTAAGTTGAACGATTGCTTGTTTAATCTGGTCTGCGCCTTGCGCCTGGAAATGCATGCCTTCATTGACGCTGTCAAAGCGTGGGGTGAGTTCGCGCACTTGCGCTATAATATGGTTCAGTTGTGAGCTGACTTGCCGTACGTCATTGACGCTGTGCCGCACTTCTTCGGAGAATTTATCAACGCTCATGACCCCTGCCGTCACCGCAGATTGCATTTCCTTGATCATTTGCTCAATATCCCAGGTGGCCACCGCCGTTTGATCCGCCAAGCGGCGGATCTCAGTCGCTACGACAGAGAAACCGAGGCCATATTCACCGGCTTTTTCGGCTTCGATGGCTGCGTTGAGCGACAACAAGTTTGTCTGGTCGGCCACTTTTGCGATAGTGGTTACGACAGTATTGATGTTGTTTGCTTTTTCGCTCAACACTTCAAGCTTGGCGGCGATGGACGAGGAAGCA
>JAGVME010000130.1 GCA_020053945.1 Gammaproteobacteria bacterium
AAAACAACAGGGTTTGACGATTGGCGGGGGTGGCAGCGCTGATTTCTTCAACAGGCTCGATAAAGCCCATGTCCAGCATGCGATCCGCTTCGTCCAGCACCAGCAATTCCATGCGTGAAAAATCCACGCGGCCGCGTTCCATGTGATCCATCAGGCGGCCGGGCGTGGCGACCAGCAGATCCAGCGGCATGCGCAGCAGTTTTTCCTGGGCGGGGTAGGGCGCGCCACCCACGATGGCGCCGGAGCGCAACTTGGTAAAGCGTGAATAACGTGCAATGGCTTCCTGAATCTGGGTAGCTAGTTCACGGGTAGGGGTAAGAATCAATACGCGCGGGCCGCGGCCTTGTACGGCGGCAGGCTGTTGCAGGCGCTCCAAGGCGGGCAGCACAAAGGCGGCGGTTTTGCCGGTGCCGGTCTGGGCCGACGCCATCAAATCACGGCCTTCCAGCGCTACCGGAATGGCCTGGCGCTGAATTTCAGTAGGGGTGGTGTAACCGCTGGCTTCAATGGCGCGCAGCAGGGGTTCGCTTAACTTTAGTTCTGTAAAAGACAAAATAGTATCCTCTTCCGCTGGCCACCGCGGAATTTAAGTGAAGTAACCTGTTTATTTAAAACAGGAGGGTATACAGGGGCGGAAACCGCTGTGGCTGGGGGCGACCGCGCTGATATATCAACCGCCACCAACCAAGAGAAACTGCGAGTACAGCAGGAGAGGTTAGGGACGACAGTGTCGAACTGCTCAATAATGTTTCAACGACACGCCGCCTACTATACACAAGCATGTTAGTAAAAGCTAATGATATTTTTCGGGGCTTCTCCCACTCCACTTCAAGTGATTTGAGAGCACATTTCCATAGCCCATTGAATGTAAAGATATTATATAGTGTGGCGTGCTCAGCCCCTCCCCGCTATTTTCAGCGAGGGTTTTGCATGAAAAGGGAAAATTAACCGGATATGACTTTAATACAACTTTCCTGCCCAATGGGCGCATGTCCCCGATTTACCACTTTTACACATACACTATGGGTACCCGCAGGCAGCGGATCAAGGCTAAAACTACTTTTCAGCTTACGTAAAATTCCCGCTTCTTTATCGTTGACGTAAATATGGGCATGATCACCCCCCGGGCCCGGCGTAATATCATAAATAATGTTTACCGGTTCGCTGGATTTTACTTTCCCCCCATCAGCAGGTGAAGTAATCTTTACGTTGTCATCCGCCAGCGCGGGAATAGCGCACAGGGCGATGCTAAGCGTGAGTAAGGTAGATGAAGTACGAATAAATTTAGTGCGCATAATGGACTACCTCCGTGGTATTTGATTTATAGGGATGCAGGGGGCTGGTGGGAATAACCCACTAAAACACTAGCACGTAGAGAGGGGGTATGTGAAGGGGTTTGTTGCACTAACTTGCAACAATTTTTGGTGGGCAAGGGCGATGGGATGTTTTATGCTTGCAAAGTTGATTGAAACCATGGGGTAAATTTGGAGTAAGCGGGACCGATATGCAGCGGATCAGACGTAGATTAAGGCTGCCGGGTTTGATTTTGGCGGCTTGGGTGATGGGGAGTGGCGTGGGATTGGCGCAAAATCCACCACGGACTGCGGCTGGGCGGTTGCATGTAGCCCCTTCCTTGGTCCGCATTCTTCCCTCTGTGCCCGAAAGCGGTAAGTGTGTGCATTGTCATCAATACGGGGTGGATCCGATTTTTCAAAAAGTGAGCATCCGCGAATGCTTGGCTTGTCACAGCGCCGGATTGCCAAGGGGGTTAGTGGATGGGTTGCAAAAAGTAGGGCAACGTAATCTTTCCGTTGTTCCGGCCGTAAAAGCACAAGTGGCCGAAAGTGTTGAAGAGGCATCCGCCAAGGCTCCTTTTCCACCGGCAGAAGGGCAGGGGCCAGGCATGAATATGCCCATGTATTATGCGCGGACGCGCATGGGCGCCGAACCCAATGAAATGGTCCTGATCCCGGCGGGTGAATTTGTTCGCGGCACCCATCAGCGCTTGTCAGATGAAGGTCCGCAGCACCACGTGTGGCTGGGCGATTTTTATATCGACAAATATGAAGTGACTAATCTCCAATACCAGCAGTTCATCGATGATACGCACCGCAAGTCCCCTGACCATTTCGAAAACCGCACGTTTCCGGAAGGCAAGGCTGACCATCCCGTCACGTTTGTGTCATGGCATGATGCCAAGGCGTATTGCGAGGCGGTAAGCAAGCGCTTGCCTACCGACCAGGAATGGGAGAAAGCCGCACGGGGTACGGATGGACGCACTTATCCGTGGGGTGAAGTTTTTGATATTAACAAAGTGAACAGCCCAGTGCGTTGGGGGAATTTAAAGCTGCAAGGCGACACCACGCCTGTGGGCGCGTTTGACGGGGGCGTGAGCCCATACGGGGTGCATGATATGTCGGGGAATGTGTGGGAATGGACGGATTCCTGGTACTTGCCTTATCCCGGCAACACCAAAATCACGGAAAACTACGGTGAAAAATATAAAGTACTGAAGGGTGGCTCATGGTGGGATTGTTCATTCTACAAATGCGGTATTTCCGCGCCCGTGTACAACCGCTCGTTTTTCTTGAGAAACACTAAAAATAAAAGTTTTGGATTCAGGTGCGCCAAGGATTTCACCGCGCCCGCCGTTAAGGGGTCTTTATGAAACGCTTTATAATAGGAATAGCCGTACTGGCTTGGTGTGTGCCGATGGGGGCGCTAGCTGCCGAACCCGTTGCGCAGGGCACCCCCGCAGATATGGCGAAGATTGATGCCGGTGAATTTGTCATGGGCAGCAACAAGGTTGACCGTTCGAAAAAAGCCGGGGAATTTGGCGCTGTCAAGCCATGGTATCAAGACGAGCATCCGGAACATAAGGTCACGCTCAAGGCGTTCATGCTCGACAAATACGAAGTCACAAACAGCCAATACAAAGAATTCATGGCAAAAAATAATGTGCCGCCGCCAGACCGTTGGATGGAAACCGGTTACATCATCAGCATGAAGAAAGACAAGTTGCTGGCGTTAGATGTGGAAGCGCTGCGCAAGGCCGCCGTCAAAGTGTTTCATCTCGATATGGATACGCGCGCCATGGGCAAGGAAGACCTGCTTAAGGAAATCGACAAAAAATTTGTTGTCATTGATGCCTTGCAGGTCACCACCGTGTCGTGGCGCGACGCGGATGCTTACTGCAAATGGCTGGGCAAGCGCCTGCCGACTGAGGCTGAATGGGAAAAAGCCGCGCGGGGAACGAAAGCGCTGGAATTCCCATGGGGAGACGAATGGAAAGCCGGTGTGTCCAACACGGGTGAAGAATCCTGGGAATACGGCGCGGCGCCCATCGGCTCATACAAAACTGACAAGTCACCGTATGATGTTTATGATATGGCGGGCAACGTGCGTGAGTGGGTTGCGGACTGGTATAAGCCCTATCCCGGCGCGGTTTACAAGAGCGCTGATTTTGGTGAAAAGTATAAAGTAGTGCGTGGCGCTGGGTCGGGTGGACAAGGGCATTATGCGTTGAGCTTGTTCCAGCGCACTGCCTACCGTGGTTATCTTGACCCGAATTCCAGTTATAATGACGTAGGTTTTCGTTGTGCCAAATAAGTTATGGGGCGGTGATTAAGGGATGAATGGATTCATGTTGGATAATATATCAATATTACGCCGGAGCGGCGCAAAGAAACGCCCATGAAAACTCCCGCAAGAATTGCATCATTGGTTGAAGAAGGTCTCGTCGATAGCGTGATCCGTCAGCTTATGAGCGGCAAAGAGGCCATGGTCTACGTGGTCCGTTGCGGGGATGAGATCCGCTGCGCCAAGGTTTATAAAGAGGCCAATAAGCGCGGTTTTCGCCAAAGCGTCAATTACACTGAAGGCCGCAAGGTGAGAAACAGCCGCCGCGCCCGCGCCATGGAAAAGGGCAGCCGCCATGGCCGTGAGACGCAAGAGGAGGCATGGCAAAGCGCTGAGGTGGCGGCGCTCTACCGTCTTGCCGCTGCGGGCGTGCGCGTTCCCCAGCCCTATAATTTTCTTGACGGCGTATTGTTGATGGAGCTGGTGACGGACGCGAGTGGCGACGTTGCGCCCCGGCTTAATGACCTGGTGCTCACGGCCGGGCAGGCGCGCGAATACCACAGCATGCTGATTACCCAGGTGGTGCTCATGCTCTGCGCCGGAATTATCCACGGTGACTTGTCTGAATATAATGTGCTCGTCAGCAGCGATGGGCCGGTTATCATCGACCTGCCCCAAGCGGTGGATGCTGCGGGCAACAACAACGCATGCAGCATGCTGCTGCGCGACATCAATAATCTGGCGGCTTATTTTGGGCAATTTGCGCCGGAGTTGCTGGCTACCGACTATGGCATGGAAATATGGTCGCTCTATGAAAAAGGGGACTTGCACCCCGGCGTCGAGTTGACGGGACGTTTCGAGCGTAGCGAAAAACCGGCGGATGTGGAAAATATCATGCGCGAAATCGACGCGGTTATCAAAGAGGAAGCGGCACGTCAACGCCATAAGCAGGAAATGAAAGAACAAGATCTCTAGCAGGATGTTGAAAGCCCTTCCAAGGACTGGCTATTTCCGCCCGGTGAGGCTGGATTCCGCGTAATCGATATCGATCTGGATTGTTCTTAGTGTTTCATCATTGATGATGCCATCCTGCCGCAATCTATGTAATTCTTTTCGCTCGGCCGCGAGCGCCTGCAAACGAATCGATGATTCACACTCCAGGCGGGTTCCGGCTTTTTGCCCTTGCGACGTATCGGGATGGGCATAATGCAGCAGTCGCCGCTCGTATTCCTCCCGCAACCGCAACAGGAAATGGCGTTGCTCTTCCGGAAGGTCGGCGGTGGATATATCCATCAGCGATTTGATAGCCGCTTCCGTTGTCGCTACCCGGGCCGCCCGGGTTTCACGTTCCACAATGTCATCCGCCTGCACGCGGAACCAGCGGATAAACAGGGGCAAGGTCAAGCCGTTAATGAGCAGTGTCGCAATGATGACGCTGGTGGCCAAAAAGATAAGTAAATGGCGCCCCGGAAAGGGCGCATCGCCCGCCATCAATGGAATCGACAAGGCGCCCGCCAGCGTCACTGCCCCGCGAATACCCGCCCATCCAGTGATGAACACATTCCGCCACGGCGATGTCGGCACATGGGGGTCATGCAGGCGCATCAGCCACGTTGAAACCCGTGAGAAGGGAAATATCCAAAGCAGACGCACGGCGATCACCATGCCAGACACCGCCAGCGCATAATACAGCAGCTCTTGCCAGTGGTAACCGGAGATGCCAGCGAACACGCTACGCAATTGCAGCCCCAACAACAGAAATACCAGGCCATTGAACACAAATAACAGCATGGTCCAGACATTTGATGCATGCAGCCGGATATCGGTCTCCATGTGTTTGGTGTCGTGTATCCCCGCATAAAACCCGGCAGCGACCACCGCGAGAATGCCGGAAAAATGAAACAGCCGCTCTCCCACCAGGTAGGCGGCGAACGGCGTGAGCACTGACAGGGCGACTGACACCGAAGGGTCGCGGAGCCCACGCCGCACCAGTGACAGCCGCAGCCATTGGATAAATCCGGCGATAGCGACACCCGTCAGCAAGCCGCCGACCACGAGCGCAAAAAACGACACGGCCGCCTGTTCGAGTGAAAAACTGCCTGTCAATATGGCAGCTACAGCGAATTTGAACGCAACCAGTCCCGAGGCATCATTGATGAGGCTTTCGCCTGCCAGCACATTGGCGCTGCGGCTGGGCAAGCGCACCTTTTCCGTAATCGCGGATACCGCGACCGCATCGGTAGGCGACACCACCGCGCCGAGCGCAAAACAAGCGGCGAGCGGCAGGCTGGGAATGAGGAGATGCACCCCATATCCCACCGCAAACACTGTGGCAAACACCAGCCCAAAGGCGAGTAGCATGATGGAATAACGTAATTGGTAAAACTCGCGTTTGGGCAGCAGCCAACTGTCAGCAAACAACAGCGGCGGGATGAAGAGGGCAAAGAAGATTTCCGGCTCCAGCCCGATATCATCGAACCCAGGAATGGCGCTCATCGCTACGCCACCGCCCACCAGCAACAGGGGCAGCGGTATTGGCACGCGCTTGCCGAGCGCGCCGATAAGCGTGACGGCAAGAATCATGGCGAGCACGTGCTCAAGAATATGCATAATGGTAAGAACGTACCTTAATTAATGCCTGTCCAAATGTATGGGGTGGGCTGTCAAGAATGGAGGCTCCCACTTCGATGTGAAGGGTCGCTGGCGGATTATCTCCACCACCCTACAAGTACCCAGTACGGCGTGAGCTTTCGTTAACTTTAGTATCTGACCTCCACCAACCACGGCCTTGCTTTCAGTCGCTTAGCCGCTTTTTCTCAACCATCTTTGTGGCATCCACACCAAATTCCGCTGTGGATGTTTGGCTACGCTTATTCATAATGCCCTCCTGATAGTAAGTATACCCAATCGGGGAACGTCCCGTTTATTCAGGATACCTCAGATGACACCTCTTGCCGACAGTTGAATTATTTTTTGATTGCATCCGGCGTTATGGCGTAGAGGTGAAAAGCCGCCGCTATCCTTGAAACGCATTCCCAATGAAGATAAAGTGGCGGCATGTGCTACACAGACCACCTGAACCTGAGGAGCAAACATGAAATTTGCGTATACCATCGTATATGTCCCCGATGTTGCCGCATCGCTTGGGTTCTTTGAAAAAGCGTTTGGCTTTACCCGGCGGTTTCTCCATGAATCCGGAGCGTATGGGGAGCTCAATACGGGGGACACAACCCTGGCGTTTGCGGCGCATTCACTGGGTGCCATGCATTTTCCTGAAGGCTATATTGAAGCCAGTTCATCACAAAAACCTTTAGGGATGGAAGTGGCTTTTGTTACGCCCTCAGTCCACGGGGCGCACGCACGGGCGCTCTTGGCCGGTGCGGTTGAATTAGCGGTGCCGGAATTAAAACCATGGGGACAGGTAGTGTCGTATGTTCGTTGTCCGGATGGCACGCTTGTCGAGCTATGTTCGCCTATAACCCCGTGATCGGGTAGGGGAGAAGGGGGGGGCTGGCCAGAACGTGCCGCCCCGCCTTGCGCGGCCTTCGCGTCGTGTTCAGAGCGTCCGTAAGATATGGAATACCTCGGTACCAGACAGTACTTCCAGGTGGCGGCGCCCTTGCCGTAGGGGTTGCCTAAAAACGCTATATTTGGTATAAGTATTTGTTTAATGGCACGCCAGTTACGCAGGAAATAACAATGTCCGCCCCTAAAAGCAAAGCAGCATCACGCACCACTGACGAGTTTCGTGGTTTCACGCCCTATAAAGAAAAAAAGGGCGAGGAATACATGAACGAAAAGCAGGTTCAGCATTTTCGCGACATCCTGGGCGCGTGGAAGCGCGAACTGATGGAAGAAGTGGACCGCACCATGCATTATATGCAAGATGAAGCCGCTAATTTTCCGGACCCGAATGACCGCGCCACACAAGAGTCCGATTTTACGATGGAACTGCGCGCCCGCGACCGTGAACGCCGGTTGATCAGAAAAATCGAAGAATCACTGCAAAAACTTGACAACGCCGAATACGGTTATTGCAATGCATGCGGTGTAGAAATCGGTATTCGCCGCCTGGAGGCACGCCCCACGGCCTCTTTATGCATCGACTGTAAGACACTGGATGAGATCCGCGAAAGGCAAATGGGCGGTTAAGAGCCGCTTACCCTGGGGCTGCCGGGGGGGCGGGCATCCCGGGAGCGCAAGGGAACCTTAAGTAAGGTTTTCCATGTCAGCTTCATCAATGGTTCCGATTCCCCATTAGCGCCTGTGGCGGGAGCGCACGGCCCAGAAGGTGCGGAAGAAGCGTTGAAAAACGATCGGGGGGATGGTCAGCGTGTGGTGGCAGGAGCTATTTCAGTGCTTCCCACTCGTTATGCGACCCGAAGCAAACGCTAATTGAAAATGGGGGGCGAGTTAACAATTATCATGGTGTTCTTCATGAACCCGTAGGCGATTGGCGTGCACAAATCCTAGAATGTAAGCAAACGCTTCTGGATTGCTGGTCTCAAGGGATTTGTCGACTACCAGACATTTTTCCCCGTTAATCACCTGCGGCTGCACACTTTCATCATAATGTAGCCGATGATCAGGGCCAAAGTTGGCAAGCGTTGTTGAGATGCGTTCAATCCAATCACTGGGCCGAAATTTGCGCCCGTCTTCGACGACACTTTCAATCACTAATCTACACATCTGTTTTGACATTTTATTTCCGTAATTAACAACTAACTATACACGAATATGCAGCACGATCCTTGCCATTCCTCTTGCCAAACCCAGAAGGCATTGAAATAATCAGGGGTATTATACAATGAACCGTGATCTGCCGTCGCCTATGCCTGCCTTAAGGGTTTGTGGAAATAGCGGTCCCGCTTCCCAAATATTTAGCTGTCCCTTGATCATTTGCGTAAATTTTTTAATAAGTTAGTTTTTTTGCTTGGGGGAGTTTAACTGCCCTGAAATTTAAAAACTGTGACAGCGTAGGCATTTTTTCCCTACAGATTGAGAAAAATACACCCGAAAATAAAACAACGTGAGGGCAATCATTTGCGTGCATGCTTGAATCATCATTGCACAGCATTTTGCACTATTATCGAGCTTAATACCCGTGGCCCAATTCTTGTGGGGAAATAATGAACACAGACAATATTGATTCCATATTGCATGAACACCGTTTGTTTGTCCCGGCGCAAACTTTTTCGGCTGCTGCACGCATTAAATCGCACGCTGAATTAGCGGCGCTACAACATCGGGCTGACCAGGATCACGAGACTTTTTGGGGGAGTCTGGCACAGCAGGAAATTACCTGGCAGCGCCCTTTTCAAAACGTGCTGGATAGCTCCCAGGCACCGCACTACGCTTGGTTCAAAGACGGCCTGCTGAACGTGTCTTACAATTGCCTGGATCGCCATTTACAGGAGCGCGGCCAAAAAACCGCCATTATTTTCGAGGGTGAGCAAGGTGACATTCAACGCCTGACGTATTCTGAATTGCACAGGGAGGTTTGCCGCTTTGCCAATGCGCTAAAAAGATTCGGCATTACCTCGGGTGACCGGGTAGTAATCTACCTGCCGATGATTCCCGAAGCAGTCATCGCCATGCAGGCTTGCGCCCGTATTGGCGCCATCCATTCGGTGGTGTTTGGCGGTTTTTCGGCGGACTCGTTGCGCGACCGCATTGAGGATGCGGGTGCCAAAATGCTGATTACCGCAGACGGTGGCCACCGGGGCGGCAAGATTGTGGAGCTGAAGGCGGCTGCCGACAAGGCGCTGACCAAGGGTTGCCCGAGCATTGAAAATGTGGTGGTCTACCGGCGCACGGGTCATGATATCCCCATGCAAACGGGGCGTGACGTGTGGTGGCACGAGGCCATCACCAAGGCTACTGCACACTGCCCACCGGAGTGGGTGGGTAGCGAACATCCGCTGTTTTTGCTGTACACCTCCGGTTCCACCGGCAAACCCAAGGGTATTCAGCATTCCAGCGGCGGCTATTTGCTGGGCGCCATTACCACCATGAAGTGGGTGTTTGATATCCGCGATGACGACTTGTTCTGGTGTACCGCCGATGTCGGCTGGATCACCGGCCATACTTATGTTGCCTATGGCCCGCTGGCGGTGGGGGCGACGCTGCTGATGTACGAAGGCGCACCCACCGTCCCCGACGCGGGGCGTTTCTGGGATATTTGCGCGCGGCACAAGGTGAGCATCTTCTACACGGCACCTACAGCGATTCGCGCCCTGATGAAGCTGGGCGACGCGTTTCCGGCCGCCCATGACTTGTCGAGCCTGCGCCTGCTGGGTACGGTGGGCGAGCCGATCAATCCCGAAGCGTGGATGTGGTATCACCGCGTCATCGGCCATGAACGCTGCCCGATTGTCGACACCTGGTGGCAGACCGAGACCGGCTGCCACATGCTTGCGCCCATCCCCGGGGCGGTAGCGACCAAGCCCGGTTCCTGCACCTTGCCGCTGCCGGGCATTGTAGCCGACGTGGTAGACGAACAAGGCAATAGCATTACAACTCCGGACCAAGGCGGCCATCTGGTGATTAAAAAGCCCTGGCCGTCAATGCTGCGCACCATTTGGGGCGACGATGCGCGTTACGTCAGCACTTATTGGGGCAAGTTTGATGGTAAATATTATCTGGCGGGCGATAGCGCGCGGCGCGATGCGGATGGTTATTTCTGGATCATGGGGCGCGCCGATGATGTGATTAAAGTATCCGGCCACCGTCTCGGCACCATGGAGATAGAGTCGGCGCTGGTGGCGCACCCACGGGTCGCTGAGGCGGCCGTGGTGGGTCGGCCACATGATATC
>JAGVME010000001.1 GCA_020053945.1 Gammaproteobacteria bacterium
ATCGCGGCGCCCACCAGCAGGGCGCCCACCAGCCCAGGACCCGCCGTATATGCCACACCCTGAATATCAGCCGCCCGGGTATCCGCCTGCGCCATCACCTGCCGCAGCAGGGGCAGCACCTTGCGCACGTGGTCACGCGACGCCAGTTCCGGCACCACACCGCCGTATTCAGCATGCAGCGCCACCTGACTGTGCAGGACATGCGCCAGCAGGCCGCGCTGCCCATCGTAAATGGCAATGCCGGTTTCGTCGCACGAGGTTTCTATGCCGATGACACGCATGCTTAATGATCCTAAACTATTATTGGGCCAAATCCGCTATAATCAGTTACCCAGAATAAACGGCTCTGACCCACTCAACACACTCGGCTATTATGATACAGGTAAGCGGCCTCACCAAGATATTCTCTTCCGGCACCAAGGCGCTCGACGGGCTTGATCTCAACGTCAAAGACGGGGAGATTTTCGCCTTGCTGGGTCCCAATGGCGCGGGTAAAACCACAACTATACGCATTCTTTCAACGCTGTCCGGCTTTGATTCCGGGCAGGTGATAGTGGCGGGTCATGACGTGGACCGCAACCCGGAAAAAGTCCGGGAAGCCATCGGTGTCGTGGCGCAACAAACCGGTATTGATTATTTTTTGACTGGCCGCGAAAATCTGGTGCTGCAAGGCCACATGTATCGCATGAAAAAAGCCGATATTCAGGCGCGAGTCAAAGAGCTGGCTCATTATTTCGAACTGGAAGACAGCCTGGATCGGCTGGTCGCCACTTATTCCGGCGGTATGCGCCGTAAACTGGATATCGCCACCGCGCTCATTCACCGCCCCACGCTGGTGTTCCTGGATGAACCCACCCTCGGCCTGGATATAAAAAGCCGCAAGAATTTGTGGACTTACGTTGAAAAAATGAACCGTGAACTGGGGCTGACCATCCTGCTCACCACCCATTATCTGGAAGAAGCTGACAAGCTCGCCCAGCGCGTCGCCATTATCAACGCGGGCAAGATTCGCATTACCGGCACCCCCGATGAGCTTAAAAACACCATCCACGGTGATGCCGTGGTGCTCAGCTTTGAACAGCAAGACCACGCCACCGCCGCGTTTGCCTACACCATGAAAAGCGAGCCGGAGATCAAAGATACTTTGTGGCAGGGCAATAAATTGCATCTCTATGTTGCGAACGGCGCCGAAAGCATTCCCAAAATCGCCCTCGTCGCCTCGCAGCAAGGACTGACCATCAAATCCCTGGCGCTGTCCCGTCCTACGCTGGACGACGTATTCCTCAAATACACCGGCAGCAGCCTCACCGAAGCCAAAGAAGACACGGGCGACGAGTGGTGGAAGCAATGGGCGGGCAAAGGCGGCGGTAACTGGAACAAGAAATGGGCCAACGAAGCAGACGAAACAGCGGGCGAAGTGGGAACAACCGTACAGGAGACACAACAGCACATGACCACCCCTAACGACACCGAAAAAGACGCAGCCGCGCAACCCCCGGCAACCCCCGCAACAGACACCGCCACAAGCGGCGGCGGTTCACCCTGGAGTCCCGCAGAAATGGAAGCCTGGTGGAAACAACAGGGTGGGCAGCCTCAATGGCCCACCCCCAAAGAGCCTGACAAAAAAGATTAATTTCCCATTGCGCAAATAACACAACATTTTTGTCATCTCGACCATAATTCCTGTCATCTCGACCGCAGGGAGAGATCTTTTGCAACAGCATGCAAGATCTCTCCCTGCGGTCGAGATGACAGGGAATATTAAAATTTAGCCCAGCATTACCCACAAAGGACATGGCATGTTAGCCGATACTTGGTATCTCTTTGGCAAGTACATGAGGATCACCATCAGAATGCCCTGGTGGTCACTGTTCACCCTATTGCAGCCGCTGATCTGGCTAGTGATCTTTGGGCAACTGTTCAAGAACATGTCACAATTACCGGGCTTTCCTACCGGCAGTTATGTCGATTTTTTTGTTCCCGGCGTGTTGATCATGACCGTGCTGTTCGGCTCATCGTGGTCGGGCGTCAGCCTACTGCGTGAAATCACCGCCGGTGCCGTCGATAAAATGCTGGTGGCTCCCGTCTCGCGCGTGGCGATTGTGTTGAGCCGCGTGCTGCATTCCGCGGCGCAAGTACTGGTGCAAACCTTAATCATCCTCGCCGTCGCGCTGGCATTGGGCGCCGCCACCAGCGTCAACCCGGTGTATATCGCCATGGCGATGCTGATTATTTTCTTGCTGGGCGTGGGATTTGCGGCGCTGTCGAATGGCTTTGCGATTTTGCTCCAGCGCGAAGAACCGCTGGTGATGATCGGCAATCTCATGACGCTGCCACTGATGTTTTTTTCCACCGCGCTGATGCCAAAAAACTTCATGCCGGAATGGATCCACTACGTCGCGCTGGTGAACCCGATCAACTACGCCGTAGAAGCCGTGCGCGCCGTGCTGGTCGGCACCCCGGACTTCGCCCTCTATTCCAAAGGCTTACTGGTATTGGCGATCTTCGCCGCCGCCACGCTGGCCTGGGCGGTGAACGCATTTAACTCCTTGCGCGATTAATTCAGCGCCCTTCGCGGACATGTCGAATTTAGAGGCCCCATAAGAGCCTATTCCAAATCTCACTCAAGGGAAGAGCGAAGCGAAGGGTTCCCAGCGCAAGGCGGAAACGGGCGAAAACGCGGAGTGTACACGCAGTACATGAGCATTTTGAGCTTGTTTCCAACGCCGCGATGCGCCCTTCAGTGAGATTTGGAATAGGCTCTAAGACACACCCGATGGCTTAGCTTTATCCTGCTGCCCCACGATATTTCTTGCAACTACCGGGTGGGGCTAAGATAATGTACAGTTCGCCCCTAGGATTCTGTTACCCATACCATGCCTGCGCCCATCCATTACCCTTTACTGGAGACGATAGACACGCCGCACGACCTGCGCAAACTGCCGGAATCGCAGCTTGCTGTGCTGGCGGGGGAGTTGCGTGCCTTCCTGATTCAGTCTTTAAGCGCCACGGGTGGGCATCTGGCGGCGGGGCTGGGGACGGTGGAGCTGACGATTGCGCTGCATTATGTCTATAACACCCCGGATGACCGCCTGGTGTGGGACGTGGGGCATCAAACCTATCCGCACAAGATCCTTACTGGCCGCCGCACGCAAATGCCGACCTTGCGCAAAAAAGACGGTCTGGCGGGGTTTCCGAAACGTAGCGAGAGTCCGTATGACGCCTTTGGCGTGGGGCATTCCAGCACCTCCGTGAGTGCGGCGCTGGGTATGGCGCTGGCCGCCCGGCAGCAGGGGCTGAGCCGCAAGGTCGTGGCGATTATTGGCGATGGCGCGCTGACCGCCGGGCAGGCCTTTGAGGGGCTGAACCATGCCGGTGACATTGACCCGGACTTGCTGGTGATTCTCAATGACAACGACATGTCGATCTCCCCCAACGTCGGCGGCCTATCGCAATACCTGGCGCGGGTGCTGTCGGGCAAGCTGTATTCGACGGTGCGCGAGGGCAGCAAAAAGGTGCTGGGCGTGATGCCGCCGGTGTGGGAGCTGGCGCGGCGCGCCGAAGAACATATGAAAGGCATGATTGTGCCGGGCACGCTGTTTGAGGAAATGGGCTTTAATTACATTGGGCCGATTGATGGCCACGACCTGCCCGCGCTGCTCAAAACCTTGCATAATTTGCGCGCACTAAAAGGGCCGCAGTTTCTGCATGTGGTCACCAAAAAAGGCAAGGGCTACTTGCCCGCCGAGAAAAATTCCTGTGTTTATCATGCCGTTACACCGTTTGACCCGGAAACTGGCAAGATGGCAACCAGCGCCGCCAGCGACCCCACTTACACGCAGGTCTTTGGCGAATGGTTATGCGACATGGCAGCGCTGGACGAACGCTTGATCGGCATCACCCCCGCCATGCGCGAAGGTTCGGGACTGGTGGAGTTTTCGCAGCGTTATCCGGCGCGCTATTTTGATGTGGGCATTGCCGAGCAGCATAGCGTAACGCTGGCGGCCGGCATGGCGTGCGACGGCCTGAAACCCGTGGTGGCTATTTATTCGACTTTTTTACAGCGCGCTTATGATCAATTGATTCATGACGTGGCGATTCAGAATCTGCCCGTGCTGTTTGCCATTGACCGCGGCGGACTGGTCGGGCCGGACGGACCCACCCACGCGGGCAGCTTTGACCTAAGCTTTTTGCGCTGCATACCGAATATGGTGATCATGGCGCCGGCCGACGAAAACGAATGCCGCCAGATGCTGTACACCGGCTTCCAGCACAACGGTCCGGCGGCAGTGCGTTACCCCCGCGGCACGGGCCCCGGCGTCGCGCCGCAAAAACCCATGGCAGCCCTACCCCTGGGCAAAGCTGAACTGCGCCGCCTTAGCCTCAAAACCAACGGCCATAAAACTGCGATTCTGGCCTTTGGTAGCATGGTGACACCCGCCCTGGTGGCCGCAGAACAGCTTGACGCTACCGTCATAAATATGCGATTTATCAAGCCACTAGATGAAGAAACTGTGCTTAAGGCCGCCCGCGACCATGAACTGCTGATTACGCTGGAAGAGAATGCGGTGATGGGCGGCGCGGGCAGTGCAATCAATGAATGCCTGATCGCGCACGATGTGCGCACGCCCACGATTAACCTCGGCCTGCCGGACAACTACACAGAACATGGCTCACGCGATCAATTACTGGCCGAGTGTGGTCTGGACGTGAACAGTATTGTCAGGACAATTAACGATCAGCTTCAGACTCAAACCCCATTGGACAACGCCGCAACTTGCCAAATTACCCCGATCCGGGTAAAATCCTACTAAATTAGTCAAGATTGTACGATGAGCACTAACCCACGTTACACGCTGAAAATCGCCACCGATTTTGCTGCCGCGCACACTTTGCGCGATTATCCTGGCGAGTGCAGCCGCATGCACGGCCATAACTGGAAACTGGAGGTCGAGGTACAAGCCACAGCGCTCGACAGCGTCGGCATGGGCATGGACTTTAAAACCATCAAACACGCCGCCCGCGAAGTGGCAGGCGCACTGGATCATCAATACCTGAATGAGATTCCGCCCTTCGATACACTCAACCCCACCGCCGAAAATATCGCGGCCTATTTTTACCAGGCGCTGTCCAGCAGGTTGAACAGCGGCACGCTGAAAGTCAGCGCCATCACCCTCTGGGAAACTGAGCGCGCCAGCGTACGTTATACTGAACACGCCAGTGGGCACGACACCGAGGAAGCATCATGAGCACCGTAACCAAAACGGCCGTTACCCCTATCGCTGATGTGCAAAACAGCCTGGACACCCGGCAAATCGCCATCAACAAAGTGGGCATTAAAGACATACGCCACCCGGTGCGCGTGAAAGACCGCAGCAGCGGTGAACAGCACACCATCGCCAATTTCAACATGTACGTACACTTGCCGCATAATTTCAAGGGCACGCATATGTCACGCTTCGTGGAAATTTTAAATACCCATGAGCGTGAAATCAGCGTTAATTCATTCAAGGACATGTTGTCGGAAATGGCAACGCTGTTGCAGGCCGAATCTGGCTACATCGAAATGAGTTTTCCGTATTTCGTCAACAAGGCCGCGCCAGTGTCTGGCGTGCAAAGCCTGATGGATTACAATGTGACGCTGATTGGTGAAATCAGCGGCGGCAAAACCATTACCTATATCAAAGTGGTGGTGCCCGTCACCAGCCTGTGCCCATGCTCCAAGGAAATTTCCAGATACGGCGCGCATAATCAACGCTCACACGTCACCGTGAAAGTGCGCACCCACGGCTTTGTGTGGATTGAAGAAATCATCGAAATCGTGGAAAAAGAAGCGTCATGCGAACTGTATGGCATCCTCAAACGCCCCGATGAAAAATACGTGACAGAACGCGCGTATGAAAACCCCAAATTTGTTGAAGATATGGTACGCGACGTCGCGGCGCGCCTTAACAACGATGCGCGCATTACCGCGTATCAAGTGGAATCAGAAAATTTCGAGTCGATCCACAATCATTCCGCATATGCGATGATTGAGCGGGATAAGGGTTTGGCGCATTAACTGAGTCAAGCGTGTTGCGGCGCAACGCTTGGTGGGCACGCAAATGCGTGCCCACCCTACATTAACTATCATTAATGGCTATGCACAACCCTCCCCACCCCGGTGAATTCATCACCGAAATATATTTGGAGCCTAATGGCATCAGTGGCCACGAACTTGCTTCAAAGCTCGATGTTGCCGCATCCACGCTTAGTCGCATTCTCAAAGG
>JAGVME010000150.1 GCA_020053945.1 Gammaproteobacteria bacterium
GGATTATTTACTAAAAATAGTGACGGGAAGACCGGTGAAAATAAAGAGGAAAACATAATGACATGTTTTATAAATAGTTTTTAATGCGATTGCCCTGCCTTAGAGTCACGCGATGATGCTTTTGACATCTTTAACAGCCTGCGCCGCATTGAATGGGATACATTGCTGTTTTTCTACGGTGTAATACTGTGTGTCGGGGGACTCGGGGCATTAGGCTATCTGGCGGTATTATCACAAACCCTTTACACAGACCTTGGCCCAACCACCGCCAATATTTCCATAGGCCTGCTCTCTGCGGTCGTCGATAATATTCCGGTCATGTATGCCGTACTCAGCATGAATCCAGACATGTCACTGGGGCAATGGTTGCTTGTCACATTAACGGCGAGCGTAGGTGGGTCGTTGCTCTCGATTGGCTCGGCGGCGGGTGTTGCGGTGATGGGCCAGGCACGCGGTGTATATACCTTCTTTGCCCACCTGAAGTGGTCATGGGCCATTGCGTTAGGCTATGCCGCCAGCATCTGGGTGTATTTTCTTATCAATGGTGATTTGATGTAATTCTGAACGTTTTGTCATTTCGAACGAATGTGAGAAATCTTACACACTGGCCACTTTAAAGTTTTTTCGAAGATTTCTCACTTCGTTCGAAATGACATTGCGGGACTAATCAGTACTTCCCTTACTTCTTTTCTTCAACGCTAATCTTGCTCACACGCTGCATTGCTTTAGGTAATAGAATACCGCGACGTCCCCTTTCACCCAAGTACTGCGCCAGATCAGCAGGCTTGAGAATATGCTGTTTTTGCCCAACATGAAGAGTCAAGGTTGCTTTGCGCGGAACAATAACCAGTGAAGTTATATATTCTTCACGCCCAGCGTCTGCCGGGGCGGCAAGGCTGATAATTTTATTGCCCTTACCTTTGCTGAGCATGGGCAGCTCGTTCACAGGATGCAGCAATAGCCGCCCGGTATTGGTAATGGCCGCAATATTATCCGTATCCATTTGCGCAATAAGCAGCGGCGGCAATACGCGCGCGCCTTCTGGCACACTTAATACCGTCTTGCCGTTTTTGTTTTTGGCATAGAGATCTTCAACTTTAGTCACAAAGCCATAGCCCGCATCGCTGGCAATCACGTACAACTCATCGGGATTACCCATGATAACGCCAGTAAATATCGCGCCTGCAGGCGGGCTGACACGACCTGTCAACGGCTCGCCCTGGCCACGCGCTGAAGGCAAGGTGTGCGCCGGAACCGAATAACTGCGGCCTGTCGAATCAAAAAACAGCACAATCTGGTTGCTACGGCCTGTGGCGGCAGCCAGGAATGTATCACCCGCCTTGTAGCTCAGCGCCGCCGCATCAACATCATGCCCCTTAGCCGAGCGCACCCAGCCTTTTTCAGAAAGAATCACTGTCACCGGCTCAGTAGAGATCAGCGCGGTTTCATCCATGGCTTGCGCGGGCAGGCGCGAGACGATCGGCGAACGACGTGCATCACCGTATTTTTCTGCATCGGCGACAATTTCTTTGCGGATAAGTGTTTTGAGGCGTTGCGGCGAACCCAGGGTTTTTTCCAAACCATCGCGCTCGATAGCCAGCTCATTCTGCTCGCCACGAATCTTCATTTCTTCGAGCTTGGCCAAATGACGCAGCTTTAATTCCAGAATCGATTCAGCTTGCGTATCACTGAGCGCGAAGCGCTGCATTAATGCTGGCTTGGGTTGATCTTCGTAACGAATAATGGCAATCACTTCATCCAGATTCAGATAAGCAATCAGCAAACCATCCAGGATATGCAGGCGTTGCACTACTTTATCCAGGCGGTATTGCAAACGACGCCGCACCGTCGTGGTACGGAAAGTTAACCATTCGCTTAAAATATCACGCAGATTTTTCACCTGTGGCCGGCCATTGATACCGATCATATTCAGGTTCACGCGGTAGCTGCGCTCCAGATCAGTGGTGGCAAACAGATGATTCATCAACGCTTCCAGATCGACACGATTGGAGCGCGGCACAATCACCAGGCGCGTGAGATTTTCATGATCGGATTCATCGCGCAGATCTTCCACCATCGGCAGCTTTTTGGCATTCATTTGAGCGGCAATCTGCTCTAAAATCTTGGCGCCGGATACCTGGTGCGGCAAGGCAGTGATAACAATGCCATCGCCTTCTTTTTCATAACGCGCACGCATGCGCATGCTGCCATTACCGGTATGATACATGCGCAATATATCAGCACGGGGCGTAATAATTTCAGCGTCTGTAGGGAAATCAGGACCCTGCACATGCTCACACAATTTTTCGATGGTGGCATTTGGCTCATCCAGCAAAAGAATACACGCAGCGGCAATCTCACGCGCGTTATGCGGTGGAATATCGGTGGCCATGCCCACAGCAATACCCGTGGTGCCATTCAGCAACACATGCGGCAAACGCGCGGGCAGCAATGCGGGTTCTTCGAGCGTGGCGTCAAAGTTGGGCACCCATTCAATAGTGCCCTGCCCCAACTCGGCGAGCAACACTTCGGAAAATCGCCCCAACCGTGCTTCGGTGTAGCGCATGGCGGCAAATGATTTGGGATCATCAGGTGAACCCCAGTTGCCCTGGCCATCCACCAGCGGGTAACGGTATGAAAACGGTTGCGCCATCAGCACCATCGCCTCATAACACGCCACATCACAGTGCGGATGGAATTTACCCAGCACGTCACCGATAGTACGCGCCGATTTTTTGTGTTTGGCGGCGGCCGACAAACCCAATTCAGACATCGCATAGATAATGCGGCGCTGCACTGGCTTGAGTCCGTCACCGATATGCGGCAAGGCACGATCAAGAATCACGTACATGGAATAATCCAAGTACGCTTTTTCGGTGAACGTCTTGAGCGGCTGGCGCTCGACGCCTTCAAAATTTATTGCGGGAGTTTTAGTCATTGCGGTCTTAACTTAAAATATTATAAAACATCGGCAAGATTTCCCTTGTCTTCCAGCCAGACCTTGCGGTCTGATGCACGTTTTTTTGCCAGCAGCATATCAATCAGGCTATCTGTTTTATCGTTTTTATCAATGGTCAATTGAATCAAGCGACGCGTATCCGGCGCGATAGTAGTTTCGCGTAATTGCTGGGGGTTCATTTCCCCCAAACCTTTAAAACGCTGAATACTCACTTTGCCCTTGACCTTTTCCGCTGCAATGCGATCCAGCACACCCTGTTTTTCGGCATCATCCAGCGCATAAAAAATTTCTTTGCCCACATCAATGCGGTACAGCGGCGGCATGGCGACATAAACGTGCCCCGCCACTACCAGGGGCCGAAAGTGGCGCAGGAACAAAGCACACAACAAGGTGGCGATGTGCGCGCCGTCTGAATCGGCGTCGGCCAGAATGCAAATTTTACCGTAACGCAAACCTTGCAGCGCATCCGAGCCCGGTGTTACACCAATCGCCACGGCGATATCGTGGACTTCTTGCGAGGCCAGCACTTCGTTTGAATCAACTTCCCAGGTGTTAAGAATCTTGCCGCGCAGTGGCATAATTGCCTGAAATTCGCGGGCGCGAGCCTGTTTTGCCGAGCCACCTGCAGAGTCACCTTCCACCAGAAATAATTCAGTGCGCGCCAGATCCTGCGAGGTGCAATCCGCCAATTTTCCGGGCAAAGCTGGGCCGCTGGTGACCTTTTTGCGCACTACAGCTTTGCCCGCACGCAAACGGGTCTGGGCATTATTAATCACAAACAACGCGAGGCGCTCACCCATTTCGGTGTGCTGATTCAGCCATAAGCCAAACGAATCTTTGGCGACCCCCGAAACAAACGCGGCACATTCACGCGATGATAATCGTTCTTTGGTCTGGCCGCTGAATTGGGGATCCTGCAGCTTTACAGAAAGAATATAACTGCAACGATCCCACACGTCTTCGGGCGCCAGGCGCACGCCACGCGGCAACAAGTTACGGAAGTCACAAAATTCACGGATCGCTTCGGTCAAGCCGGTGCGCAAGCCATTAACATGCGTGCCGCCTTGAATGGTCGGAATCAAATTGACGTAGCTTTCAGTAATCAGTTCGCCGCCTTCAGGCAACCACACCACCGCCCAGTCTGCGACTTCTTTATTGCCTTCAAAATGACCGACAAACGGCTCTTCAGGCAATAATGGCGTGCGCTGCAACTCATCAAGCAGGTAATCTTTCAGGCCATCCTGATACTGCCATTCAATTTTTTCCTTGCTCGCCTCATCATGAAATGTCACCAGTAAACCCGGGCATAACACCGCTTTGGCGCGCAACACATGCTGCAACTTCGGCACGAGGAATTTCGGCGTATCAAAATATTTAGGATCTGGCCAGAAGCGTACCGTGGTACCGGATATTTGTTTATCAACGGTGCCGATGGATTTTAGTTTAGATACCTTTTCACCGTCAGCAAATGCCATGTGATATTCTTTGCCACCCCGCCGCACCCATACTTCCAGATGCTTGGACAAGGCATTCACCACGGAGATGCCTACGCCATGCAAGCCGCCAGAAAACGTATAGCTTTTATTGGAAAATTTACCGCCCGCGTGCAAGCGCGTCAAAATCACTTCAACACCGGAGACGCCTTCTTCAGGATGGATATCCACCGGCATGCCGCGGCCATTATCGCTGACTTCCACAGAGCCATCTTTATGCAAAACGACATCAATGCGTTTGGCGAACCCGGCAATAGCTTCATCAACGCTGTTGTCAATAATCTCTTGCGCAAGATGATTGGGGCGCGTGGTATCGGTGTACATGCCCGGGCGTTTGCGCACCGGATCAAGACCACTTAAAACCTCAATCGCTGAGGCATCATAATTATTGTTCATCGGTCAGTGTAATTCATGGAAAATTGTATGTACTCTTATCCTCTGCACACACGTCAGGCGAGGCCTTGCAGAGGGTCGATCCAGAATGCCAATCATGGGGAAAGTGCGAAAGATAGCGGCAGATAATCCCTTATTACTTAGTCCCGGTCAATCTTTATGGCTGACTTAGTTAAAGTAATGGGTCATATAATTATATTAAATATATGATACATATATATTTAATTTTCACATAAATCCTTCACTAAGGCCTTGTGTATTTCCGGGGAAAGGCTGTCCATCTGCCAGCGGTAAGCGTCATGGTCTATTCCAATAGCAATCGTGGCGCCTTCTTTTGCGGCAGAAATCATAGGCGGTGTAAACTCAAAACGCAAAAAATGGACCGCTGAGGTTTTCTCATCATTGGTGCGGTCCATGTCTTCATCGGCAATTGCCCAGACACGCTCATGATTACCTACCTGCACCCAGACCCGATCTTCAATATGCGTCATGAGCGCCAACGCCTGCTGGCGTTCGCCCACATCATCATATTCAATCATGAAGGTGGCTTTCCAGTTGCTGCCATCGGGGATCAGCGGATTATACGCCGCCAGTTCTTCTTCAATACCCGCCGTTTCGAAAATGCGCTCGGCGCGTAGCATCTCCTGAATCTGGTATTGAATGGTCAATCGGTCTTCAAAATACAAGGTGGCATGCGCACCAATGGAGACGCGCCGATGCTCCTTGTGTGCCATGACCTGGGCGCGAAATGCAGTGCGCAGCACTGCGTATTTTTCCAGGCCATATAAATCAGCGCGTGTGAGTTTTTTCATGTTAAATACCATAAGCCAAACGTAACAATGATAAGGGATGCACTGGCGTACTGCCGTCATCCAGGCCATTTTCTATCTGGTGGCCTGCCATCGGACAATCGCTGCTGTAATAATCGGCCTGAGCCTGTTTGACGCGGTTCACGACCGGCTTGCCAATTTTCATGGAAGCCTCATGATATTCGCTCTTCACCGCATAGGTGCCATTATGCCCGGAACAACGCTCAATCGGCTCGACCTGCGTACCCGGTATCAGGTGCAAGGTATCACGGGTTTTAAGACCGATGTTTTGCACGCGTAAATGACAGGATACATGATATGAAACCTTGCCCAGCGATTTCTTGAAATCAGTTTTCAAGCGCCCTTCTTTATGCCGTAACATTAAATATTCAAAGGGATCAAAGATCGCATTACGTACTTTGGCCACCTCAGCATCATCCGGGAACATCAAGGGCAACTCCTGCTTGAACATCAGCACGCATGAGGGCACTGGCGCCATAATATCCCAACCTTCATCAACCAACTTTGCCAGCACTGGGATATTGGCTTCTTTGGCGCGCGCCACGGCTTCAAGATCACCTAATTCCAGCTTGGGCATACCGCAACATTGCTCCTGCGGAACCAGCGTCACCACAATGCCGTTATGCTCCAACACCGTAATCAAATCCATGCCTATCTGCGGCTCGTTACGGTTGCCGTAACAGGTGGCGAACAAGGCGACCTTGCCGCGTGTATGTTCTGTTGCAACCGGTGTAATATTTGGCACGGTGCGGCGTGCGGCCTGCTTGCGCAAGTTGTCGCTGTGAAATTCAGGCAACAGCGCATCGGCATGTATGCCGGCAACTTTATCCATCAAATGGCGTAGTGTCTTGTTTTTGTTTGCGGCATTTACCACCTGCACCACTACGGGTATGCTGGCCAGTTTCCCTACTGTATCGGTAGACGTGAGTATCTTGTCACGCAGCTTGTCTTCACCTTTCTGGTGCTTAACGGCCTTGCCACGCAACATGAGGTGCGGGAAATCAACATTCCATTCATGCGGCGGCACGTAAGGGCATTTGGTCATGTAACACATGTCGCATAAATAGCAGTTGTCTACCACATCCCAATAGACTTTTTTGTCAACGCTATCCAGCTCCAGCGTTTCCGACGCGTCAATGGCGTCAAACAGCAGCGGAAATGACTGACACAAACTAAAACAGCGGCGGCAGCCGTGGCAAATATCAAAGACGCGCTCCATTTCATGCAGCACGGAGGCTTCGTTGTAAAAATCGGGGTTTTTCCAGTCCAACGGGTGGCGGGTGGGCGCTTCCAGGCTACCTTCGCGTCGGTCATCCGGCGGTTTTGACATGATTACTCCTGATACTCCTGGGGGATGAGAGAGGGATGGGGGACATGAATAATCAAAAGTCAGGTTTAGGCGGGATCCAAGATCACCCCGCATCCCGCCCGAACCTGATGCAACCAGCCCTCATCAATTACCCAGGCTATCCAGCGCTTTCTGAAAGCGGTTAGCGTGGGAGCGCTCGGCCTTGGCCAGAGTTTCAAACCAATCGGCAATCTCATCAAAACCTTCTGTGCGCGCCGCTTTCGCCATGCCCGGATACATATCCGTGTACTCGTGGGTTTCGCCCGCAATCGCGGCTTTCAGGTTAGACGCTGTCGGGCCAATCGGTAAGCCTGTCGCCGGATCACCGGAGGCTTCCAGATATTCCAGGTGGCCATGCGCATGACCCGTCTCACCTTCCGCGGTTGAACGGAATACGGCGGAGACATCGTTATAACCTTCAACATCGGCTTTTGCGGCAAAATACAGGTAACGACGGTTAGCCTGAGACTCACCCGCAAACGCGGCCTTTAGGTTTTCTTCAGTTTTGCTACCTTTAAGTGCCATAATTTTCACTCCTCTTTGTTATGTTATGTGCCTGATACGTGTTCTAGCATAGGCTCAAGATTTGTCCGCCAATATAGTTTTAGACTGTGTCTAAATATCGCCATAAAAGTATAAGCCATTTAACGTCCACGTCAATATAGTTTTTATTCATTTCTGTACGTATGGAAAATATTAATTCTTAGGGTAATAACCCTCGCCTAAAGCCTAACAGAAACCGCTATATATCAAGAACGCCCACACGGCATGCATAATTGTACGGCAAATGTATGTCTAACCATGTTAGAATAGATAAAATAATACGAAGCAATTCATCACGTTGATTACTTGTCACCCGGTAACCCAAGCTCATGCTACAGTCCGCGAAAAACCTCTATGCCTACCGCGAACTGATGGGTGTGCTCGCCTGGAAAAACATCACCCTACGCTATAAACAGGCGTATATGGGGATTGCGTGGGCAGTCATTAAGCCCTTGACGCTCATGCTGATTTTTACCCTTGTCAAAAGCTTTGTCGGCATCGACAGCGGTACCATCCCCTACCCCTTATTGACCTTCGCTGCGCTGGTTCCCTGGATCTTTTTCCAGGAGGCTACTTCCGAGGGCGTGGGCAGCGTGGTAGGTAACGCTAACCTGATACGCAAAATCTACTTTCCGCGCGAGATATTCCCGCTGACTACCGTAGTCACCAAGCTGGTCGAACTCGGCATTAACATGGTTATTCTGGCCGGGTTAATGGTGTATTACGACTTCATGCCTACGGCAGCCCTGTTATGGGTTCCGTTATTGATCCTATACACGGTATTGGCGTCACTGAGTATCGCCCTGATGGGTGCCGCGCTCAATGTCTATTATCGTGACATCGCCAGCGCCCTGCCGATGCTGCTCTCATTAATGATGTACGCTTCGCCGGTAATCTACCCGCTCGCCCTGGTCAAAGAAAAACTGCTGGTCAATCAGGCGGCGGGCGAATGGTCCAATACGCTGTACACGCTGTACACCCTGAACCCTTTGGCGGGCATCATAGACGCCTTTCAGCAAACCATCTTGCGCGGTGCCGCACCGGATATTAACACCCTGCTGCCAGGAATGATCCTGGTGGGCGTGCTGTTACCCATCAGTTACCTGATTTTCAAACGCGCCGAGGCGTATTTTGCGGATGTGGTGTAAATTGGAGCATTATTGTGATTTGGCGATTGATGCCACACATCACTGCATAACATCATTGCATCAATTTAAGGAGGCATGAAATGAGAACAACGCTGGATATCGACGAAGACGTGCTTGTGGCGGCGAAAGAGATTGCCAAGCGTCAGAATTTGTCGGCTGGGCAAGTGATGTCTCAGATGCTACGGAAGGTGCTGACGGGGCAATCCCCGGCCTCAGAAGATGTAGGTTCGGGGGGGCAAACTGTTGCGGGGTTCCGCCCTTTCCCGGCGGGCAGGGCTGTCGTAACGAATGATACGGTCAACCGCCTGCGGGAAGCTGAAGGCCTGTAATGCGTGCCTTTCTGGATGTTAACGTTCTGATCGCGTTGCTTGATGGCAGCCACCTGCATCATGGCCTGGCAACTGATTGGCTTACCAGCCACATTGATGAGGGCTGGGCTTCGAGTCCAATCACTCAAAACGGATGCGTCCGCATCCTTTCTCAGCCAAGTTATCCCAACCCTGTTCCCGCCGCCCAGGTAGCCTGGCGACTTGCAGAAGCGACCCGGCACCCGTCTCACGCATTCTGGGCCGATTCCATCAGTTTGTTGCATCCTGGGCACCTGGTGTGGGAACGGATTCTGAGTTCTCGGCATGTAACCGACGCTTATCTGTTGGCGCTCGCCGTGCAGCAAGGCGGGCGCTTTGTCACACTGGATCGGGGCATTCCCCTTAATGCCGTTGGCGGGGCATTGCCTGAGCATCTCGTGGTCATTCGTGACTCATTATAATGGTGGAGGAACCGACATGAAATGCCTTAACTGCAACCTCGGAGAAACCCGCGAAGGATTTGCCACCGTTACACTTGAACGCGGGCAGGCCACTCTGGTATTCAAGCACGTGCCCGCCCAAGTCTGGGCAAATTGTGGGGAAGAATACATTGATGATGCTATCGTCAGGCACTTGTTTGAACACGCCGAGGAAGCGCTGGAAGCAGGTGTCGAGTTGGACGTCAGACAGTATAAAGCAGCCTAAGCCACTAAGTACACTCACTACCCATGCCCATTATTGAAGTCAACCACGTCACTAAAGAATACCGACTGGGGCAATTACAAAGCCTCAAACATAGCCTGCAACGCGCCGCCGCAAAATTGCGCGGCCAGCCCCTACCCGCACGTCCGTTGTTCAAGGCGTTGGATGACGTGGACTTCAAGGTTGAAGCTGGCGAAGTGCTGGGTATCATTGGCCATAACGGCGCAGGTAAAAGTACGTTATTGAAAATGCTAGCGCAAATCAGCGTGCCCACGCGGGGCAGCGTTAAAGTCCAGGGCAAAGTAGCGCCGCTGATCGAAGTCGGCGCGGGGCTTATCGGTGACCTCACAGGACGCGAGAACGTTTTCCTGAATGGCGCGATCTTGGGAATATCCAAAGCCGAAATCAAGAAAAAATTCGATGAAATCGTCGCCTTCGCCGAAATGGAAGAGTTTATTAACACACCGATCAAGCGTTATAGCTCGGGCATGTCGGTGCGGTTGGGATTCGCCATCGCGACCAGCGTTGATGCGGATATCCTGATAGTGGATGAAGTCTTGGCGGTGGGCGATCTGGCATTTCAGAGGAAGTGTTTTGACCGGATGGAGGATTTGATCAAACGGCAGGGGAAGACAGTTTTGTTAGTCAGCCATAACATCCGGCAAGTCGAGCGCATGTGTAGCCGGGTGATTTTGCTTGATCACGGAAAGAAGATTGATGATGGCGAGCCCGCGAAGATTTGTAATTTGTTCTATGAAAAGAGCGACGAAAAGATTAAATCCCAAATTTCCGAGGACACCAAAAAATCGGATGGCGTGATTACTCCCCTATTGTCGTCTGGCGAGCTTGAATTAGTTGACGTCAAGTTATTGGATGGGAATGGCACCGAAACTGATCGGATCAAGTACCACTCCACTGCTATTATACGATTGCTATTCAGGGCTAACGGGGAAATTAAAGAGCCCATCTTTGGCATTGGGGTTCACACCCCGGATATGATTTTTGTCGCCAATGACGACAGCGGCTTCAGCATAACGGAATATTTTGCCGTTCCACCGGGTTTATTCACGGTCGACTACTGCATTGATGAAATGGCATTGCTTCCCGGCGTATTTGCAATTCGGGTAGGGGTGGCCACAAAAAATACCGACCGCCCCCTGTTCTATGCAGAAAACCTCTACCACTTCCAAGTTTACTCTGATACGTTAAGCCGGAGCCGCACCGTAGGGCAGGGTTTTGTGGCTTTAACGGGACATTGGGAGATTGGGGACGTTGCGGGAAAAACAAAGGATACGTCCCAAGGAGAAGAAGGGGGCGCCATAGAACGGCCACGAGGAAAAAAAATGTATGGGCATCAATAAATACCTCAAGCAATTTGTCTACAGCGCGTGTGCGAGCCTTTTCAAGCAATTGCCACCGGCCTCGCGCGCCAAGATAGTGCGCGACGGCATGGGCATGGGCGATCTTTATACCCATCTACCGCCCCAATTGCTTATGGACCTGTGCATGGGATCTGCAGCCCGCTTGCCGAACATTCGCTCGATGGTCGTCACCGGATCGCTTGGGACAATTGAGGGCAGCCCAAGGGACCGCGTTATTTTGCCGACTTACGCCGCCTACGGTACATGGTCGCCAGAACTGCATTCCCTCATTACCGATATCATTTTCCGAAACGGGCAAGGGACATTTCTCGATATTGGCGCTAATATCGGGTTATCCAGTGTGCCTGTAGCGTCCCGTCATCGGGTCACGTGCCTAGCTTTCGAACCCGATCCCACCAATTATGCTTTCCTGAAGAACAATATAAAACGCAATGGCGTTGATGATCTTGTGCGCCCGCACAATCTCGCGCTTTACGACTCTGCCACGGAGTTGGAGATGGAGCTTTCCCCTGACAACCTCGGGGATCATAGGGTGCGGGCTAGCGGTGCCCCGCCAGCGGCGGCGGAGGCATTCAACGAAAGCCAGCGGCAGGTCATAAAAATCAAGGCGGCGCGCCTTGATGACGTTCTAAATGACTACACCTTACGCCCCCCCGTAGTTGCCAAGCTCGATGTTCAAGGAGCCGAACTTCATGTATTGAGAGGCGCGATACAAACACTGCAACAAATTGACTTCATAGTGTTAGAGTTTTGGCCCTATGGATTGGCTAGATCAGGCGCCTCAGTAGAAGAGCTATTTGATTTCTTTAGGCGGTTCCCTCTCGGCACAATTTTGAGTTTTGACCAACATCACGGGGTTTCCTCTACCAGTACGCTTGAACTTGGCCCCATGGAGCCAATGATTGCAAGGCTTAAAAAGGAGTTTTTGCGGGAGGATCCAGATTATCATGTCGATATCATTTTGGCCCGCGAATCGATACGGGGGTTTTTTACGGCAAACGGAGGGGAGCAAAAGCGATGATGATCTCATATGCCCAAAATTTCGAGGACGTTTTGCTGGAACGTGTTTTCAAGGATCAGCGGGAAGGGTTTTGGATTGACGTAGGCGCGTGGGAAGATACATTCGACTCCGTGACGAAACATTTCTATAACAAAGGCTGGCGGGGTATCAATATCGAGCCGGTTCCTTATTATTGGCAAAAACTTGAACAAGGCCGGCTCCGTGATATAAACCTAAACATCGCACTCCTGGATAAGCCCGGCGCCTCACCCTTTTATGAGTTACCCGGGACCGGGTTGTCGACTTTTGACCGGCAACAGGCCGAGAGCTACCGGACAGCAGGACAAGATATTCGGGAGCGCGAAGTAGAAGTTAGCACGCTTGCCCTGATTTGCGCCCAGTATGCCGAGCACCTCACCATAGACTTTCTCAAGCTCGATACAGAGGGCACGGAATTGAACGTACTGCAGGGCGGGGACTGGGGACGCTTTCGTCCTAGGATAGTGATTATTGAAGCAACCCAACCTTGCTCGCCGGCGCCGACCCATCATGAGTGGGAGCCTTTCTTGTTGGATCAAGGATATTTGCTTGCTTACTTCGATGGCCTAAATCGATTTTATGTACGCGCGGAGGAGGCGCAAGTCATAGAACACTTCTCCATCCCCGTTAATGTCTACGATGAGTTCATGCTATATCGTACCGTTGCCGCTGAAGAACGGGCCACACAGTTGGAAAAACGCCTGGGATCCGCGCTGCGAAAAGCGGACGAGTATGACCGGGCACGGCACCGTCTCATTGGGAAAGCGCTCCTGCGCGCCCTTTAAGGGTAATGATTGCGCACTCGTGAAATCGCTTAACCAGCCAGATGATTTTCTATGAATCCTGTCTTCGGCATTAACATTGTCGGCTATTTGAGCAGCAATGTCAGTCTAGGCATCACGGCTCGCCACTTCACTCGGCTCTTAATAGAAAAGGGTGTGCCAGTTTCAATTTATGACATCAATTACAATCGGGCACCTAATGCCATATCCAGTGACTTCCAGTCGTTGACGATCCCTCGAGGCGAGGATTTACCCTACAATGTCAACCTACTGTTCGTTGCCAATTGGCAACTTAGTGAGCTTTTGCTGTGGCGGTCCCAGGAGATATTCAAATCAGGCCGCCTCAATGCGGGGGTCATTTGGCATGAACCCACCCACTTACCGCCGCGTTATAGAAAATCACTCGCATGCCTCGATGTACTTATCACTGCTTCTGAGTTTGTGCACGAGATTTGCCAGACACAAATTTCAGATACGCTCATCCTTGGGTCTAAACACCCACTTTACCTGCCGACCAATGTGCGGCCAAACCGTGCCCACTTTGGCCTACCGGAGCATCCGGTGTTATTTGTGCAGAGTTTTGATCCCCATAGTGATCCTACGCGAAAAAATCCATACGGCGCAATCGACGCTTTTCGCCTGGCGGCACGGGAACTAGGCGATAAGGCACATCTTGTAGTAAAAGTTAATAATGTTGAAGTTAAGGGACCTGGTTGCGACCCAGATGCGATTATTCAACAAATCAGGCGCCATTGTGGCAATGACCCCCGCATTCATATTATTGCCCAGTCGCTGCCCTACAATGAAGTCTTGAGTCTTTACGCAAGCTGTGATGTGTTCATATCACTGCATCGGGCAGAGGGGCTTGGGCTTGGTTTATTGGAGAGCATGGCGTTGGGAAAACCGGTTATCGCCACTGCGTGGTCTGGCAACATGTCGTTCATGCGCCACACAAACTCGTGTTTGGTTGGATATGATCTGGTGCCATTTTCCGGAATAGGCGCAGATAGCCGGGATAAACTGGGCAAATACGCGGTGTGGGCGGAGCCCCATGTCGATGAAGCGGCGGACTGGATAAAAATGCTAGTGGGTGACGAAAACCTGCGCTCCCGGATAGGCAAACAGGCGGCGGCAGACGCCGCTGAATATCAAGCGCAAGCTACCCGCGGTGATTTTATCGATGAACTAAAAGCATTAGTTTTCGAAAAAGAATTTATCAAACGACGCAAGGGTGATAAGTGGCGGCGGATAGACGGTGTACGCACCGAATTTGAAAAATATCATTTTGACCCCGCCACAAGAGCGCATAAAAAAGCCGTCCGGCTATTTGACCGCCTTATTGGCTGGCGCTTTCGCTAACAGTAAAAACCATGGCGATCTTTTTTCTTTGTCCAGAATACAATACTCCGGTGGGTGGTGTTGGCGTGATCTACCGTCACGTCGACATTCTCAATAAACATGGAATTAAAGCCTTTGTCTTACATGAAAAACGGGGTTTCCGCTATGATTGGTTCCACAACCAAACCCCCATAGTTTATTTGGATCGCGGTTTTTTTTCCAAGGCCCTCCGCAAAGTTCAGGCCCGGATGTCAGGAAAATCCACCGCAAGACTTGCGTTGCACGGTAATGCGCCCCCTTCCATTAACGCGGAAGACATCCTGGTGCTTCCTGAAACTTACGGACCCGCCATGGATAGTATTGGGCCCGGTATTCCTAAAGTGATACTTAACCAGAACTGTTATTACACTTTCCAAAAGTACTCCCTCTTGAAAGACCGGTTACGTACGCCTTATCAACATCCAGATGTAATCGCTGCGCTCATCAACTCAGAAGATGGCGAAAAATACCTGCGCCACTCGTTCCCTAACCTGCGTCTAGAACGTTTCGTTCTTTCCGTAGACACAAAATTGTTTTCATTGGGAAACAAAAAAAACAAGGTGATTTGTTACTTACCCCGCAAAAATGCGGAGGACGCGCGGCAAGTAATAAATATCCTAAAATTCCGAGGTGCCCTAGGCGACTTTGAGCTCCGTCCCTTACAAAACATGACGCAAGATGAGATTGCAAAACACCTCCAGGAAGCGATGGTATTCTTAAGCTTCGGCCATCCCGAAGGCTTCGGCTTGCCCGCCGCCGAAGCGATGGCATGTGGGTGCCTGGTGGTTGGATATCATGGAGGCGGCGGACGGGAATTTTTTGACCCGGTATTTTCTTACCCAATCGCCGCGGGTGACATCCTGGAATTCGCCAAAGCCGCGGAAACTACCATCCAGTTATGTTCAACAAATACAGGGCAAGCCACAAAAATGGGACTGGAGGCATCTAAATATATTTCTGAACACTACTCCCGTGAGCAAGAAGAGCAGCGACTTGTTGCGATCTGGCGCCGCCTCATAAATGTGCGTGCAAACTAATGTTACCGAAAAGCGCCAATTTGTTGCGGGTCTCTATCATCATCCTTAACTGGAACGGCCGTGATGACACACTCGCCTGCCTGGACTCGCTCGCCGCGCTCACCTACCCAAATTTTCAGGCGATCGTGGTGGACAATGGTTCGACTGACGGCTCGGCAAGCTTGATCAAGAGGAAATTCCCCGATATTCCCTTGATCGAGACAGGCGCTAACCTTGGGTTTGCCGAGGGAAATAACGTGGGTATACGTGCCGCGCTGGAAGCCGGGGCGGACTACGTCTTGTTACTTAACAATGACACCATCGTCGCGCCCGGTTTACTGGAGGCGTTTGCCGAAGCCGCCGCACATCACCCTGACGGCGGCATGTTTACCGCGAAAATCTATTATCACGCGGAACCCACCCGGCTTTGGTATGCCGGGGGCAAGTGGCTGCAAGACAAGCAATGCTTTGTGCATGTGGGCATTGGCGAAATTGATGATGGCAAAAAATATGAAGCGGTGGCCGAAACCGATTATGCCAGTGGTTGCGCCCTTTTCGTCAGCGCGGAAGTCATTAACACGCTTGGCGTGATGGACCCGAAGTTTTTTCTTACCTATGAAGAAACTGACTGGTGTTACCGGGCACGGGCGGCGGGATATAGAATTTTGTTTGTCCCCTCCGCCAAGGTTTGGCACAAAGTCTCAGCATCGTTCGGTGGCGTAAACTCACCCCTCCAGCTTTATTTTTATTCGCGGAATATCCTGCTGTGGGCTGAGCGCCATTTGCCGCGCTCGGCCTATTGGCCGCTTTTCCGGGAGACTTGCCGTGATGCCTTGCGCTTTAGTGCAGGAACCCGCCAGGACGGGGCACTGCTCAAGCGTTGGATGTGGGCTTTTACTTCACTCTGGCAGCGTTTGCGGCGGGGTGGGCGTGATGCGGCGGGACGCGCTCGATATTTGGGATTCCGCGATTATCTGCTGCGCCGGTTCGGCGATTGCCCCGATGAAGTCCGGCATCTGAGGGGTGGCCGATGACTCAACCGTTGACAGTGGGCTTCCTGCCTTGGTGGCCGGAAAATCCTTATCAAATCTTGCTGAAGCGTGAATTGAACAAACTGGGGGTGCGGGTGATCGGTAATCCGCCCTTGAGCTTCTTACGTCTCCTGTTCGGTCGGGACGGTTTGGATGTGGTGCATGTGCACTGGCCACACGGGCTATACAAAACTTCTTGGCAGTTCCTGCATGTGTTGATCATGTTGGCCACCTATCGCCTGCTGAAAAATAATGTGGTCTGGACTGTGCATGAGTTGGATGCATACGAATCCCGCTATCCCCGTATCGACGCCTGGTTCCGCACGGTGTTAATGAAACTGTGCTGCCGTCTTCTCGTTCACGGTGAGCACACCCGGCATGAAGCGCAAACCCGCTACGGTTTTGCGCGGCCTATCGACATCGCGCGGCATCCATCTTATATTGGCTGGCACAAAGATGAGGTCACACGCGAACAGGCACGGCAAAAATTTGGCCTATCAGTAACCGCACGCGTTTACCTGTTTTTTGGCCACATCAAACCTTATAAAGGCGTGGAAGATCTCATTGAAGCTTTCCGCTCCCTTCAAGATGGCGACGCTGTTCTCTTGATCGCAGGCAAACCTCTCAATGAAGAAATCAAAGGAAAAATTGCATCCCTGGCTTTGGCTGACCTGCGTATCCGCACTTTTCTTGGTTATATCGCCGACGACGATATTCAGTTTTTCTTTCGCGCCGCTGATGTGGTGGTGTTCCCCTTCCGCAACACCCAGACCAGCGGCTCACTGATACTCGCGCTAAGTTATGGCTGCCCGGTGATCGCACCGGCCATCGCCACCCTGCCCGAATATATTGATGCGGATAGCGGCATTCTCTTTGATCCGACGCATCCCGAAAATTTGGCGCGCGCGCTCCACGAGGCGGCAAGCGCACCCCTTGCGGATATGGCAAAAGCGGCCAGGCAGCAGGCTGAGTCGCTTAAATGGGAAGACATGGCGCGCGTTCATCTGACCGCTTATCATGCTATCGGCGGCTCGCCATGACTCCTCCTCTTGTTTCTGTCATCATGCCTTGCCTCAATGGCGAGCGGCATATTCAGATGGCCATTGACAGTGTGCTGGCACAGACTCTCAATAATTTTGAACTCATTGTCGTGGATAACGGCTCCACTGACCGCACACCTGAAATCCTCAATTCTTTGAACGATCCCCGCCTTAAAGTATTTACCCTGCGGGAGCGCGGGGTGAGCCGCGCACGCAACCTGGGTTTGCGTGAAGCGCGGGGTAATTTCATCGCTTTTCTCGACAGTGATGATACCTGGAATGTTGCGTTCCTGGAGAAAATGCACACGGCGCTGACGGCAAATCCCCAGGCGGTACTCGCCTATTGCGGTTGGCAGAACCTGGGCTTACCCGGGCCGCGCGGCGAGCCGTTCATTCCACCTGATTATGAGATACCGGACAAAGCCGCCGCCCTGTTGGGGGGCTGCCGTTGGCCCATCCATGCCTGCCTCACCCGGCACACCGCCATTATCGAAGCGGGTGGGTTTAATACCCATCTCATTATCGCCGAGGATTATCTGCTCTGGATGGAAGTGTCTGTCATCGACCCCATTATCCGCGTGCCCGAGGTGCTCGCCCAGTATCACCACCACGACGGGGTGCAGGCCACGCACAACCGGGCGCTTGCTGTGCTCGATACCTTCAGGGCGAAACAGCTATTTCTGGGGCGGCATCCCGAAGTTGCGACACAACTTGGGCCTGATAAGATTGAATCTCTCACTTGGGGTAAGCTGATGGAGCAAGGTGATGCCTTGCATTGGAAAGGTGACCTTAACAACGCTCGGCCGGTTTTCCGCAAAGCGCTACTTGCGGGCCACGGTTCAACCGCGGCCAAACTGCGTATGCTGCCTAGCCTATTACCTCTGTGGCTGCACCGCGCCATCGTCACTGCCAAGGAACGGTTGAACCCCTGATGGCCACTGCTCAACGCATCCCTATCCTCATGTACCACCGTGTGGGTGAACCCGACCACCCCAGTGATATCTATTGCATTCGTCCGCAAAATTTTACTGCTCAGATGCAAGCACTGGCCCAGGCAAACTGGCGCGCCGTCAGCATTGAAGATTTCGAGGCCTGGCGGCGGGGTGAAAGATCGTTACCCGAAAATTCCTTCGTGCTGACCTTCGATGATGGTTTCACTGGCGTGCATGACTTCGCAGCGCCTGTCCTGAAAACACTCGGTTGGCCGGCAACGGTATTTCTGGTGGCAGGCAAGCTCGCCGGGCACAGCGACTGGAAAATCACTACAGGGGAGCCGATGCTTCCCCACCCACTAATGGATACGGCACAGCTTCGCGCGCTTTCCGCGCAGGGCTTTAGCCTGCAATCGCATTCGTTGCTGCATCACGACCTCACCACACTGGAAACGTCGGCGCTGGAACAGGATTTACGCGATTCACGCGCCCTGATCACGGGCATCAATGGGCAGGCGCCGACATATCTTGCGTATCCCTATGGCCGACATAACGAAACTGTGCGCAACGCTGCCCAGCGTGCGGGTTTTACCTTGGCTTTTTCGGTAGAATCCGGCTTCAACCGCCCAGGTGAGCGCGCCTACCAAATCCGCCGCCTGGATGTATTCGGCACCGACACCCCCACCATGCTGCTACGCAAAATCCGCCTGGGAACCAATGACGGTAGCCTGAAACATCTGATGTGCTATTATTTGCACCGAATGCTACCGCTAAAATAATTATGGACGCCTCTGTCATCGTTTGCACCTACAACCGCGCGGAATCGCTACGCGATACGCTATGTGCGTTGCGTGCCCAAAAAAGCAACCCATCCCGCCAGTGGGAAGTGATTGTCGTTGACAACAACTCGACAGATCACACGCGCAAAGTCGTGGCGGAGCTGCAGCAGGAATGGCCCCTACTACGCTATGAATTCGAGCCATCCCAAGGACTCTCGTATGCACGCAATCATGGCATTGGGGTAGCGAGGGGTGACATCCTGCTGTTTACCGACGATGATGTATTACCCGAACCCGACTGGCTGGAAGTGACACTCAATGGACTGGAAAAATTCAACGCGGATGCCTGCGGCGGGTATATCGCGCCGATCTGGGAAACACCTCCACCCCCGTGGCTCACCGAGCGCTTTTATGGGTTTCTCGCGATCCGTACCGACCGTACTGATGACTACCTGATTACGCCGGGAAGCCAGATGCCGTTTGGCGCAAACATGGCAGTAAAAAAAGCGGTTTTCACGCGTATGGGCATGTTCGATACTAACCGTGGCCGTAAGGGACAAGTGTTGTCTGGCGGCGAAGACATTGAACTGTTCGAGCGCATGCTCACAACGGGCATGGTGGCGGTTTTTCTCGGACAATCCCGCGTCCGGCATAAAGTCGAAGCGTTCCGCCTGAGAAAAAGCTATTTCCGGCGTTGGCGGTTGCAATCGAGCCGGCACTTAGCCATTAGCAGAGGCGTGCCCGGTGAACGCCGTATTTTCAACATTCCATTTTACTTGTTTCCACAATTTATTCGGGCAGTGTTACATGCGCTTGCAGGACATTTCACCAAGCCCAGCGACGAAGTGCTTCATCGAGAAATGATCGTGTTTCACTTTCTGGGAACATTTCAAGGTTTATGGCAAACACGGCAGCGGGGCTCTTGATGAACGACATTGCCATATGTTTTTAAAATACTGGCATCATCTACACCCACACGCGTACCAACCTACTCGAACCGCGCAGTGCCACAAGTGAAGACAATTGATGATTGAAAAAACCCTAATTAAAATCTCCATCGTTGCCACTGTCCGCAACGAAAAAAAAACCATTGGGAAATTTATTGAGTCGCTGCTCGGGCAAACCCACCGGGCGGATGAGATCATCATCGTAGATGGCGCCAGCACAGATGGAACGCGGGAGATATTGGAAGAATACGCCGCACAAGGCCTACTGCGTACGATATCCCAGCCGTGCAATATTGCCCAAGGCAGAAACCTTGGCATTGCCGCCGCAACGGGCACGCATTTGGCGGTCACGGATGCGGGGTGCCAGGTGGATTCCAACTGGCTTGCGGAGATCATGCAGTGTTTCAGTTCTTCTCCTGCGCCCGATGTCGTTGCCGGAAATTTCCGTTTCGAAACACATACACCCTTTGAACATGCGGTAGTCCATGCCACTTTTCAACCGAACCGTGATGAAACCGAGACGGCGCGCTACTACCCTTCCAGCCGGTCTGTAGCCTTCACCAAGGTTGCATGGAAAAAAGCCGGGGGTTACCCGGAATGGCTGTATGCCGCGGAAGATACCCTGTTCAACATTCGCATGCGGCAACTCGGATGCCGGTTTATCTTTTGCCAAAATGCCATCGTACGCTGGCGTCCACGGGAAACCTGGGGAGCGCTGGCCCGGCAACGGATCAATTATTCACGGGGTAATGCGCGCGTCGGCATGGGCACGGCGGGTTACTTGATTAACCTGTATATCCATGGGCTGTTGGCGGCATTGCTGATAGCGGGATTATGGTTTCCCGTGTCAATCATTGCGGCGATCGGCTTGTTCATCTGGCATGCCCGTAAGCACTTATGGCCACAAATGATCGCAAGTACCCCGTCACAAGACTGGCGCGTACGCCTGAGGATAATTTCAGTCATGGAGTTCGTGCGGATTGTGAATTTGTATGGATTTCTGCTAGGCCGCTGGGATCGCGTGTCCAATAAAGACTACATCCGCTGGCAACGGGAATATATGGGGGTCACTTCAGTGGAAGGCCTCGATTCTTCCGGCACCCCAGCCCATTATCGAAAGAAACAACTTGACCTTCCTGCCGATCACGGCATGCTCCTCATTGGAATCCTGATACTGTTGATCACCGCCAGTGGCGCAATAGCTTGGCTCGCCAGTGGCGACGCGCGCTGGAGAGGTATATTACCAACGCTAGGGATAGCGGGGTTAGCCGTTATGGCGCTGCTGGCCAAGTCGCTATTGGACTTTTCGCAAACCGGCCCACGTATCCGGCAAGAAGTGCTGACCC